>NZ_JXQC01000003.1:0-322380 GCF_001305965.1 Erythrobacter sp. SG61-1L
CCGTGATCGGCGGATTGAACCGCATCGGGCTGTGGACTCTCTATATGAAGGAGGTCCGCCGTTTTCTCAAGGTCCAGACCCAGACTGTCTGGGCCCCGGCGGTAACAACCTTGCTGTTTCTGGTGATTTTCACCGTTGCACTGGGCCGCGGCGGGCGTGAAGTGCTGGGCGTGCCCTTCGCCAGCTTCGTCGCGCCGGGCCTGATCATGATGGGCATGATGCAGAATGCCTTCGCCAATTCCAGCTTCTCGCTGCTGGGCGGCAAGATGCAGGGCACCATCGTCGATTACCTGATGCCGCCGCTTTCCGAAGGGGAATTGATGATCGGCATCGTCGGCGCGGCAATGACGCGCGCGATCATGGTGGGCCTTGCGGTGGCGGCCGCCATGCTGCTGTGGCCGGGAGTCACACTGCATGCCGCGCATCCCTGGGCGATCGTGTGGTTCGGCCTGATGGGATCGATGCTGCTGGCGCTGATGGGGCTGATGACATCGTTGTGGGCCGACAAGTTCGATCATGCCGCGGCGGTTACCAATTTCGTGATCCAGCCGCTCTCGCTGCTGTCGGGCACGTTCTACGTGATCCACAACCTTGCCCCCGCCTTCCAGGCGGTGAGCCGCGCCAATCCGTTCTTCTACGTGATCTCGGGCTTCCGCTTCGGCTTTCTGGGCGCCAGCGACATCGGCAATACCAATCAGGCCGTGCTGGGCGCGGCTGTGGGGCTGGGCCTGTTCAACCTCCTCTTCGGCTTCATCTGCTACCGCGTGCTGAAGAGCGGGTGGAAGCTGAAAAGCTGAGCCGGGCCGGTCAGGAACCGCCCCCGTCGAAGGTCCTTATCTGGCGCCGGACATCGCGCATGGTTGCGCCTGCGGACAGCATCGTATCGTCCACATCCTCGCCGTGCTTCATGCTCTGGCACAGCGTCTCGTCAGCGCCGCCGTAATCCGGGTCTGCAGTGTCGCAGGGGCAGTAATCGCCCAGGCAGCGCGGCGTTCCCGCGGGTTCCGGCGGAGCTTCGTAATCGGCCGCCAGCGGCAGGGGCGCGGGCGCGCTGTGCGTCTCGTCCACCGGCGAATCGATATCGATGCCGCCGGCTGCATCCGTGCCGTAGCAGCGGCTGGTCATGGTGCTGAACTGATCGTCCGAAAGCAGCACTACGCCGGTATCTGCCGCATGGTAGAAGGGCTGGAAGCCGACATAGGCGCCATAGCCGTTCTTTGAATTATATTCCCCGCGGATCAGCGCGGGATCGTCAGGACAGGCGGAAACTTCGCGGAATTGCGTGGCATCCGGGTCTTTCATCGCGCGGCGCACGGCATCCTCGGCCTGTCGCACCTCGCTGTTGCAGGCGGCGGCAAGGCAGCAAAGCGCGATCAGGCCGGGCAGGCGGAAATGGCGTTTCATCCGCCCTGCTTATGGCGCGCTGCCGCCTATGTCTCGGCCCGAACGGTCCGAATGGAAATCTGTTTCAGAAGGTGGGCCGCGCCGCCCGATCCATTGCCTCGCGCAGCCGGCTCTCGACCATACGGACATTGGGAATGTCTGGCAGTTCGAAAGAGCCGCTCCGCGCATCGCCGGGCGCCCGGTCAGCCAGTTCGATCCGCAAGGTGCCCGAACCATCCCGCGATTCGGTGCGCTGCAGGCCGCCCACGCGGCTTACGGGCAGGCTCTGCACATCCAGCTTGCCTGCCTTCTGCAGCCGCAGCACACGCTGGTCGGTAATGGCGAACAGAGTGCGCCGCGCGCGTAGCGGGGCGAGAAAGGGCGAGGCCAGCATTCCGAAGCCCACCAGAACGAAGGGCAGGCCGAACAGGGGGAACACCCAGTCGATCAGTCCCCAGCCGCCGGCGTCGGGCACAGCCTGAGTCGCCGTCCAGGCCATGCCGGTCCAGAACAGGGCAAAGGCCGTCCAGGGAATGGCGAAAAGCCACATGACAAGCGAGGCAGGCCGGAAGCGGCCGAGCGGGCGGCCCTGCCACAATATGCGCTCTCCGGGCTGCAATTCCTGCCGCAGCAAGGCATTGAGCGGATCTGGCAGATAGGGATCGTCCATCGCTACCTGATGCCCAATGCTGCAGGGCAGGGCAATCGCGGAAAGCCTCCGGGCCAGTGGCGCGGAGGTACCAGCGGGAACGATCAGTGCGTCAGGCGGCGGCGCAGGCGATAGCGGCCTTCGGCGAAATCGTCGAACAGCTGGGCTACGCTGGGGTGATCCACCGGGCCGCCTTCGCTGTCGGCCATCAGGTTCTGCTGGCTGACATAGGCGACATAGGACGAATCGTCATTCTCTGCGAGCAGGTGGTAAAAGGGCTGATCCCGGCGTGGACGCATGTCCTTGGGGATGGCCTCGTACCATTCCTCGCTATTGGCGAAGACGGGGTCGATATCGAAAACTACGCCGCGGAAATCGAACAGCTTGTGCTTCACCACGTCGCCGATGGCGAAACGGGCTTCGGCATGAAGGGGGGCGTCGATTCGGCGGCCGGCCTGGGCAGAAAAGAAATGGGCACGATCCATGGCTGTGAATATAGTTTGCCGGGAAGGCGAAACAAGCGGCCCTTTGCGGGCGTCCCCGCATTTGTAACGGTTTGGGGCTTGGCAAGTGCCGAGCCTTCGGCTAACCGCGCGCTTCCCGGCCCTCGGGCGCGCATCCGCCGCGCCCAGAACACCCGATACGGAGAGGTGGCAGAGAGGTCGAATGCGCCGCACTCGAAATGCGGTGTACGGGCAACCGTACCGTGGGTTCGAATCCCACCCTCTCCGCCACAAGCCATTGATATTATTGGGTATTCTCTGAACTCGCGCCAGAACCGCGCGGTTCTGCGCGCGCCTGCGCGAGCATCTGTGTGCCCCTGCCCGATGGATCGGCCGGAAGGCCCCGGTTTTCGCTTCCGGTCTCTGCGACCCTTGGCCCACACACCCTTTGCCACCTGTTATCAGTTTTTTCGAACAGATGTTTCCGCATCCGGATTCGCCGGTCCTGGCCACAACTCCAGCAATTCTGCGGGGTGGCGAGCAGCGGGCGCAATCTGGTGTTTCCGGCCACCGCAAAGATAACAGGCAAATATCAGGACCTGATCACGGTTGGATCACGCAGGTATCACGACCTGATCAGGGTCAGATCAGGAATGTTGCAGGACCTGTTATCTGTGCAGGTGCAATGCAAACCCGAACCTGTCGCGCTGCGCGTCCCATGCGAGCGGAAAGCCTTCGGCCATGAGCTCGGCCAGGGTGACGCCGGCCGGCTGGTGGCCGGCAAGGATCGCCTGCTGGATGTCGGGGGCAAGGAAAGCGAGCTGCATCAGCCTGCGGTTCCAGGGATCATCGATCCCGCGTGCGTCGGCAAGGTGGGGAACCCGTGGGAGGTGATGGACCGCATGCTCCTCAAGGATGGCGTGCGCGCGGCGCAGGCCGGAGATCAGGGTCTGGTCGGGCCGGGCGCGCGCAGCGCCGGTTGCGTTGATGACCGAGCGGCGCCCGCCGCGCGGACGGACCGCGGCGGTGATGGTGATGCGCAGTTCGTCGGTAGTGAGTGTCTCGACCCTGTCGGCTGCATCAATCCGCTCATGCCAGCAGGCGTTGGCCGGACAGGTGAGATCGATCACTGCCGATCGGGGATGAACCTCGACCCGGGTGAGGTGGGGCAGGAACCGCTCCCAACCGGCATGCGGTTCGCCTGACCAGAGCCGCAGGCGTTCGAGTACAAGCTCCTCGACCGGTTTGGCAGGAATGCGCCGCAGCGTACCTGCGGGCGCTGAGCGTCCCTGCTGCAGCGGGGCGGAGTTGTAGTAGCGGTAGCTCACCCCCCAGCGCCCGCGTGCATGCACCGGCGACATGCGGTTGCCGGCCGCATCGAACAGCAGCCCGGTGAGCGGAGCGGCCTGCGTCAGGGCAGCCTTTCGCCGGTGGATCTTTGCATCGAGCATGGCCTGCACCGCATCGAACAGCTCGCGCTCGATGATTGCCTCGTGCTGGCCGGGATATGTCCGGTCGCGATGCCTGATCTCGCCGACATAGATGCAGTTGCGCAGGATATGGAAGATCTGCCCGCGGTTAAGGATCGTGCCGCCCCGGACAGTGCCGCGCGATGTCGTCCATTGCCGCGAACGCACACCTTCGGCTTCGAGCTGCTGCTGAAGGACATGGACCGAGCCAAGTTCGAGATAGCGGGTGAAGATCGAGCGGACGAGCTCTGCCTCGCCTTCTATGATCTTCAGGCTGCGGTTATCCGGTTGGTAGCCCAGTGGCGGCAGGCCGCCCATCCACATACCCTTTGCCTTCGAGGCGGCGATCTTGTCGCGAATACGTTCGCCGGTGACCTCGCGCTCGAACTGCGCAAACGAGAGCAGCACGTTGAGGGTAAGCCTGCCCATCGAGGAGGTCGTATTGAACGCCTGGGTGACCGAGACGAATGATACCTCCCTGCGATCGAACGTCTCGACGATCCGGGCGAAGTCCGAGAGCGAGCGGGTCAAGCGGTCGACCTTGTAGACCACCACGACATCAACCCGGCCTGCCTCAATGTCGGCGAGCAGACGGGCCAGACCGGGCCGGTCCATGTTGCCACCGGACCAGCCGCCATCGTCATACTGTGCCGGCAGGGCGACCCACCCTTCGCTCTTCTGCGAGGCGATATAGGCGAGGCAGGCCTCGCGCTGCGCATCAAGGCTGTTGAAGTCCTGTTCAAGCCCTTCCTCCGAGCTCTTGCGGGTGTAGATCGCGCAGCGCAGCCTGTTCATGCTGGATCCCTCAGGCCGAAGAAGCGCGGACCGTTCCAGCGGGTGCCGGTGATGTGGCGGGCGATCTGCGACAGGCTCTTCCAGTGCCGCCCGTCATGGATGAACCCCTTGTCCGCGATCTCGACCCGGTACACGGCTCCCTGCCACTCGCGGGTCAGGATGCTGCCGGCTGCGAGCACACTCTCCGGACCGGTCGCGCCCCCCCTGATCTGCTTGCGGGTGGCGGCATCGAGACCGCCGCAGCTGTCCGCCTGGATGCGCCATGCCAGTACCAGCCGAAGGAGCGCGGCCGAGCGCAGGCGCGGTGGCGGGCCATATTGCCGCTGCCACCGCGCGCGCAGGGCCGGGAGGTCTTCGGCGGCGATCGCCGCGAGTTCCCGGGCGATGTTCACGAGGCCGCCTTCCCGGCAATGATACGATAGACCCGGCCGGCGTCTTCCTTCTGCGACACCAGTTCGTGACTGAGCTTCTTGCGCACCGTTCCGGCGAGGAAGCCGCGGACGGAGTGTTGCTGCCAGCCGGTAGCCTCCATCATCGCGGCGATGGTCGCGCCCGCCGGCTTCGACAGCATTGCGACCAGCGTATCGCCCTTCGAGAGTGCCTTCGCTTTCGGTGTGGCCGCTGCCCTGGTCGTCTTCGCCGCAGTTCCTGCGGTGCGGGCCGTGCGCGGCTTGGCGGCAGCGGTGTTTTCAGTTTTCGTCATTTCGATGCTCCTGTGTCAGCGCGGCGGTTCGCCGCACTGCTCACAGCCCCGAAAAGCATGGTACCTGCGGGGCGCTGCCGGCGATCGGGGCGCCGGTGGAGCCCGTCCAATGGCGCTCTGTTCCGAAGGGAAGTCCAGTCCTTTGTCGGGCTCCCGCGAAAGAATGAACTTGCCTGCGGCAGACAGTCGAGCAAAGTGGCCCCGCTTCCCGTGAAAGCCGGGCGTGGAAACCCCATCGCTAGACGCTCGGTCGAGATATCGGCCGGGTGGCATGCGCGCATGTCCAGCCGGCAACGGTAAAGGCGCATGCGCCTGATCCTAGCGACAGGTTTCCAACACCCGGCTTCGGCCGTCGCCCCGAGTGGACATAGGAGCGACTGGTGGAGCCAGAAGACAGCAGTGAAGGGGAGCAGCCATCGACCTGGCGGTTGCAGACCCACGGCTCGAAGATGGTCGAGCAGACCCTCGAATACCGCTTCCTTGCCGAGATGACCGCAGGCCTGCTGCGGCGCGGGTTGCACTATGAGATCCTGCGCGGCGACTTCGACACCAGCGGTTACGACATCGTGATCGAGGTGGGTGGGTGGGATCATGCGGCATATTCAGCTCAAGGCGAGCATCGTCGGCGGCAAGGCCCGCCATGTACCGATCCACACTGCGCTCGCCGCCAAGCCGTCAGGCTGCGTGGTGCGTATGCGCTACGATCCGGGCACGCTCGACATCACCGGATGGGAGTGGTTTGGGGCAGAGCCCGGCGAGCCCCTGCCTGACCTCTCCGACCGGGTTGTTCGTCACACCAAAGGCGACAGTGAAGGGCGCAAGGGAGAACGGCCGCATCTGCGCGAGCTGAAGATATCGCGGTTCGAGAAGATTGCGATTCCCGCTGCGGTACTCGATCGATTGTTCGGGCCCGCTCTGAACTGACGAGTGTTCGCGAGGGCAGGTTTGAACGTTGTGTCGGAGGGCCAGGACCGGCCGCCTCCGAAATGGGACTGGCGACAAGCTGCCGTTCCCTCTGATCGAGGCCAACGTCAGCTACGCGCCTTCAATCCGGACGCTCAGAGCGGCAGATATTCCATCTTTATGCCCCAAAAGTCCGCCGGGGCGGCATACTTGTTAATCGTGTCGCTCGAACAATATGCGACCAATCCTGAAGGCGGCATCGCCGGCAGGGAAGGGGACCACCACACAAACCAGTACGGATTCGGGTAAGCTTCCTCTTTCCAATGCATCGTCATTTCGCGGCGTACGCCGAGCAGTTCCTTCAAAAGCGCTTTGGTGAACGGTCTGTCCTTCGCTTCCACTCCGAGCAGGATCTCGTACGGATCAGGACGGCCGTCGGTTTCGGGCATGACGAGCACGATATCGAGCTCATGGCATTTGCCGTAAAGATGGCCGGTAAGCGCCTTCGCGCCGCTGTCGGCACTGATCGCGAGGCACTCGATATCCACCCACAGCTCACCAACCGGACTGCCGTGTTCGTCGATGCGGATATAGGGCCAGTTCGTCCGGTCGATCGGGCCGCCCTTGGCGCGGAACGTGACCGACGTTCCGTGTACCAGCGTGAAGCTGAGGAAGGGGCGCGCGTTCTTCAGTTCACGCATCACGGCGATCAGCGCGTGGAGCTCGTACGCCTTATCCTGCAGCGTCGCGCTCGCCAGCAACTGACCCGCCGTTAGACGATCCACGCCGAGATGCGATTTGAAAGCGGCTTCGAGCTTGGCCTTGATGGCGCCGGTGGTAGGCTTGCGCGTCGCCATCAGCGATCACCCCCCCCTCAGCCTCGGTGGCTCCGTCCCAATAGTTGCGGTCCTCGCCGTACAGCTCGTCAAGGAAACGTCGCAGTTCTCCGATCATCGCTGCGTTGCCGTCGAGGTGCTCATCGAGCCGCCGTATCTCGCCGCGGTCGCCAAAGGACACTGTAAAATCGGCCACGGGACGGCCTTCGGTTGTGCGCAGCAGACTGCCGAGGCTACGACGCTGCATATCGAGCGCCTCACCCGTTCGACCCTTCAAAAGGCGCATAAACGCGGCGACATAACGCCTCAGTCCGTCAAGCTCCGGGATGTCGGAGGCGACGTCCGTCCGCCGATCGAAGGCTTCCTCATCGCTTTCTCATCGCTTTCGATCAGCGCATCGGCCATCGCGCCATCCCACTCGGCATAGCCCGCGCGCACGACCAACAAGCGAAACTCGTCAAGCACCTCCTGCCAGTCGCGATCGCTGTAGTTCTCAAGATCCATCGGCTGATTCGGTCCTTTGCTGTCGTTCGATCACAAGCATAGCGGCAGCCGGCCATCCGGGCAGACAAATCGCAACGCTAATTTCGCTCGATCTGAGCGAAGTATGTCTACGGCTGGCGGTAAACGCGCATCTGTACTTCAGACGATTGGTTGGAGACATTTCAAGATGCGGCATCGCGGCCGCGCATTCCATGACCAGAGTCGAAGAAACGGGCGACGCTAGCGTCGAATTTTTCCTCGGCCGCCGGCGCGACTTGTGGCACGTTGTGATCAGCAGGCAGACAGGGGCGGATGTGGACGCCGCCGCGACCGAGCGTTGCGCGCCGCACGCCTTGCGGCTGGATTGTGGCCAGGCGCGCACGAGCTGCCTCCCGCCCTCAAGCGCATCCGGATACTCGGTCTGAAGGGCAGCACTCCATTGCCCTCCCGCTTCGGCAATGCGAGCGTCGGGCGCGAGCCAAATGGTGTGTTTAGATTGCTCGGGCGGTTTCAGCAGGGCGCTCAGCGCCGTATCGGCGATCAGATCAACCACAAATCCGAGCTCCACCGCGCCGTAGGGCGTGAAATGGTTGCCGCAGGACGCCTTCTGCTCGGCTTCCTCCTTCTTCGTCAGAACATGGGGTTCGCGCTTCAGGGACTCCCGGATTGTGAATGCGATTCTTTCGCTGTCGCAGGCGAGCATCGCAGCCGTCTCGCCGCGCACGATGTCGCCGCCGACGGCGCGAAACGCCGCGAAAATGGCGTTGAGCGCAATCTCGAGGCGATCAATCGATGCCGGAGCAATGGCGACCGCGACGAGGCCCGGGCCGCTCGCAGATACGAGTCCGTTTTCGGAGGAGGGTCTGGCCTTGCGCAGTCTTGCGAGGGTGCGCTCGACAATGGGGTGAGGGGCAATCGCAGGTTCGCCGGCCGGAGACGACAGAAGCACACGGGCGTTCTCGCGCGCGAGCGTAAGCGGGGCGGGCTCGTCCCGCAACTCGGCGCCCGCAATCGTGATCCGCCCGGTCCCCGGGTCGGGCGAGGGCGGGAGGGGTGTTATGGCCACACGCTTGCCCGCGGCCTTCTTTGCCCACCATCCGGCCGGTGGTGTCGGGATTGCGTGCTTGCGGCAGACCTTGTGCAAGGCGACATCGGAGAGGCCGAACTCTTTTGCGAGGTACGTCATCGGCTTCGACCAGACGAGGGCGCAAAACTCCTCGCGGGTAAAGTCCCGGGCCATGGTTGTTCCGTCCGGATTGCTACAACAGGATCTGTCGGCCGGTAGACCGGGGGAGCGGGCGATGTCTCCATCAAGGCGCCGCGGTCAGGCAGTGGTCATGGCGTGACGGGGCAGGGGGCTAAATGCCGGGCGAGGGGGCTCGAACCGGACTTATACCAACTTGTGCGGCCGCTGACTCACGATGGGGATTCCCAAGAGCCTGAAAGTCTGAATCTATGACGCCCTGTTCTGGAGGGTAGTTTGATGGGTTCAGCGATCGGCTTGCGTGATGATTATGATGGCGCTGCCTTGAGGCGATTGGCGCGTGCGTCGAAGAGCGCGAACCAGACGCGGCGGCTTTTAGCCTTGGCCGAGATCTACGACGGTGGCAGCCGGACTGCGGCGGCGCGGATCGGCGGGGTGGGTCTGCAGATCGTGCGAGACTGGGTGGTCCGGTTCAATACCCGTGGCCCGGATGGCCTTCTGGATGGCAAGGCACCCGGTCCTCGATCCCGGCTCAATGATATTCAGCGCCGCGCGCTTCTGGAGGTTGTCGAGCGTGGTCCGATCCCGGCGGTGCATGGCGTCGTGCGCTGGCGGCTGATCGATCTGGTGCAGTGGCTTCATGATGAGTTTGCGGTTTCGCTCGATGTGAGCACCGTGTCGCGCGAACTGAAGAAGCTGGGCTACGTCAAGCTCACGGCTCGGCCTCGCCACCATGCCCAGAACGAACTCGCCGCGGAGGCCTTCAAAAAGGGGGTTTTGCCGCCGAGCTGGCAAAGGTCAGAGCAACCCTCCCCAAGGGCACGCCCATAGAGATATGGTTCCAGGACGAAGCGCGGATCGGCCAAAAGAACAAGATCACGCGGCGCTGGGCCAGACGCGGGACCCGGCCATCAGCGCCCAAGGATCAGCGGACGAAATCGGCCTACATCTTCGGCGCGATCTGCCCCGAGCAGGGCAAGGGTGCCGGCCTTGTTCTGCCCTTCTGCAATACAGAGATGATGTCCCTGCATCTTGCCGAAATCTCCCTCGCCGTCGCCCCCGGCGCTCACGCGGTCGTGCTGATGGATCAGGCCGGTTGGCACATGACCGGAAAGCTCATCGTGCCCGACAACATCAGCATCATCGCGCTGCCAGCCAAGTGCCCAGAGCTCAACCCCGTCGAGAACATCTGGCAGTTTATGCGCGACAACTGGCTCTCCAACCGCGTGTTCACCTCCCACGATAACATCGTCGATCACTGCTGCGAGGCGTGGAACAAGCTCACCGATCAGCCATGGCGCATCATGACCATCGGCCGCCGCAAATGGGCCCGTGGGTCATGATCAATGCAGGTTGGTATTAACATAAGAGCACTGACGACCCCAGAAAGGTACGGATCGAGCAGTTGCCAACTGTTGAACGCCCAATGCGGCGGGTTGGCCTAGCGTGCGCGCTTGGCGAGTTTAGTTCTTCTCGATCCAGAACAGCACGAACTCGCCGCCATAGCTCTTGAGGGTGTAGGAATCTTCCATTGAAAGCGCGCCGTGATAAGTGCGATCCCCCGGCAAGTCGGAGGAATTGCAGGCTGGCGCAAAGTTCGCTCCCGAGTTGCCTCCGCCGCCGCGCTTGACGGCTGAATTGAGGAGCAAAAGCTTCGGCTGGACGCTGCTGTTTGACCCCGATGGTCGATCCAGTCCGAAAATGGTGACGATATGTCCGCCGTAATTGTTGCTTCCGATACGCGTGAAGGACGTCATTACCGGCGTGATCGAGGCGAGGTAAGAGAGAGTGGAGCCGAGCGTTCCCGCTGCCGAAATCCCTGTCTTCCGCACGACCTCGTCCATGAATTCCTCGCCCGAGGAGTAGGTGCGGCGCATCAGCCGGTAATTGTTCGAGGTCAGCTGAGAAACGGCACGGACCCAGACCGAATGCGAATAGGCGGTCTCACCAGACTGAATGGCCCCTTCGATCGCTGAACGCACGCGTGCTTCAGCGGAACGGACGCCTGCGACCGTGTCGAGTTCGTAGCCCGGAACCCCGGCACGGGCGAGCGCAAAGGCAAGCGAATAGGACTGGCAAGTATTGGTGAATGCCTGCGGAATCGGGCTGCTCACGACATCCAGCGATTGCGCCTGCGCAGGGATGTGCAGGCCTATCGCCGCCGCAGCCAGGGCAAAGCTGGAAATCGCGCACTTCATTTCGTTACCTCCGAGTATCCGACCGGCTCACACAAGCCCTTGCCAGGATCGAGCAGCAGGCGGCGTGACGGTTCAGTCGCGCCTTCGCTTCGTGCGATGACACCCATTCTCGTGAATCCCGTCGAATAGATCGCTGCCGTCACCGGGCCGAGCATGCATCCGGAAATTCGTCGAAAATCGGCCCGTCCGGATTCCAGCCGGCGCAGAACTCCCGGCGTGTATAGGGCTACGAAGGGCTCCACTATTCGTACGACCCGTGCAATCACCGTCCGGTCTGCAAGGGTGCGGAGGTCTCTGCCGCGCTGCGGATCATGGAAAGCAATTGCGCAGACCGGATCCATTGCCGGGGCGATCCGCCTCAACGCGCCGGCGACGGCCTGGTCGCTTGCGTCGAGTGCCTTGGCGATGTCGGGTATGACGGCGGCGGTCCGAACAAGATTGTGAGGCGCAGCAGCGGAACTTGAAGAGAGCCCAACCACTGCGAAACCTGCAAACTGCATGGCTACACGGCGATCGCATTCCATATTGCCTACCTCATTGGCGATTTCCTTGATAGTCAATAAATATACTTTTTGCATGTGTCCACAATTGATATAGATTTCCCAGTGCTGGGGGCAAAGATGATTCGATTGTGTTTATTTGTAACTGCGACACTTTTGCTGTCTGCTTGTGCCAGCACAATTGAAGGCACCAACCAGCTATATTCCACGCAAACCTACCTGCCGTTGCCCAAGGAATGCCGCGGGGCCGCAGATAAATGCGAACTCCAAGACATCAGACCCACCGCCATGCCGGACAATTGCGTTGCCGGCGCGGTGCTCAATTCCGACCGGGCATTCCGCAGCCGAAAGCGCTTCAAGATTCTCAAGGGCATGGAACTGGATGTTATCCAGACCGGCTATTCCGCCACCGACCGCACGCGTGCGCCGGCCATGGCAAGTTGGCAGTGGCGTGTGCCTGCAGCGCAAGATTGCGGCGACAACGTTGCTGCAATACCGCTTTGGGCGCGCGGCGATCTTGTTACTGTGCGCCATCTTTTCAGCACTGCCGAGCTGCATACCCCTGCCGAGACGGATCCGCCGACCCCGCTTGCGCCGCAATTCTACTCCGAAGCGCTGATTGCCGCTTCGGATTGCGGGGCGGGGAAGAGCAAGTGTCTCGTCGATCGGTTTCTCGAAAAGTTCGCGGATGGGCTCGAACTCGATGTCAGGGACATGGAGAACGATTCCGGCTCGACCGAACCCGAGCAAGCTCGATCGGATTGGGTTTCGGAGCCCATTACGCCCGCCGGCGGGCTGGCATTGTGGTTTGCAAACCTTTTCCCGGCCCGGGATGCGGACTTCGATCTGCTCGGGATCCGGGATAGGCCCGGCAATCCGCCGATCGATTGTGCCAAGGCGGATCAAACGATCGACAATGAGCGCCCACCCGCCGAGTGCAATTTCGCGCAGGCGGCGCTGATTTGGAAGGGCGACGTGGGCGACTTGCCGGGTGAGTTCCTGCAAGGCTACACCCGGCTCGACCTGTTGCGAACCGGCGATCCGCTCGCTGCGATGCGGCCTCCGCGGACCGATATTCCGCTCGACCCTGCGATTGGCGAAATTGCGCCTTGTGCCAATGATGGGATCGGTTGTCGCCTGGAACGGCAGATGGTTGCCGGCTTCAACGACATCGATATCCGTATCCCGGTGCTGGTCCGGTCGGTCAGCTATCCCGGTAGCGAACGGCTTGTGATGGTCCCAGCATGGATGAGCATCGAGGCATTCAGCCGCGAATATGGGACGATTCGGAGGATCGAACGCCCACTCGATTGGATTCCGACAACCGTTTCCCTGGTGAATGGCAAGTCGATCGCCAGCTCGAAGCTCGCGGATAGCGACGGACGCGTTACCCTGTTCATCGACCAGGGCGGCCTTGGCAAGGGCCTCAGACTCAAGGATGTCAGGCTCAGCGATATCTTGCTGGCCCCCGGGGACCTGATCGTAATCGATCCGTTCTGAACCAGTGGCCGGTTTACGACTCTTCGGATGGACACTTCCGCTGGAGCAATCGGGCGATACCTATATTGTTGGCCATCCCACGGAACACCACGACGGCGATACTTACTGGGATCAGGGCAGCTTCGTCCTTGTTCCGGAAAACGGAAGGTACAGCGCCTATCTCGACTGGACGGCGCTTCGTCTTGCCGGCCTGGTGGTCCGGATCGAGATAGAGAACCTCGGACTTGAGAAGATCGGCGAGGATTTCCGGCCCAAGCGCGGGAATGTCGCCGGTGAAGTAAAGGTGCGCTTCTCGAACAAGGCAGGCGCCGAGGCCTTGCTGCGATTTGGGCCGGTCGCTCTTCCCGCGGTTTCGTATAGCCTGTTCTTCGACAAGGACGATCCCCGTGCCCTGGGTCGCTTCAGCACGGCGAGTGATTGGTGCGAGCGTGGAGCGACGGATGAGAGCGTCGCGCCCTTGGCCTTGCGAATTCCGGACGGTCGGGGCCTCCTGCTTGACTTGGCAAATCGTGAATTCATCCTGCCTGAGGGATCACTGCGCGCAACGCTTTCGAGCCGCCGGCCCGCGGATATCGACGCGCCAAGGCCCGCGCTGTTCCTAAATCGCGACGATATCCCGGTCCCGTTTGCGAAGATGCGCGAAGGCAGGGCGGAAGACCTCACTGTGCGGTTCGAAAAGACCGACGATACACCCGTCATTCTCAACGCGGACCCACGCGACGGAAAGCATGCGATCGAAGTCACGATTGCCGATTTGGACTTGACCTTGCGCGAGCCGGGCGGAGGTGCGGCGGGCGCCCGGGGTGGGCCCAATTCGATCCTTGCCAGGGCTGATCTGGCGCCTCCTCCGGATGGCGAGCTCGTGCTGCGCTTTCTCGCGATCAGGAATTCGCGCAACCGCGCCGAGGAATGGGCAACGTCCGATCGGGTCAGGCTCGGCTTCCGCAAGCCTGTCGGCAACGACCGGCGCTGCGTCTTGATACAGCCCGAGGATGAAAGGGAACCGAGGCGGAAGCTGCCTGAATTCCACCGGCTCAAAGGCAACCGGCAAACAGGCGGACAAACCCGGCATCTGCCAATGCACAGCTGGTTCGGCAATTCGCATCTCGTCATGGCGGAAGCGACCAGAATGCAATTACGCTGTTCACGGGACAGTTCTTCGAAGATGCCCGGGCAAGATGCGTCGATCCCGGATGACAATCTGTGGTCGTTCACGCGGCCCTGGCTTCAAATCGAGAATGCGAAACTGCGACAGGGCCGGCCGGGTGACGCATTTCGCGGCGGAGAGGCCTCGGCAAGTTGGATGTTCGAGGGTCCCGCCGGTGCGCCGGTCGCCGGTATTCCGGCTCTGCACCGGAAAAGCTGGGAGATCGGCGGCTCTATCGACGGCAATGCCCGGCTGAGGCATGCCAACGCCCTCGTCGACGGCAGCTTCAAGAGCATGAAGTTGCTTGTGCGGGAGGCAGTGCATGAAAGCGGCCTGAAAGACGTCACCGCGGCAGCGCCAGGCCTGAAGGCGATCGTGCCTGACGGTCGTCTGCCGATCGGCGAAATCCAGTTGGAGACGCATGGGCGCATGCTTGAAATTTCGGCACCCAGGCCGGTCTCAGTCGGTGTCGAACGGGTCAAACTCGAAATTCCCTTTTCGGTCCCTCAGATGCAATCGGCGGACTTTGTGCTTTTCTGGCCAGGTTGGGGGAGCACGCTCACCTTCCCCAAGCTGACTCCGGGCGATTTCAAGAAATGGGGTCCGCAACTCAGCCAGGTGATCGACGAAGCGGCGCCGATAAAACTCGTCGCGGATCTGCCGGATGCAAACTGGCTACCCGAGTTTCCCAGGGCCCTCGTCAAGCTCGGACGCAGGAAAGGCCTGAAGGAAATTCTCGACGAGCTTCGCGCCGCGATAAGCCATCGGCCCGACGCGAACCTGTTCGACGCCAAGCGCACGGAAATCGAAGCGGCGATCCGGGAAACCAATCCCGAATTGTTCGAGCCGAGCTGGTTGGGCGTGGTGTTGTTCGATGCGCCGATCGATTTCAGCGATTTCGCGGTCCTCGAAGCGCTCGTGCCGACAAACCCGGAAGATGCCCCGCGTTTCAGTTTCTTTGCGCTCGCACCGCGTTCACCCGACCACGACGCCGATGTCGCGATCTCCGCCGCGGTGCATTGGAGCAACGATTCAGACGCCTGGCCAGGGCAGTCCGGAGAGCAATACGAAGCGGCGCTCAAGCCTCTCAAACTCGATGCCGGGTTTCGCGACAACCGGCTGGTCAATTTCTCGTCCAAGGCGCGGCTGCGCCTTTACAGTTTCCTTGCCGTGAAAGGGGCGGGCGCCAACGACACCAAAGATATCGATATACTGGGCAGCGTCCGGCAGACCGGGAACGGCGCCGGGAGCAATAGCGCCTATGAGGTTCGTTTCGCCGCCGAAGTCAGGGACAATAAGCGCCTGACACTGTTTCCGGTGGGCGACGGCAAGCCGGACCAGGCCGAAAAGTTCTTTGTCGAAAGCGTCTGGCTGCGGCGCCTCGAAGTGGTCGACCGTCCCGCTACTGCCGAAGAGCAGTCGGATCCAAGTGTCGGCAAGCGCAGGGCCGAGATACAGATCGATGGTTCGATCGAATTCAACAAGGATTTGAAAGGCTTCGGCGGTTTGTCCGGTGCGCAGGACTTCTTCCAGGGATTGCGTTCGGTCTCCTTCGCGAACCTGAGGGTCGACCTTACCGCATTGACCGGCAAGCTGCCGCGAGACCTCAAGCTCAAATACCCAAGCCTGCAGTTCGATCTCAACCTGCCGCATGTCAGCCTGTTGGGGAACGCCTTGCGGCTCAAATTCCAGCAACTGGTGATCGACTGGCCGGACAGTCTCCCTTCGCTGAATCTCGGGGATTTCGTCGACATTGGCAGTTTCCCGCGGCTCGACCCGAAACTGCCGAAGATATTGTTCCTCGGGCAGCTCGACTTCGGCGACTTGCCGGACCTGTTCGCGCGCAAGCTGAGCAGCTTCTCGCTGGAGGGGGTGTTTGGCTTCAATTTCAAGAACGGGCTGCTCAGTGGCAATCCCTTCATCGGGATGCGCGGCTTCGGCTTCTCTGGGCTCAACTTGGACCTGGCGAACTTCTTCACGCTTCGGATCAAACAACTCAGTCTTAAACATCGTAGCTGGAAGAACCCGCCTGGACCTGACGTCTCGGGAGCAGCGCTGACACTTGAAGGTGGCGACCTCTCGATCCTCAAATACAAGGTCTTCGAGAATCTGAACGGCGGCTATTTCAGCCTGAAAGACGACAGGGGCGACGGCTTCTGGGCGCTATTCGAACGGCCGGTGAAATTTCCGTTGCTGGAGTTCCACTGGGCGTTTGCGGCACAGAACGTCGATTTCCCGCCCGAGGTCGCGAAACTGCTGCTCGCACCGCCGAAGATCCGTGAAGGCGATGATCCCGGTGGCGGGGATGACGGGGACAGCGACGTCAGCGGAATGGGCGGGAAACTTGCTGATTACTGGAAGGATGGCGTCCTGCGGCCGGCACTTGGCCGCAAGAGCATCGGCTGGACCTTTGCCGCGAGTATCAGCGCGCTGGAGGATGCCTTGCAGGGGCGGGCGCTTTTCCAGGACGGCGGGTTCATGGGGCTCGCGCTCAATGGCGGCGCGCTTAGCGAACTCTTCGGCTGGGATTTCGCCTTCGTCGGTCTCTATAGAAAGGACATTACGCCTGGCGAAGACTATTTCTACTTCTCCGTCACCCTTCCGCCGATAACCTTCAGCACGATCCACTTCACCGGCGGCGAAATTGCCGCGGAACTCTACACGTCAGGCGATTTCGCCATCGATTTTGGTTTTCCGTGGCAGCTTTCGCGCGGCGGTCGCGCATGGGAGCGCACGATCGGAGCGATCGTGACGCCCGGACAAGCCTCGGGCGGTTGGTACGTCCGCAAGCGCGAACATATGGTGCCGCAGGGCAAGCAGCTTGTGATCGCTGCCGGGATCGCGATCCAGTGGGGCCTCGGGGCCGCATTCGGTGGCGGAACTTTCAAGGCATGGGTCCGGATCGGCGTCTACGGAATTCTCGAAGGACAGCTAACGCTGCTCTTGGGCGAGCAGAGGGGCAAGGCCCCAAGGATCACGGCAATCCATGTCCAGGGTGCGGCCGGCATTCTTGTCGAAGGCCAGGGCGAGATCGACTGGTGGGTCATCAATGTCAGCGTCGGTGTCAGGGCCACGGCCGAAGTGCGCGTCGCCATCGCCTGGGTTGAGGGGAACGACGTCGTGCACATGCACGTCGAAGCTGAACTGAGCGTCAGCGCCTATGCCCGCGCCTGTATCGGACCTCGATGGGCTCGCATATGCAAGGGCATCTCGGTTGGCCTCAGCATTCCGGTCAAGCACACGCTGGAGTTCGGATAGCGATGCCAGTCAAAATTACCCTCGTCCCCGATCTCTATTACCGCAATTGGGTAGAAGGCGCGGATAGCGGGCCGGGAGAGCTGTGGCTTTGCCTGCGGCCGTTCGTTTCCGGCACGATCGATCCCGATGCTCCGGCCGGTCTCGACGAGTTCCTGGCCTGGGCCTCGTTGTCGGAAAAATCCTTCGATGGCGAAACGGCGCGCTTCGAATACGAGACCGTGAACACCGATCCCAGCTGCGGCCCGGATGGAGACAGCGACCTGTTGCCCGTCAACCTGCCGGACGATGTCGATCTGGTCGTGACGATCGGCGGCAGCGCGGACGGCCCCATTCGCATTGACCGGTCGAGCGGCTGTCGGGTCATCAAGAAGGACGGGTCACGCGATCCCATGGACCTGTTCGAGGAACATCCGGCCACGAACAGCGGAATGCCGTTTCCGACCGCATTCAACGACGAGTTGCGCGCCGGCTTGCGGGGAGAGAGAACCGAACCGGGAACGCCGGTCGACAAGTTCTCTGTTGCTTTTGCGATCTCGCAAATGCTGGATTTCGGCCGCCGCTATCATTGGACCGACGAGCAGGTTCACGGACTGTGGGATAAAGGGCTAATTCCCGAATTGGGCGGCGTACCGGACAAGCACGTCACCGGAATATACTGGCTGCTGGGACTGATGATACCCCTGGGGCGGCAGGACGACCTTGACGCAATCCACAAAATCCACTCGATCGACGTCGATCTCGTCGCCGGAGGGAAGATTGTCGGCGAAGTAACCTATCCCGAAGCAGGCCCGGGGATTCCCAATCTCAACAGCTATTTCCGGCGGATCGGTGACAACTTCGAACGAAAACTCGAAAGCGAGATTGTCGACCTCGGTGTGCCGGGAAGGCTGGGGCGCGAGCACATTACTTACGTTCAGCCGGGCTATCACGCCCTGGCTCATGGCGGGCAATTTTCGGCGCAGATTCCGATCTGGCGCATGGAGGAGCCCGGCGCAGTTCGAAACGACGATGGCGGTGCGGCTCGGCGAATGCCGCGGGGCGAAGCGGGTGCAAATTCGACGATCAAGCATGGCTTCGAGCTGAAGCGGCTTGCCGGAATCGAGATTCGGCCCCTCCAAAAGACTGTCAGTGGAGAGGCACCGCGAGCCGGCCCTCTTCCCGCCAACGCCTCATCACTGAAAATCACTCCAGGCCTCGCCATCGAAGGTACGCTCTCGCTGTACCGGCGTTTTCCAGACGTGGCCGCAGAGGGCGAGAACAAGGCTCTGTTGCAGACCGTACTCCTGTTCGAGCCCGAACCAAGTGCGGCGGTGGCGCTGGAAGCGATGTCGGCAAGGCTTTCCGATGCCGGTTTCAGGTCGCTGTTCAATGCTGCGCTATCGGCGGCAGGCGAGGCGAATTGGACACTCACGCTACTCCACCACGGGATACTTCCGTGGGACGGGCCGCGCACCCAGTATCGTCTGCTGGCGATTCCGCAAGGTGGCGCTGCCGTACCTGAAGGGGGAAGCCGGATGTATCCCGGTAGGAAGCTCTCGCTCTTCGTTGCGGCGCAACTGAGCGCCGGAGGGCCGATTGAACTGAGCCCCAACATCGATGCTGGCGAGAGGTTTATCTGGCGCAGTCCAGCAAAATCAAGTGTGGCGGCACTCGAGGGGTTCTGGACCAGGCTTGCGCAAAGCGGCGAAATGAGGATCAACGCCATACGAATGGCCGGGTCCGGAGATCCGTCGGACATTTCACTTGTCGCGATGCCGATCGATGCCTTCACCTTCGCTGCAGCGGAGAGCCCGGTGCGGCTTGAAAAGGTCTTGCGCGTCAAGGGAACATCGGATTGTCCTGCGGGTGATCCTGACGACCCCCGTCCCGACTATGAGGACGATCTTGAGAACTACAACTCGGCCGTCCTCTCGCGAAACGGTGAGGATCTGGCTCCCGCGCATTATCGAATCCCGCAGCGGATGGATGCCGCCGACCGATCGCCGCAACGGGAGCAATTTATCCCGCTGATCGAGGGTTTTCCGCGCGATCCCGCCGATCGGTCGGTGGAGCTCGAACGCGCAGGCGAACCGATACCCTCAATTCCGCACTGCAAGATCAGGGATGCGATTGCAGAAATCTACGGGCTCGGACCGGCTTCACTGGAGTTCCAGGTCGAATTGGAACATACTTACGGCGACCGGATGGAAGTCGGGGACGCATTTCGCATCTCAAAGCGCTTCGACTGGCCGGTCCAACTCGCGAGTTCGGTCGAAGGCGAGAAGGTTGACGGTCTTGACCGTCCATTCGTTATCGCGAGCTACGACTACACCACAGAGCAGGTCGCCCTGACATTCGATCTTTCGCTCCTGCGTGGTCACTTCGATCCTGGCGGCGGACCAGCGCTGGCCGCGTTCGGTACGGGGCAGGCGGCTTACAGTATTGCCGTTGCAGCGTGGCGCTCGCTGGCGGAACTGGCGATGGACGACATGGAAGTCGAGCTTGTGATCGAATCCGCAACCTTCGATCTCGGTGAATCCCTATCCAAATCAGATCCCGCAGGCACGCTGGCATCCTGGGGATTTCCCGGTGGTATTTCGGAAGCAGTTGCAACTAGGCCGGGACTTAGAAAGTCTGAAACAATTGGGAAAAATGACCCACTCAGGACGTTTGCCCGCAACCTGCTGACCGGCGTGGAAGAACCGGACGATGACCGCAGGGTGTTTTACTTTACCCTCAAAGGCGGCAGCGCGCTTGGCGACGAAGCCCATGTCAGCCGGATCGACCTGAAGGTGCGCCGCGCCGAAGCGCATGCTCGGCCGGATGTCCAGACACTGCTGCCGCTCTCGCAACAGCCGGGCCTGTTCCGCTACATCGATGAAACGCTGCTGGGCAATTGGGCGCGCCTCGGCTTCGGGCCCGATGTGCCGCCCCTGCCGAACCAGCTAACCGGGCCGGTCGCGGAGCAATTGAAGAGCCAGCACGGGGCATGGATCGATCGGATCAGGGAAGGACGGCAGCCCTTCCGGTCCGATACGGGTGAGGACGATGCGGTCGCCGGTGCACTTGTGGCATCGCTCGACGGCACTGGCTGGTTCGTGCCGGACGGGCCCGGCCCTGGCGGCAAGGCCCAAAGCGTGGATGCTTTGCTCCTGCCTCTCGGCTTCGTTCCGACAATGCCTTTTGGAGGACTCGGCAACGGAACCGAGCCGTCGCTTCAGCGGCTGGCGGTCGCCTTTGGCGACGCTATCGACCTTTCATATCGGAGCTGGGCCACCGATGAGACAATGGACTGGCTGGCGCGATTTGCCGAGGTCGCCGCGCTGGCCGAGCCCAATGGCGACAATGGCTGGAAGGGCAACCTGTTCGATTTCGTGCGTATCCTGGTGGAAAAGCTGCTCTTTCCGCAGCCGGCGGACGACCCGCTTAACGATGGCAGCATTGTTGCGCTCGCCAATGCCGTTCGGAGCTCGAGCGGTGATTTAGCGAGTCTGCGCAGGGCAGTGATTGTGCGGCTTCTCAAGAACCCCGCGCTTTTTGCGGATAGCAAGGCAATCCTGCTCACCGCCCTCCGTTTCGTCGACGCGCGAACGCCGGGAAGGACACCGCCATCGGTAAGCCTTGCGCGCGCGCGCTTCGATCGCGTAATCCGGCCAGAAGGGAATGTCGGTGAAGGACCGGAATCGCCTTCCGATCCGTCGTCCCAGCGCGTCAGCTCTGTACTCACGATCGACAATCTCCAGCTAACCGGACCTCTCGGAGAGAAGGATTGGGATAGCAGATTCGGCTTTTTGGAAATGCTGGACGACGCTCGCTACGACAATGCGTTCATCGCCGCTGCCGATGGTCGTTTTTGGCCGGAATCATTTGAAGACGTCGTCGATCCACCCGATGAAACCGATGATCCGCGCCTCGCTTCGCGCTGGCTGCCCGGCAAGCTGGTCGTGCCCCTGGCGGCCGATGCGACGGCTGGAATTGTGCGTCTTGCTTCGCGATCACCCGTCGCACCCCCGGTTCTCGTCTGGTCAGGTCCTGCACCTAGTCTGCGTGTGTCTTTACGCAAGGATTCGAAGTGGTCGCTTGATCACCTCTTGGAGCGGCAGGCAGGTCAGGGTGCGGGGGCAATTCTCGAGATTATCGGAAAAAGGCTGGAACAGCACGACTTCTATGCGGATACGGGCCAGATCTTCGCGCTGTATCGGATTGAAGGTGATGAGGAGACAACCAGCCTTGCCGAAGCGCTCGAGAATGACGGGTTGTTCCTACGGCTGTCGGAAGCCGATGCCGGCCCACCCCTCTTACCGGAGGACGATCGCGAGCCGGGCAATGGCGGGAAGACAATCGATCGCGAGAAATTGCAGGCTGCAGAGCTGAATCTTTCGCTCCTGCTCAAATCTGCCCGTGGCACGTCCGAAGCCGCTGCCGCACTGTGCGATCTGGCGCTGGCAAGCGGTGATTTCACCGATCTCATGGGGCAGATCGTCAGATCATCCTCCGCTGCTTTGCCCGCGAACGACTTCTTGCTTCTCCGCCCATCGCAATCGCTCGAACCGCGCGTGCACAATACTGCGCCGCCGACGGATCGGAAAATTCTCGACCTCGCACTCTTTGCGCAAAAGGACGCTGGACCAGCGGAGGCGCGAACCGGTTACCTGCTGTGTTCGTTCGAAACGGAGGTCTGGAGCCGACGCCGGCTGGAAATACTGCACGGACGCAATCTCGATTATTCCGATTGGAACGGCTCGATCAACGGGCTTCCGGACGCTGTATTCGGCAAGGAGTTTTGGCAGGCGGCACCACAGGCCAGCCGGCCTTCGCAATATACGCTTGCGCGGCATTTCGAGAATATTCCGGAAGACTGGGGCGAGTCTGAACGGACCTCCGAGCTTGACGATAGCTGGCGTCCCAGCCGGTCCGCGAAGGAACTGATCGAGCTGATGTTGCGGACTTCGGGCAAGACAATCCGCGGCTTGGAAGGTGCACCCGCGATTCTTTCGCCGGCCTCGATATCCAAACTGCTTTCGCATGAACTGAACATCTCGATCTATCACGAACAGTTTGAAGACGATCCTGCGACGGGGGCTGAGCCGGTAGGCCGGATAATGCTTGAAAGCCGGAGGATCACAAATATCGACGCAGAGTTCGCCTTCTTTGACCGCGATTACGATCATTTTTCTGTCGACTTCGACTGGTATTCGCGATCCGGGGTGGCAGTTCTTCAGCTCAGGCGCTTATTTGCCCAGTTCTAGACTTCGTGCCGGAAGTTTGTATCGGGTGGGGTTGTCAGCTTAACTTCCGTCGGTCGCACTGAAGCCCGAAACCGAAATTTCATCCAGCAGCGGCGGATGCGGCGTTCCACTCCGCAAAAGCGGCGGTCCGGAAATTTCGCATGGTCTTTCGGGAGGTGGGGTGGCGCTGGATAGCGAAGGTGTTGTAGATCGCCGAATGGTGCTGTCAGAGCAATCTCGACGGCGGTGCAAGGCGTGGGTAAGCTCGAGAAATGAGCAAGCCAGCCAACCCGTTTCGCTGTTTCAATTCGTCGCCCGAGGTGATCCGGCTCGTCGTGATGATGTATGTTCGGTACCCGCTCAGCCTGCGTAACGTGGAAGACCTGCTGTTCGAGCGAGGCATCGATATATGCCACGAGACCGTGCGGTTCTGGTGGAACCGGATCGGCCCCCTGTTCGCCGCAGATATTCGACGGCAGCGGGTTTCGCACATGCGGGTCTTCCGGCACTGGCGCTGGCATCTCGACGAGGTGTTCGTAAAGATCAACGGCGAGCAGCATTACCTTTGGCGTGCAGTGGATCACGAGGGTGAAATCCTGGAGTCCTTCGTCACGAAGAAACGGGACAAATCCGCGGCTCTGGCATTCATGAAGCGAACGTTGAAGCGCCAGGGAAAGCCGGAGAAGGTCGTCACCGACGGTATGCGCTCATACCCGGCGGCCATGCGCGACCTCGGCAATCTCGACCGGCGCGAAGTGGGCCGTTGGTTGAACAATCGGGCAGAAAATAGTCACCTGCCACTCCGCAGAAGAGAGCGGGCGATGCTGCGTTTTCGACAAATGAAGTCGCTTCAAAAGTTCGTCTCGGTCCATGCCAACGTTCACAATCACTTCAACCAGCAGCGCCATCTCGTCGATAGAAAGACCTACAAGGAACGACGCTCGACCGCTTTGGCCGAGTGGCAAATCCTCATGGCCTAGGCAAATGCCGAAAAGGGGTGAACTGTGTCGATCGGAGACAAGTTGCGGTTAGACTGACAGCACCCTCCTGCCATCTGACTGACAGCACCAGAAAAATCTCTAAACTTCTCATTCCCTCGTCTGATTGGGTTTCGGAGCGGGACGGAGTGCGCCTCGCTGTGGAACAGGCTCTTTGCCGGCGAGGGGTTCGATGGTTGCGATTTATACTGGACTAGGTGCGGGTTTCACTCGGGGTTCGGGCAATCTTCTGGGTGGAGTGGGGCAATTGGGTTCCGCGCTGCTGGGACGCGGGAGTGATAGTGTTTCGCTCAACGCTGCGACCGGTAATCTGCTGATCAGCCATCAGGACGAATTTCTTATCGGTCTCGGACCCGATGCCGCAATCTCACGGACCTATAACAGCATTCAGGATGCTGCTGACGGCGACAATGGCGATCATTGGCAGCAGAATACCGCTCGCAAGGTTTTCGGCCTGACTGGCACCCTGAACACAGTCGATAGCACCATCAGCCGCTTGGGGGCCGATGGTTCTGTGATCGTTTACGGATGGGATACGGGGCGAAGCGCATATCTGACGAAGGACGGATCGGGAGCCTTCGACACACTGACCAATTCCGGATCCGAATGGGTCTGGACCGACGGCGACAGCCAGGTGAAGGAATATTACGAGGTCGCCCAGACCGCTGGCGAATATCGCATTCGCACTGTGGCGGATATTGATGGCAACGCGCTTACCTTCACCTATATCACGGGTTCAGACCACCTCGACAAGGCAACCACCGCCGACGGCAGCTGGACCCAGTATGGCTGGAGTGGCAATTCGATCACCCAGGTGGTTACTGGGTACACCGATCTTGCCACATCTTCCGCCAAGACCCTCACCCGCGTCCGATATGGTTATGACGGGCAGGGACGGCTCGAGACTGTCACGACAGATCTCACGCCGGGCGACAATTCAGTGGGCGACGGCAATAGCTATGTCACCACTTACACCTATGACGGGGCGACCAATCGGATAGCCTCGATCAGTCAGGCCGATGGATCGCATCTGGCGGTGACCTACGACGGCTTGGGCCGTGTCCTGACCCTGACGCAGGCAGTTGCAGCTGGGGTTACTCGGGTTACCACACTCACTTACGGTGTGGGCTATACCGAAGTTGCCGGGCCGGACGGGCAGGTCACCCGGCTTGACTATGATGTCCAGAACCGCCTCACACAGATCACCGCGCCGCCGGCCGCTTCGGGCGCTGCCGTGCAGACCGTTCAGTTTGCCTATGATGCTGACGGCAATCTCGAAACGGTGACTGACTCCAACGGCAAGATCACCAGCTACACATACGACGCGAATGGAAATAACACGCGGGTCACCGATCCGACCGGTAACGCTCTCGCGCGCACCTATGACGGCAAAAACCGCCTGATCACCGAACAGAGCATCGGCTCGGATGAGCGCGGGAAGGCCTTCGCTCATTACACCCAATATGCCTATGACAGCGAAGGACATCTACGCTTCACTGTCGATGCGGCAGCCCGCGTTACCGAATATCGTTATACTACCGCTGGTCAGCTTTCCCGTACGATTTCCTATGTCGGGCATTCCCGCGTGGCCGGGGAGACGGAGATATCGGTGGCGGAGATGGAAGCATGGGTTCCTTCGCTCACCGACCTCAATTCGGTGCGTATCGCCGAGAATACCTATGACGCGCGCGGCAATCTGGTTCTTAGCAAGGCTTACGGCATTGCCGACAACTCGGGTAATCCATTGACGAGCGAGGGCGTTACGACCGCCCATTACGCCTACGACCAAGCTGGAAATCTGCTGGAAGGTTGGCGCGAGGGTGAAGCGCACGAGACCTTCCTCTACGATGGAATGGGGCGGCTCTATTCCTCGACGGACAGGAATGGCGGCACGACAACCGTAACATTCATCGGCGGCGGTAGCACAACAATCGTAACGACTGCGGCAGGCCTGACCACAACCTCGGTTTATAACAAGGCAGGGGAACTGATCAGCCTGACCGAGAGCGGCGCAGGCACGACAGCAGGCACAGCCACATACGAATATGATGCCGCCGGACGATTGCGCTCAGTGACAGATGCAAGCGGACGATCGAGCTACATCTATTACGACAAGGGCGGTCGCAAAGTGGCCAGCGCCAATGAATACGGCGAAGTCACTGAATTCCGTTACGATACGGCGGGCCGCCTTGCGGCGACAATCAGCTACGCTACGGCGCTTTCCGCAGCGAACAAGACGGCCTTCCAGAACCCGGCATCGACCGCTGATTTTGCAGATATTCGCCCTTCAACCAGTGCCGCCGATGTGTGGAGCTGGACGGTCTATGACGATGCCGGCCGTGTGATCCAGTCGATCGACAATGCGGGTGGGACCGTCACCAACGAGTATGACAAGGCCGGGCAGCTGGTGAAGTCCGTTGCGTGGTATACCGCGCTTTCAGGATCGGCTCTGGCCGCTCTGAAGGTAGGACTGCCGACCGCGCCAGTGCTGCCGACGGCACACGCCAAGGACGTAGTCGCGCGCAGCTTCTACAACGCGGCCGGTCAGCATGTGGGTGTGCTCGACGGAGAGGGTTACCTCTCCGAGACGATTTACGATGCTGCCGGGGTGGCAATTGAGACCATTGCCTATGCGACCGCGACCAAGGCAGCAGATCGAGCGAGCGGAACCTTCGAGGCGTTGAGAGCATATGTGGCCGGCAGCTCCACCGTCGACCGGTTTGGCTATGCCGTTTATGACGGTCAGGGGCTTTTGCGTTTTGACATCAATGCGCAAGGTGGGGTCGTCGGCTACGGCTATGACGCTGCAGGACGGCTCGTAAGCACCACTGTCTATACTACCGAACTTGATCTGGGTGCACTTGCCGACCGGACCTACGCGTCGGTCAAAGCCGCTGTCACTTCCAATGCTGTCGATCGGACAAGCCATACGGTTTATGATTCCGCGGGACGTGTAGCTTACACTGTCGATGCCAAAGGCGGTGTGGCAGCCTTTTCTTACGATACGTCGGGGCGTGTCACCAAGGCTGTGGCGTTCGACAATCTGTACAGCTCCAGTGTGACACTCTCTGCGTTGAACAACTGGGCTGCAAATTCCGCGCAGGCAAACGATACGGCCAATCGCATTACCCGAAACTGGTATAATTCGCGTGATGAAGTGGTCTTCAGCCTCGATTCCGGGAATTTCGTTACCGGTTATGCTTACGATCAGGAAGGCCGCGCCGTGTCGACCACGCGCTACGGCGGGAACGGGATGCCGGTGGGCGATTCCACTACCATTTCTCAGCTCGCGTCGCTGCTCGCGGGTACGCCGACCACCACGGCCATTACCGTCAGCCAATCCTATGACGAAGCGGGCAATGTGCTCTCCACCACTGATGGAGAGGGGTTTGTCACCCGCAATGCCTATAATGCGCTTGGCCAGCTGACCGACGTCTATACCGCCTATGGGACAGCGGATCAGGTCCGCACTCATTACGAATACGATGGAGTGGGCCGGCTCAAGAGGCAGTTTTCTGCATACGGCGAGGCCGAGCAGATCTCAGTCCAGTTCGCCTATGATGGCCTTGGCAACCAGTCCAGTGTGACTGACGCCAATGGCAATGTAACCAGCTTTACTTATGACAAGCTGGGTCGGGTGTTGACCGCCACTAACGCGCTGATCGGCACGACACGCTACGTCTATGACACATTTGGCAATGTGGTGAAGGCTACCGACGCGCTCGGTAACGCCACGTACAATTACTACGATAGCCTCAACCGCCTCGTCGCTACACGCGATGCCCGGGGTTTTGTGACGACCACGCGCTATAACCGCTTCAACGAGGTTGTGGAGAGCGCACGCTTCAGTGTCGCGGTAACCGGTTCGGCTGAAACCGGCGTCGCCGTTTTTGATCCTGCCCAAATGCCGGGAACGTCAGGCTCGCTGTATTCGCTTTACAACCAGTTGCAGGCGGCGGCCCATGCTTTGAATGCTCCGGCTATTGCAGCGGAAGGGGTCGCGGCGCAGGCGCAGGCCGATGCAGATGCCGCGCAGGCCTATGCGGATAATCTGCCAACTGCGGCAGATGTGCAGACAGCCTACAATGCTGCAACTCAGGCACAGGCGGCTGCCGATGCCACACAGGCTGCAGCTGTTCAGGCCGCAGCCGATGCTGCCGCCGCCGCCGCCGCGGTGTTGCCGTTTCAGGCGGCAGCAGGTGCCTCGCAGGCTGAAGCCGATGCGCTCCAGTCCATCGCTGATGGAGTCGCCGCTGACGCAGCGCAGGCGCAGGCGGACGCAGTGGCGGCACAGGCTGCTGCTGATGCTGCCTGGGATTATCTTGAGTCGCTTCAGGGTCCCGATCAGGCAGAGGTTCAGGCGGCCTATGATGCTGCCGCTGCACTTCAAGTCACAGCCGATGGCTTGCAAGCCACGGCGGACCAGAGCGCGGCCGATGCAGCCTCGGCTCAGGCGGCTGCAGTCACTGCCCAGAGCGCAGCGAACGCTGCTGCGGCAACAGCCGCCCAGAAACTGACAGCTTACAATAATGCGGTGACCGCAGCAGCCAGCGCGCAAACTGCCTATAACACCGCTTCGCAGGAAGCTGCCGATGCACTGGCAGCAGCGAACGCTGCGACCACTGCCTACAACACCGCAGCGGCGGCGGTCACCAGCCAGCAAACCACCGTTAACAACCTTGCCAGCCAGCTTTCGTCGAACACCGTCGCGCAGGCCTATGCCAGCCCGATTACATCCTTGCAGGCATATTCCAACTCGCTCCAGACGACCTCGAATAACCTCCAGACGCAAATCAGTGCGGCAACGGCCTCAATGGCGTCCCTGTCCCCTGAGTATCAGTATTTATATTATATTCAGTATGTTCAGCCGTTGCAGCAGCAGCAGCAGGCGGTCAATACCACAAGAACTGCGGTCAATAATGAAATCACAAGTGTGCAGGCAGGCAGCCAACTGAGTGCCGCAGGCAAGACCTATGTGAACACTTACAAGGGATTCACGACCCAGCAGGTCAGTGATTACCAGGCGCTCCAGTCCAATTACGACACCGCTGTGGCGACGCTGGCGACCCGTCAGTCGCAAAAGGCGAGCGCACAGACCGCGATGAACTCGGCGGTGACGCTTTCCAACCAGAAAGCCAGCGCGAAAACTGCTGCACTCAACACCAAGAATACTGCCGATGCGGCCGTGGTCACAGCCAACAATGCGAGGCAGGCTGCCAACACGGCAGCCACTCAGGCGCAGAATGCTGCAAACGCAGCGCAGACCACCGCCAATGAGGCCGCCTCTGCCGCGGCATCTGCACAAGCCACGGCCGATGCCGCGCAAGATGCTGCCGATCAGGCGCTCGATTATGCAGACCTGCTGGCATCAGGTGGTAATCCTGATGTTCAGGCGGCCTATGAGGCGGCCACACTGGCGCAGCAGTCTGCCGCCGCTCTGGATGCTCAGGCCGATGCGGGCGAGGCCGCCCAGGCACAGGCGCAGGCGATCGCCAATGCCGCTGCGGCTGCCGCCGCCGGCGCCGAAGCGCTGGTCGATGATCTAGAGGGGCAGATTGCCAATTACAGCGGTGGAGGTGCGGTCAGCTTTGAAGCAGAGCGTGCGGCTGCATTGGCAAATGCCAGCAGCTGGATCAACTCGCACGAGAACTGGCTCGACAACGCCGAGGAAGAGGTGTCAGACCTCGACAACGGAACCAGCGGCCTCGTGCTGGCGGAACTCACGAATTATTGCAGCCTCTACTCGGCCCAGACGAACTACGTCGAGGATCTTGGTGGTTCATACCGCAGTCTCTACATAAACGTCTATTATAACAACCTGACTTGGCGGGCAAATAACGTTGGTGCGGATCGCGCCGTCGCTCTGGCTGACAAGCTTAGTTGGCTTGTTGCTCGCGAGCAGGATCTGGAGAACTGGATAACCGGCTTTGCGGGCGTTTCGGGTGGGGGTGTCAACCCTACTCAGACGATGAACAAGCTGAAGCTGCTGTGGGTGCAGGTGCGCGCAGCAATCTATGACCTCAATCACAACACTTATTCGACGGGCTGGCCATCCAGCACATCGACGGTCAACAGCTTCTACAGCAGTGGCAAGGACAATGCGTCCTTTGTTCCGTCCGGGATTTCTGGTTCCTCATCGCAAACGTCGACATATCGTGCTGGCGTTGTAATCAATGCCTATTTCGATGTCGCGAACGGGGTTGGTGAACCGCTCGGCGGAAGCGATCCTGCCTATAGTGCTCTGCTTGCCGATCTTGCTCAGGCGCAATCCGCAGCCAGTTCGGCGCATGATGCTGATACTGCGGCGCAGGTTGCTCTTGCAGCGGCAACTTCCACGGCAACCCAGTTGCGGACGGCGTCGGATTTGGCCCAGTTGGATGCCGATGCGGCAATTGCCTATGCCGATCAACTGGCGGCGCAGCAGAACAATTCTCAGGAAATACAGGCTGCTCAGGATGCCTATGATGCGGCTTTAGAGGCTGCTGACGCGGCTCTGGCAGCGGCAAATCAGGCAGTTGCCGATGCAGTTTCTGCTCAGGTTAGTGCCCATGAGGGGCAGGCCAGCGCAGATGCTGATCTTGTCCTTGCGCTAGCTGCGCAGGCCGCCGCAGATGAGGCCGCCTCCGACGCTGTCCAGGCGCAGAGTGATGCCGATGCCGCGCAAGGTGTCGCAAACGCTGCACTCGCAAATGCCCAGCAGATAGAGGCATCCATTGCCGACCCGGCGGCGGCTCAGGTGGCTCACGACGCCGCAGTGCAGGCACGGGCTGAGGCGGATGCGGCGCAGGCCATTGCAGACCAGTTGCGTAATGACGCCAATGTCGCCCAAGCTGAAGCAGATGCGGCATATGCTGCGGCGCAGGCCGGCTCGGGCGCAGGCATCCTCGACAACTTTGAGCTGTTCAATCTGCCTCAGCTGGGAGCCCGATCGGCAGTTTATTATTCCTATGACAAGCTAGGCCACGTAACACAGCGGATCGATGCCGAAGGCTATGTAGAAACTTCTGCATATAACGCATTCGGGCAGATGGTGTCCTTCAGCCGCTATGAACTGAGCATCTATGGTTCCCGTGGTGGCCAGTCCGGCAAGATACAGGAAGCCGCTGCGAATGTCGCTTCGCTGCAGCAGATTGCCGATAGCCGGGCTGCGCAGGCGGACGCCCTCGCCGCTGAAGCCGCTGCCGATCACGCGGCCCACACCGCCCTTGCCAACAATGCTCAAGGCCTTCGCGCCGATGCCAATGCCAAACTGAGTACAGCGAACAGCCTGCAGCAACAGGCGAACACGACGGCAACCAATCTGGCGCCACAGATCACTGCCGCCTTCAATGCCTATTTCGTGGAGCTGGCCGCCAAGCTGCCAAGCATGCAGCAGACTGCTCAGAATGCTCAGCAGGAGATGGAGAATTGGTATTACAGCCTCACACCTGAACAATTGGCCAATCCCAGTGTTGGGGCGATGGCCCAATATTATCAAAGTCAGGTAGACCAAGCTTGGGCGAATTATAGCGCGGCCAACACCGTCGTGAATAACCAGGCGAACTATTCGCCTGGAGATGCTCTCCCGATTTTCGGGACTTCGGCTGGGGCCACTTACACCAGCCTGCTCCAACAGGTTGCAAGCGCCCGGACGGCCGCCAGCAATGCCATGGCTGCTTATGTCACTGCAGATGGGCTGGCTGACAGCGCAGAAGCTGCGGCCAGTGCGGCTCAGGTCACTGCCAATCAATCGCAGGCTGCGGCAAATAGCGCTCAGTCTCAAGCAAACACAGCGCAGAACGCTGCCAGTGCCGCGCTTCTGAATCTGCAACAACTGAAGGCGGCCCAGCAGAACGGAACGGCACAGTTGCCTTCCTTCACTCTCGGCCAGCTCGACGATCCGGCGACGACCAGCTTTGAATATGACCTTCGGGGCCAACTGGTCAGGTCGACAGATGCGGAGGGCTTTGCCGAACGTTACACATATGATGCGTTCGGTCGCCGTGTGAGCACCGTGGCTCGATCATACACGACGAACCCAGCCACTGCCGGCGGCACGACTACTTACACCTACGACAAGCGCGGGCTTTTGCTGAGTGAGACCGATCCGTCAGGTTCGGGCAGGACCGAATACCAGTATGACGGGCTCGGAAATGTCAGGCGCAAAATCGAAGCGGCTGGCTTCACCGAAGCGCGCGCAACCAACTACGTCTACGACAAGCTTGGTCGATTGACCCAGACAACCGGCGATACGCGCACGGTGCTCGATCAGAACGGGCATGTCGCCTTTGACGCGAATTTCGTGCCGACGGAGGCGGTCACTTATGACGCCAACGGCAATGTGACGAAAACCGTGGATGCAGCAGGCAATCGTACCGTGTTCTTCTACGACAAGCTCAACCGTAAGACCCACGAGATCAACGCGATTGGCGCTCACACCGTCTACACATATGACGCAAACGGTAACGTGAAGACCGTTTCCGTCTATGAAGGCAATGGTTCCCAGCCGGCAACCGGTGGCGCTGACAATCTTGCGCCGGGCCTCGTGGGGGCGGTGCGTCAAACGAGTTTCGAATATGATGCTCTCGGAAAGATGACTGAGAGCAAAGTCTTGCTGCCGAGTGGTTACAAGACGGGCGTCTGGAACGGTTCGTCATGGACTAACACGACCACCACCGAACTGGTCACCCAGTATGAATACGATTACCTTGGCAATGTCGTTAAGCTGACTGACCCTGAGAACAACAAGACTTTCAGCTATTATGACGCGCTGGGGCGCAAAACGTCGCAGGTGGACGGTGAGGGATATCTCACTGCTTGGTCATACAATTCAGATGGCAATGTCCTGAGTGAGCGCCGTTTCGCGGCCCGTTTCACCGGGGCGCCGAATACGAGCAGCGCGCCCGTCATTGCGTTTGATGCCAATGATCGAGTGACCGAATATACTTATGACGAAAATGGCAATCGGCTTTCCGAGAGGCGCCTGAAAGTCACAATCTTCGACGGTCAAGGCGCTAGCATCTCCGCCGACGCGACCGTTCACTACCAATATAACGGGCTCGGGCAGGTCACTCGGAAGACCGAGGCGACAGGGGATGCAATCAACTACTTCTACGATGCCGCAGGTCGGCTGTGGAAGGAGCAGCGGCCGCAGTTCACTGATTATCAGGGGAGCCTCGCTTCTCCGCAGGTCAATTATGAATATGACGCGCTCGGCAATCTGACGCGGACGACGCAGGCAGGCCTGGGCGGCACTGCGGCGCGTATTACTCAATATACATATGGTGCGGGCGGCCTGCTCGATACGGTTACCGACGCCGAGGGCAATGTTCACCAGTATTTCTATGACGATCTCGGCCATGTGATCCGCGACCAGTATTTCCGCGCCGGATCGGCAGGCGGGCAGGGCACGCTTGAGGCCGTGCTTAGCAAGTATGACGCGCTCGGCCGGGTGACCGAACAGAAGGTCGCGGCATGGATCAGCAGCGCTTGGCAGGCGGGTGACGTCAGCAGCACCGAATACAATACCTTCGGCGACGTCGTGCGCAGCGGCATTAACGGGGCTTGGCAGCAGCAAAATATGTATGATGCCGCAGGCCGACTGTGGGCGTCCAATTCCGGCGACGGGATCTGGAAATATTTCGGCTATGACAAGAACGGTAGTCAGACCGTCGCTATTACCAGCGCTGGCGCCGATCTGAGTGGCAAGACCTTCAGCCAAGCAAGAGCGCTGATTAGCGAGGCCAACGTCAATGCGACCTATACCGTTTATGACGGTCGCAATCTGGCAACCTCAGTGGTGGAGGAAGAGCGTCAACTGATCGGCAGCGCTGGCGTGAAGTTGACCACGACCCGCAACTACAACGCCTTTGGCGAGGTCGCGAGCGAGACTAATGCGGCCGGGGCGAAGCTCAGCTATACGTATAACACGATGGGGCGGATGATCCGCTCGGAGAGCCCGGCTGTCGAGATCACGCTGGAATCCGGCGCCACCAAATGGGTGAAACCAGCCGAAGATTACTATTATGATGTGTCCGGGCGCCTCGTTGCCATGCGTGACGCTAACGGCAATTATGCGGCAGGCGGAGCAGATGCGGCAACTGGTACATCGAAAGATGCAAACAAGGGCAATCTTACGCGTCTGACCTTGCTGGCGGGGACCGGCTATGACGGAAGCCAGGCGCTGGTCACCGAGGAAATTTACGCCGACGGCGGCCGGAAGCGCACTGGATACGACATTCACGGTGATGCCCGCGTGGCGAAGGTGCTGTTCGACGGGACCGGCTCGAGCTCCAACGACATCTGGCTCGAGACCGAGCAGACCTTCGACAAGCTTGGTCGCCTCATCGAACGCCGGGAACTGCGTCAAAAGTATTCAACAGGCACTCAGAATCTCTATACGGCCGACGATTTCTACGAGAGCTACCGCTACGATTTGCTCGGGCAGCAAATCAAGCACGGTAACAGCCACTACAATGCTTATGACGCTGGTGCAGGCGGCTATCTCGGAAGCAACATCGAGACGACGGATTACGACCTGCAGGGCAGGGTTGTCTCGACGCGCGCTTTTGGCGGCGATGTAACGACGTACACCTACAGCTGGGATGCAACCATCGCAGCGGGCGGGATCGGCTATACGGCGCCTGGCGGTTGGAGCAAGGTCACTACATATGCCAATTCAAAGATGCTGACTGAGAGGGCAGACCTGTTCGGCCGTGCGACCTACAAGAGCGACCTGGGCGGCCACATCACCAGCTACACTTACGACTTGGCAGGCCGGCTGACCAAGTCGCAGATCGGATCGACCAGCTACAATTACGAGTATTACAACACTGGTCAGATCAGCAAGGCATTCACCGTTGCCTCTGGCTGGACCTACTATACCAGTACGGTCGGCAATGGCGGCATTGCCGCGAAACAGACCCTCAGCGGTACGACCACGCAGAGCGCGATCTACACCTATGACGAAGTTGGCAATCGGCGGACCGAATACGGCACGCTTGAAAGCGGCAGCACGACTGTGGTCTGGAAGGATCACACGGCGACCTATGACGCGCTGGGCCGCCTGACTTCCGACACGATCGAACCGACCACAGTCCAGCCTGAGGCCAAGGTCGAATTCGGATACGACGCCAATGGCAACGTGATGATGAAGCGCTCAACCTATCGCTACATGAACGCGGAAGGGGGTTTCAACACCAGCGATGCGGTCCGGACATCCTGGTACCGTTACGACAACATGAACCGGGTCGTGATCAACAACGGCGATCTCTACAATGGCGTGATCAGTCTGGCGACGCCGATAAACAAGGATTTCGTCGGCGATCCGTCGCAGTCTCTCACCTATAACAAGGCGGGCCAGCGGATTTCCGTCACCACTAACCAGTTTTATGAATACTATCTCCAGCCCATGGACTTGCCGCCTTACGGCTCTTTTTCGGGCAGTTTGACACAATATACTGCTACCGAAACCGAGAGATACGTGTATGATGGTGCCGGTCGCCTGAACAAGATTTACGTCGCCGGGAACACTTTTAACCAGCAGGCCTATATTGGTGCGGCGCTCGATGCCGCGACGGGCGGCCCGCCCATGCCTTCGGACCAAGCCTTCGTCGTCTATACCGCCGAAGTCCTGCGCGGCACCTTCGCATACGATAAGCTGAACCGGCAAACTGCGCAGAACACCTATGACACGGACGGGACGACCGTCGTCTACAACACCACCACCACCTACAACACCCAGAATGGCCGGGTAGACGCGACCTTCGCCTCGACGCTGAAGAGCGATGGAAAGACCTACACTCAGTCGGTCACCAACAATTACGGTGCGGGCACCAGCTATGCGCTCGGCACCGTGATATCCTTCATCAGCACAAACAACGTCACCGGCCAGTCAGCAAAGACCTCGACTACCACTAACACTTTCGAATGGTGGGATGGCGCGGTGCAGAAGACCATTCACTACGTTGAAGGCAGCAACGACTGGACGACTACCTTCAATTACAATGGCCTGGGCCAGCTGATCAACGCGCATATCGCCGATGACCAGGTGCGCGACGTCTACTTCACGCTCGACGAAGTCGGCCAGATCATCCGCCGCGATGAAACCAAGCCGAGCAACGCGCCCTCCGCACAAACCGGCAGCCCGCACGAGCTGTGGTATCGCCTGGGCGACCGCGAGATCGGCTATGTCGGCAATAATGGCGGCACCAACCCGACCCTGCTGACTTCACTCTCGCAGCAGCAGACCGTCGGCGATACCGGCACTTTCCGCAGCGGATCGACCAAGGCGCAGTCGAGCATCGGGTTTGCTCAGGCGCTCGATCCGATCAATTTGCACGAACAGGGCAGCCTTGGCGGCAGCTGGACCGTGAAAGCTGGCGATACGCTGCAATCGATCGCCCAGAAGCTCTATGGCGATGCCTCGCTGTGGTACAAGATCGCCGAGACCAACGGGCTTTCGGTCGCCAGCAACCTGATCGCCGGGCAGCAGCTGACCCTGCCCTCCGGCGTGCTGCGCAATACCTACACGGCGGACAGCTTCCGCCCCTACGATCCGGCACAGGCGATCGGGGATCTCTCGCCCTCGACGCCCAAGCCGCCCAAGAAGAACAATTGCGGCCTCTTCGGGCAGATCCTGCTGGCCGCGATTGCTATCGGGATCTCTGTCATCGCTCCCTTCGGCGGTAGTTTCTTGGCATCGATTGGCAATTCCATGCTGGGCAGCGTGGTCAGTCAGACTGTGGGCTTCGCCACCGGAATCCAGGATTCCTTCAGCTGGAAGAGCGTGGCATTGGCAGGTGTCAGCTCCGTTGTTGGCGCTGGCGTTGCCGATGTCTTCGGTCAAGGCGCAGTCGCGGGCAGCCAGTTCCTTGGCGATGTCGTGCGTGGCGCGGTCTCCAGCGCAGTGACCCAAGGGATCGGTGTAGCGACCCATCTCCAGGACAAGTTCAGTTGGGCAGGTGTCGCGGCGGCGGGCATGGCGGCGGGCGTTGGCGGGGCAGTGCAGCGCGGGCTCAACAGCAAAAACGGCAGTTTCGGAAAAGATGGATCCTGGAGTTGGGACAAGGACTTCCAGCCCGGTCAGATCTCGCAAGCGGTCGCAGGGGGCGCATCACTCATCGCCAGCGCCGCCACACGAAGCGCGATCGAAGGCACCAGTTTCGGTGACAATCTCATCGCGGGTCTTCCCGACGTGATCGGACAAGTGCTGGCGAGGGCGGTCGTCGCGGCGGCAAAAGGAAATGGTACATCCGAAGTGCCGGCGATCGAAATTGCAAACGTCAACTACGATCCCGCGCGGGGGCCCTGTTTTGTGGCAGGCACTTTGGTAGCCACAGCCTCCGGGGCGCTCCCCATTGAAGATCTGCGAGTGGGCGATTTGGTCTATTCCAGAAATGATAGGGACGTCAACGGTGCCGTTTCGGAACGAAAGATCATCGAGCGGTACAGGTTTGAGAACAAAGACGTTATCGAAATCGTATTCCAAGGCGAGAAGGGGGCAGAGGAAACAATTATTGCGACCAAGGAGCACCCATTCTACGTGGTTGGAAGCGGTTGGGTGGCAACGGGCGATCTGACGATCGGGATCGAAGTCATCAATCAATTCGGAAGAAAGTACCGGATTTCTTCGCTGAATGCTCTTCCCGACAAGGCGGACGTCTACAACTTTGCCGTCGAAATCGATCATACCTACTTCGTCGGAAACAGCCGGATTTGGGTGCACAATGAGTATTTGACCGTTGGCAATGCGGTGATCAACACCGTCAAGGCTGAGACCAACGGAAAAAGAGAGCGCATCGACGGCCCTGAAGCTCCTAAGGAATTGCTTGAGGCGATGGGGGCGGATGAAGCGCGATTTGTTAAAGAAGGCGACCTTTACGGATACGAATTATACAAAGACGGAAAAGCGTTCCGTGCAATTGATGTCGCTCTTATGGGAAATGCGGCTCAATCCTATTTAAGTGAGCAGCTTAATGGACTGGATACTTTTTCGGCTACCAACCGGTTCGTCGACTGGAGCCGGGAAATTTCCGCTAATTTGACCGACTCCGGAATATCGACGAACGGGTTGAGCGGCGGTGCGGCTGCATTGGTATTCGCTCATAGCTTGACCGAATACGATGGATCTGGGGACTCGTCGTTCCTCGGTGCTTTGAAATCTGCGTGGTCGGGTTTCGTTGATTGGCTTTCTGGGCCGTCGGCGCTCTTCAATGAGTTGCCAAGGGCGTCAACTATCGTGACGTCGGTCGCGCCTATGCAAATCTCCGGAACGGGAGCGGAAGCAAGCTTGGCGATCGCCATGGCGGCGTCACAGGATGTGAGTCCTTGGTTGCGAGATGAGGCGACCCTGATGCGACCGGCCACCCGCGCTGACGACCTAGAATTTGGGCTGAATCTCTTGGGCGTCTTGGGGCTAATTGCGCCGGAGTTTCGTGCCGCTTCTCCGGTAGCGAGGATCGGCAGCATTGATCTGAGAGTGGCCGGAGCCGCAGAGAGGGGTGTTTGGAGGCTCAATCCTTTCGCGCGTGGTCAGCAGATCGAACAGGCGCTTGGTCACAATCTTCCCGGTAACTTCCCGGTTATCGACAAGTTTGAGAATGGGCTGGCGACGAGTATCAAAAGCGTCGATCTGGATGCTGTGACGTATCAGAGCGGTTCCACCCTAACCCGAACGCTCAACGGCTACGTGGATACGGTGGCAGAGTTTCAGGGCAGGACTTGGGCTGGTGTTCGAATCCGCCCTCAGGACATTTCTGGGCGCGCGCTTGATCTCGCTATCCCCCATAGCGGATCGTCGGCGCAGCAGGCTATCATCAATCAGACAGTGGAGTATGGAGCCTCACGCGGTGTTTCGGTAAATGTCATACTCTTTCCATGACGAGAGCGAGGTTCGATGAAGGCTGCAACTATCTATGAGCGTGGAGGTAAGATTTACGTCCACAGCTCGTCGAAGACTACTGCCGGTATATGGGTTATCAATGATCCGGTTATGATAGTCGAGAAAGATGATGTCGAGGAGTTGGGGCTATCCGTAAGGCGATGCTTGGATGCGTCGCGTGAGGGTGTTCCGCATCCGAAATCTTTTGCGAATCTGTTCGATCCAGTTCTCGCGCTCGCTGGGGTGAAGTCGTTCAATACGTTCGTGAAGTCTGCGAAATGTGTTGAGGTCGAGATGGTAGGTGAAACGGCTACCTTAATACCTACTCGAAATGAGGGAGCTGAAGACGGGTTTGTGCCCTTATTTGGAAAAGCGCAGGCTGCAGTTGACACGAATAAGGCTGTAGGCTCAGCAGCAGTCGCTGCACTCGCAATAGCGGTGTGAACAAGGGCGAGGCCCTGCCTCACTTGGTCCTGGTGATCTGACGCTGGCGGGTGCTGTCAAAGGGATGGCTCGAGCGGCGACTGAGTGCTAGCCGCGGCAGATGAGCAAAGCCGCCAATCCGTTCAGATATTTTCATTCATCGCCCGAGATCATCCGGATGGTGGTGATGCTCTACGAGCGATATCCGCTGTCATTGCGGAACGTCGAGGATCTGCTCTTCTCGCATGGATATGATCTTTGTCATGAGACGGTGCGGCTTTGGTGGAACCGGTTCGGGCCGATGTTCGCTGCCGAGATCCGCAGGCAGCGCGTGAGCCACATGCGTGGCTTCCGGCACTGGCGGTGGCATCTTGATGAAATGTACGTCAAGTTGAATGGCGAGATGGTTTACCTCTGGCGCGCCGTTGATCATGAAGGTGAGGTCCTGGAATCCTTTGTGACGAAGAAACGGGACAAATCCGCGGCTTCGGCGTTCATGAAGAAGGCGCTGAAGCGCCACGGCAAGCCCAAGAAGATTGTGACTGACGGGCTTCGATCCTACCCTGCTGCGATGCGCGACCTGGGCAATCTCGATCGTCGCGAGATTGGGAGGTGGTTGAACAATCGGGCTGAGAATTCACATTTGCCGTTCCGAAGACGAGAGCGGGCAATGCTGAGGTTTCGACGAATGAAATCGCTACAGAAATTCGCTTCGGTCCAAGCCTCATTGCACAACCATTTCAACTCGGAACGCCACCTCGTCGATCGTCAAACCTACAAGATCCGTCGCTCGGCCGCCCTGGCCGAGTGGCAGTCGCTTTTGGCCTGACGTAACGATGGTCTCGCCGTAGCTGCGCCGTTCGGAGACAAGTTGCCATCCGACTGACAGCACCTTCGTGACTATTTTAGCGTTCGGCCTAATGACCGCAACGGGTCGTGTCCGGAATGCCGAGAAGTAGGGGGGCGAATGCCGGGCCAATGACAGGGCTGGGAACGCGTATCTGTCTTTCAGGCGCGAACGCAGGCTCTAGGGATCCGGGCACTCGCCGATTGGTTCCAGGGCGCCTTGCGGGCTCTGCCCCTGCCAATGGGGATTGAGGCGGGCGGTGCGATGGCCTTCCAGCGATACGGAATAATCGCTCAGGTCGGGGTGGGCTTCGTAAAGATCGGTGGTCACAAATTGCGCGCCCGATTTGAGCGCTGCGGTCAATCGGGATGTGTCGCCCGTGCGGGCTTCCTTGAGGTCGGCATCGGCGCGCGTGCGAACGATGAAGCCGGCATCTACAAGCCCGCAGATCTTGTCGTATTGTTTCAGCGGATCGTTCTCCACAAACACCGCCGCATGGGGCTGTTCGGGCGAAACCGACTTGACGAACAGCAGCTTGCCTTCCAGCGCCTTGCTGCGGTCCAGATATGTCTTGATGACGCTTTCGCCTTCGTCGACCAGGAAGAACACTTTCCCCCGCGTATCATGCAAGCTGGGCCAGCCGTGCTTGCGTAGCGCCTCGGGCAAGGTCGCTTCTCCCCGGCGTACGTCGTCGGGGGTCACGATCCTGTCGCGGACGAAGACCGACAGAATCTCTGTTTCCAGTGCGGCAAAGACCTTCCTGCTTACCGGCAATGGCCGGACAGTCCCCTCGAAATCGATAGTTTCCTGCTTGGTGTTGAACATGATCAACAGCGGTACATGGCCGGGGTGCGCCTGCGACCATGCGCTGATCTCGCCAAGGCAGGAAACCAGCGTGGCGCAACTGGACCGCACATCGATATCCTGCATATGCATGACCTTGAACCCCGGCCATTGCATCGGCGTGGCATCGTAGGGAGCAGCGCCCCGGGTTCCGGCCGTCAGCCGCGGGCCGAGCGGATCGGCGTAACGGCCGCCATCGGGGTCGTAATAGACGTCCAGCTCCAGCTGACGCATTCCGCGATCAAGCTGATCGGCAAGCGGCGCATGGCCATAATCCCAGCCGTGGGACGGGCCGCGCCGGATATGCTCGATCAGCTTGAGTTCCGGCGGTGTTGGCCGCTGGTGATAGCTGTTGTGCGAACCGATCGTCTGAATCCGGTTCATGGGCATATCGTCGAACATCGAGCCGCAGGGGCCTTCGATATCCGCATCGGACTGGCAATCGTTCTGCGCGGGCGGCGGCATAGGCACGGGCTGGGGCTGGCTCTGGCCATGGACAACAGAAGCACTGGTGCAGGCGAGTAGCCCGGCAAAGGCAAGTTTCAAACGCATGGATGGATTATCCCCGCACTGAGATAGAGAGCGGGGCGCCCGCACCCGATTGTGCCGACGCCCCGAAGGATCAGAAACGATAGGTGGCGCCAAGGAAGAAGGAGCGGCCGAACTCGTTCTCTTCATAGATATACTGGAAGCCCGGCCCCTGCATCTTGCGCCGATTGGCGTTCGTCAGGTTCTTCGCTTCAAGTTCCACCCGCAGTTTGTCGGTCACCTTGTATTGCAGCTTGGCATCGATGGTTTGCCAATCGGTCCAGCGGGTCTGGCTCTTGAGATTGACCGCGGTCTCGTCGGAATTGAGGCTTACGCCGTCCTGATAACCGCCCAGGAAATTATAGGCGACGCGGGTTTCCAGCCGGTTCGTCCATTCGTAGCTGACGGCGACATTGGCCACGAATTTCGACTGGTAAGGCAGGAAGGCCAGTTCCAGATTGTCGCTATACTTCATCCGGGCACGGGTGAGCAGGGCGTTGGCATTGAAGCCCAGCCGGTCAAACGGCTTGGGCAGGAAGCTCAGATCGGACAGCACAATCTGCGCCTCGGCACCCCAGACCCGCGCGTTCTCGGCGTTCTGCGGCTGTTTGACCCGCACGTCCTCATACAGGACACCATCATAGACAAGGTCCATCACGCTGGTGCGGGTGACGATCTCATCCTGGATATATTTGTAGAAGGCCCCGACCATGATCAGGTTCTTTCGGCCGCTGAAGTAATATTCCAGAGCGCCATCCAGATTGGAGGAACGACGCGGCTTCAGATCGGGGTTGCCGCGTGTCGCTGACGTCAGTTCGTCATCCGCGTTGAACGATACGCTTTCACCCGATTTGGCCACTTGCTCGGGATTGGGACGGCCCAGCGTTTGGCTGAAGGCCAGCTTCAGGCGCAAGTCGTCGGCCAGCGCATAACGGAAGCTGACACTGGGGCTCAGTGCGCGGTAACCACCCTTGATGTCCTGGCGGCTGTAGAGATCATGCGGAGAAGCTTCCTCCACCGCATTGTACCAACCGCGCACATCCACATCTTCATAGCGCAGGCCGGCGGCCAGCTTCATTCGATCGGTGGCGTAAGTGCCCATGGCGTAGACCGCCTTGATGGTCTCGCCATAGGCGCTGTCGTCCTGGCGATCATATTCATAGGAACTGTTCACATCCTCTGTCTGGCTCATCACTTCCTGCCAGCGCTGGAAATCGAGCAACAGCATGGGCTGCCCGTCGCGCCCGGAAATTTCGAAATCGCTCAGATAGGTGAAGTCGTAATCGGAAATGCCGGTGTTCGTGCCTCGCACGCCGCGGATGCGGCCATCGTCACGCGTGCGATAGAGATCGGTAATCTTGATCCCGGTCTTGAAGCCCAGGCCCAACTCGCCCTGCGTGTGCCAGTCGTAATCCGCCTTGAAATCGATCACCCGCTCCTCGCTATGGCGCGAGCGAATGTCGTTGGAGGTGACGTTCACGTAGCTGGGGCTGGAATACCACGCCGTGGTCGATGCTTCATTTGGGATCAGGCGCCAGAAGGTGTCCGATGTGTCGTAAGTGCCGGCAATATTGGTCGCCGTGCGAATGCTGACGTCGGGGAAGGCATCATCCTTCAGCCTGTGCTGGCTGTAGCCGAGATCCATGCTCAGCTTGCCGTCATTGCTCCATGTATGGTCGCCGTGAAGCTTGGAACTGATCTGGCGTCGATTGTTCGGGAAATAGGCTGCCTGGATTTCACCATAACCCTTCGCGAAGGTGCCAGAGGTGGCGTCCGTCACCTTCATGTTGCTTTCGCTGATCCCGCGGATGCCGTGCATGAAACGGTTTTCGGATTCGTTCATCGTGTAGAGCGCGCCGGTCCAGGCCAGATAGGTCATCGGATCGGGCTTCCATTCCAGCTTGGCCACGACGCCCGCGCGCTCGACCGCATTGGTATAGGCATAGGCACGAATTTCCCGTGGGACGACCGTATCGCCCACCCCATCGCCATCCTCGTCGGCCCCGAGATAGCCGAGCGTATTGTACTGGGTTTTGTATTGGTGGCGGTTCTTGTAATAATAGCTTCCGCCCAGAACGAAGCCGAACTGGTCATCCGAACCGAAATGGTCGCTGACGGTCAGATCGGCCTGATAGCCCAGCGTGTCGGCGCTGTTGGCGTCTCCCACCGGAACGGCCGTGGGTGTGTCATTGGCGGTGAAGTAATTCAGCTTGGCGCGCGCGACGAGATAAAGGCCCCTGGCATCGAAGGCAGACCGGGTGTCGGTGTTGAAATGGGCGCCCACCCAGCCAAGGTCCTGATCGGACATATGGGATTTGTAGACTTCCAGCCGCTTGAGCGCGGTGGAAGGAATGGCCTGCATGTTGATGTTGCGCGAGCCATCGCCATAGCCGCCGATGGTGGACATCACCATGCCGTCAAAGGTCGTGAGATTGTAGGAGACGGGCAGGCCACGCGCCGTCATGAACTGGCCTTCGTCCTCGTCGTAAATTGCCGAAACGCCGGCAATTCGGCGCATGGCTTCCGGGATGTTGAAATCAGGAAGTTGGCCGACATCATCCACGTTCACGGAGTCGTAGATTTCGTCCATCTCGTATTTGCGGGCAATATTCGACTGATCGACAGCCCTCTCACCCACAACCACGATTTCATCTGCAAGTGCGGGAGCTGCTTCTGCCAGTGGCTGGGCAGTCGCGGCCGAACTCGCTTTGCCTGCTGGCTTTGTGTCGGGCTTGGGCTTGGCCGTGTTCCGGGCCTTGTCTCCGACAACCAGATAAGTGCTTCCACGTTTTTGATAGGTGAGGCCCGACCCGTGCAGAAGCCGGGCCAGCGCCGTTTCGACCGAAGATACGCCTTGAATTGCCGGCGCTTTCTTGCCGCGCAACAAGGCCTGATCATACAATATCTGAGCGCCGTATTGACGGGATAGGGCGTTGAGAGAATCCTCCAAGGTTCCGGAGTGAAGGTCGATGGCTTCCTTCGCCAACGTCGGCGATGCGGCTGCAACAGCGCCAATAGCAAGAGCGAATGCGGCGACCCCCGCATGAAGCGAGCTCTGGAACGTTGACACTATGTATTCCCCTGTGTGCAAGTTGATTGGGTTCGGGGGAAGACGCAGCCAGTGCCGAAATTTGCCAAAGTTTTTTGTTGCAGATTTATGGCAGTCTGCGGGTGAAGAGCGCGGCCTGCAGCTCAGTTGCCTGAAACGATCAGGCCATCATCGCCGCGTCGCACGCGAAACTCATGGATGATAGCCAGATTTTCAAGCTGGCCCGCCGGATCGGTCAGACGAATCCGGCCGCCGACCAGCTTGTTTGCGAGGCTTTCATCGGCAATGGTGATGGGCAAAGGCGAGAGCGTTTGCAGATCGGCCACCACCTGCCTCAGGGGCGCTCCCTTGTATTCCACCCACTCATTTCGCCAGCGGGCGACATCGTCGGGTGCCACATCCGCTATCCGGCGCAGTCCCGCCGGGCCAAGGCTGGCCGCCTGTTTCTGAACCAGTCTGATCGGCTGGCCAAACCAGCCATTGCGACCGAATTCGACCACACCCGAAGCCACTGTGACGCGGACATTCCCGGGCCTGCTCGAAACCTCGAAGCTCGTGCCGAGGTCAACGATGCGGGCGCCTCCAGTATCGATTCTGAAGGGCCGCCGCTCATCATGGGCGACATTGGCAAAGATCGCGCCCTGGGTAAGCTCAACCACTCGGTCATGGCGCGTATAGCGCACCGTCACATGTGCACCGCCTGCCAGGAAGATCTGCGTTCCGTCCGCAAGTTCGACCTCGCGGATATCTTCGCCGTTTACTGCAAACTTCTGCGGCTGGGCGAGCTGCAACTCAACCATGGGCATGGCTTTGTAACCGCCTGCCATGACCAGCACGGCGACCACTGCCCCTGCGACAAGTTTGCGTCTGGAAGCGGATCGCCGGTCAAACCGGTGCAGGGCGGCGTCCATGTCCTCTCCCATGATGTGCTGCCACATAGTGTCGAACACCAGAGGGCGCCGGGAATCCCCGGCGAGCCAGGACTGAAAGGCGGACTCGTCGAACGGCTCGCCGCTGGTGCGCCGGTCTATCCATTCCGCTGCCTGGAACTCAAGGGAACTAGTCTCGGACAGGGCCGCCTCGTTTTTCAATTTTCTCGATCGCCAGATGCAAGTCCACAATCGCACGCGCCATGTGGTGACTGACAGCACTGGCAGAAAGCCCCATCGCTGCCACGACTTCACCCGCAGATTGCCCGCGCACACGGCGACGGATGAAGACTTCCCGGCGCAGGCGCGGCATCTTGCCCAGAACATCCGCCACGAGCCCGATCAGTTGCCGTCGTTCAATTTGCTGATCCGCAGTCGGCATCGGACAGGGAATTGTCTCGCACAATTCAACAACCGGAACACGGGTGACGCGGCGGAAATGGTCCCGCACCAGATTCAGCGAGATGCGGCGCAGAAAGGCTGGCCGGTTGGTAATGGTATTGTCCGGTTTGGCCTCAAAGGTCAGCATCCGCAGATAGGCTTCCTGCACGATGTCTTCGCTCAGCGCAGAATCACGCACCTGCCGGCCGACATAGTCCAGCAGAGCGGCGTGTTGCGCGTGAAATCGGGATGCAGTGCCAGCCATCGCGGCGCGCTGATACGGACCTCAAATGACAATTGCATTTCGCCCAGCCTGCATCACCGGCCGACAGGCCAGTAATGCTTGCCCCTTAAACTGATCGATTTGTCCGCCAGTGTGATCCTCACTCACGGATACCCCTTCGAATGACGGTGTTGACGTCTTCGGCCCGGATTTCGTTCGGAAATGCTGGTGCTGACGCCCTGGTCCTGCAAGAGATAAAGCGGACTAGCTAGTCTGATAATTGATTTGCATACGCAGAAGTCTGGAAAACTTTTGCGAGATGGACATGGGCAGATCTCTTCCCCTTCTTCTGATCCATCCTCACGCCATTCTGGCTGCCAAGGTCAGCCACACAGCGTGGCATATGATCTCAAGCGGAAAGCGATGGCGCTTGAAGGATAGGGGCTTCGTAGCCCGCTGTTTAGACACGAAAATTCGTGAAGTGGAGACGAGCTGCGGTTAGGCTGAAAGCACAGGTTTAACTGCCGACGTTGTCGGGCAATGACACTTGCATCCGCCTGGAGGCGGCAACAATTTTTCGGGCCAACTTCCTGGTGATCAGAGGAGCTATATTATATCTTTTAATGGATATCACACAGGATCTAGTCCGAGAGATTTGATATTTTATATTGGCGGTGAGGATGGAGGTTTTGATAATTTTTATAGATAGCCTATAACGAATTAATTATAAATATAAAGAATATGTGGGATTTTTGTCGAAAATTAAATTAATGTATGGAAAATAATGATGAGGAAAATATTTTTCATTGCAACATTGTTTATCATTTCTTCATGTATTAATAATAATAATTATTTAAATGGGGTTGATACTCCGATTAATTACCTTACGCAATTCATCCGTTCGTCCACTGATTATTCGTCTTCTTCCGCTCCGGAGCGCGCAAGGGTGAAGATATTTCTGGGAAATCCGGAGAATGATTATTTCCAGTTTGGAACATTTTTGAATAACGAGGAGATGCCCGAGTTGGGGTGTCGCGGCAATGTTGAAATTATGGTCATTTACGATAAGGAAATTGGGCCTCGTAACATTATAGGAAAGCGAGGTCATCCGGAGGCGCCATATCGGGAAGCTATTGTTTCAGGAATTCCTAAGAAAGGTGATTTCAGTACGATTTTCGGGGCGCTCTTATTTACTGCGAATTTCGTGATCGAAGATGCTCGTATAGAGAGTTATACGGGGCGGACATGCTAGGCCGTAGACTCATAAACGCGGAGCCACAGGCGCATTGATGCCAGTTGGACCATGGCGAGGAAGTTTTCCACCAGCTTGTCGTATTGCTTAGCAACCCCGCGGAAGTGCTTCAGCTTGGAGAAGAAGCGCTCGATCAGGTTACGCTCGCGATAGAGCTATGTGCTGAAGCGGGGCTTCGATTTCCGATTGGGCTTTGGCGGGATATTGGCGAACGCTCCTTTTCCTCGGAGGGAGGCCCAGCCCGTCTGCGACCGCGTGGATTTCGGTCGTGAGGCCACCTCGGAAACGACTGAGACAATCATCTCGCTCCCCCTTTTTGCCGACGCGGCCTGCTGATGGGGGCGGCGGATGTGCAGTCGATCATTTGAATGTCGCCATCATGTGCGGCGGTGATGGCGTCCATCATCCGATCCCACACCCCGGCCTTCCGTCATCGCACTAAGTGGCTGTAGCAAGTGGTGCGCGGGTCATAGCGTTCCGGCCAGTCGCGCCGCGGTGCACCGGATCGAAGCGCCCAGAAAATGCCGTTCAGCACGCGCCGGTCATCGACACAGGCCACGCCCCTAGGTTTGTTAGGCGAAGCGGCTCGATAACGCGCCACTCAAAGTTGGTCAGATCATGTCGGCTCATGCCGGTGCTGAAGCAGTTCGCATTGGATTGCGCATGCTGGTGCTGGGAGGACGGGAGAAATCCCTCTGCTCTTCGCAGAGCCCCAGCTGTTCCCCTCGCCAATTCTTGCCTCCTGACTTGGCTAAGAGAGCTGACAGCTTGACGCCATCCGTGCTTCTAGCGCAAGTTTATGAGTTCGCGACCTAAATCCTATACTGACTATTATTCTGGCCGCGGTTCTAAAGATTTTATATTTTATCTTGGAGGTGATGGCGGAAGTTTTGGTGTCATTTCTCGCGACCATATCGCGAAAAAATTGAATCCTATAAATAATGTATATGCGGGATTTTCGTTCAAAATTAATATGATTAACGGAATTAATCATGGTCAAAATTTGTTTATTTCCAATATTTTTTCTTTTTGTGGCTTGTGCTTCGAACGGTGGTGGGCCGGCGCAGAATGCCCCCCCCGTTCATGATCTTTCGCAATTCATCCGCTCGGCCGCTGACTCTGCGGGTGCTTCCGAGGCGAAACGAACGAAGGTGAGGCTGTTTCTGAGTAATTCGGAAAATGACTACTTTCTGTTTGGGACATTTTTGAAAAATGAAGAGACTCCGGAGTTGGGGTGTCGTGATGACTTTCAAATTATGGTGATGTATGATAAGAAAATTGGGCCTCGTAATGTAAAAAGGAATCCCGGGCATCCAGAGGCGCCATATCGAGAGGCTATTGTTTCAGGAATTCCTAAGAGCGGTGATTTTAGTACGATTTTCGGGGCGCTCTTATTTACTACGAATTTCGTGATCGAAGATGCTCGTGTTGAGAGTTATACGGGGCGGACATGCTAAGCTGGCCCATTGTAACGGTTTTGGAGACCTGTCTTTCAAGGATGGTGGTGACAAGTGCGAAAGCGCTCCTGCCAGACGTGACGCACCTTTTTGAAAGGTGAGGCGATTTGGCTAGGCGGGGTGGCAGATTTGAGCGTGGCTTTGCGGAAAAAAGCTGCGATGCAGACGCGATCCGGGTCGGCCTCGCCGTGCGGAACATTGACCCCGTCTCCACGGTCGATCGAACCGCCGCGTAAAGAACGACTACTACCGGACAGGCTATAAGCAGCCCAAACGTATCGTGCTGATGTACGCCGGTTTCCCTCCAGCTCTGCGGAATGTTGAAGGCTGAGTGGCCCCTGGATTTCTGGACGCCTTCGACCCTGATTTTGAGGCCAAGAGGCAGGACTTTCCATCAGCGGCTAATGCAGGTCACCACGATCACCGAGCCGATGCTGCCGCGTTGATCTGTCAGCATCGTTTATTCTAATCGTCCAACCAATAGGCTGCGATCTCGCCGCTATGCCCTTCCGGTGCCAGCGTGGCGCGGAGTGCTTCCAGTAGAGGCGGCAAGGCCTGCGTGAAGGCGTATGGCGGGTTGACGATGAAAAGGCCCGCGCCGTTATAGATGCCGGGCTGATCGCTATCGTACAACCAATGCTCCACCGCCAGAAATTTCGGGATGCCGAGCTTGCGCAACTGTTCCTTCCACCGGGAATGTGTGTGGCGCTCTTTCAGCGGATACCAGATCACTGTCACGCCATGCGCCCATTTGCGGTGAGCGGCGGCGAGGGTGGTTGTGATACGGGTGCGTTCATCCGTCTGCTCGTACGGCGGATCGACCACCACCACGCCGCGAGGCGTACGGGTCGGCAGCATCGCAAGCCATAGCTCGTAGGCGTCGCGCTCATGCACTGCGGCGGGTATGCCGCGCATCGCGCCGCGCAGGGCACCTGCGTCCTCGGGATGCTTTTCGTTGAGGATCAGGACATCTTGCGGGCGCAACAGCTGCGCCAGAATGCGCGGCGAGCCGGGGTAAAGGTGTGGCTCGCCCCCCTCGTTCACCGCCTGTACGGCAGCACGGTAGTCGGCCAGCAGGGGGTTCGGATCGGCAAATGCCCGCAGCACGCCCTGCGTGGCCTCACCGGTGCGTTGGGCCTGATCGCCGTGAAGGTCATACAGCCCGCAGCCGGCATGGGTGTCGATCAGGGTCAGTGCGCCCTCTTTGAGCTGCAAGGCCCGAACGAGGGCGATCAGCAGGCTATGCTTCACGACATCGGCGCTGTTTCCGGCATGGAAGGAATGGCGATAATTCATGGGAATTCAGAATCCTGACGACTTGCCTTGATGACGATTGAAAGCGTGGCGGTGCCTTCCGCGGTTGACTTCGCCTAGACAGAGAGTTCCTTGAACTGGCCCGGCGCGATCCCGGCGACAGTCCAGTCACCGATCGACCAGCGCACCAGCCTGAGAGTGGGCAGCCCGACCGCCGCCGTCATTCGGCGCACTTGTCGGTTGCGGCCTTCGCGGATGGTGATTTTCAGCCAACTGTCGGGAATGGACTTGCGCTGGCGTATCGGCGGATCGCGCGGCCAAAGGTCCGGCTCGTCAATGCGCGCAATTTGGGCCGGCAGGGTCATGCCATCCTTGAGCCGGACGCCCTTCCGCAAGCGTTCAAGTTCCTGCTCCTGCGGATCGCCTTCGATCTGCACAAGGTAGGTCTTGGGCAGCTTGAAGCGTGGATCGGCAATGCGCGCCTGCAGCCGCCCGTCATCGCATAGCAGCAGCAGGCCCTCGCTATCCCGATCGAGGCGCCCGGCGGGATAGATGCCCTTCACTGCAATGAAGTCGGACAATGTCGAGCGAACCGTTGGCGAACCGCGGTCGGTGAATTGCGACAAGACCCCGTAGGGTTTGTTGAACAGAAGCAGCCGGGCCATCCCGGATCCATATCGTTCGATTGCGGCTATGTCTTCAAGCTCATGTCGCCGCCGGATGTGATCGGCCTCATGGTGATGATGGAAGTCCGCTTCCCGTTGAGCCTGCAGAACGTCGAGGATCTAAAAGCCGAGCGCGGGATCCACATCGCGCAGATTCTCGCGCTCTTAAGCCGCGCTTTGCCGGTTGGAGACAGGTCGCCATCCGACGACAGAATTGACCTGGACGTCAGCTGATCCCGCCCGGCGTCAGAGCTGGCGCCGCAATGACAGGAACAGGCCGGTGGTGGAGCGATACCAGCGCTCTTCCTCGAACAGCAGGCGCCCGTCTGCCCGTGTCCCGTCATAGACTTTCCGGTCCCGCTCCCGCTTGCGGCCAAGGATGTTCTGGGCACTGGCCTCGATGGTCAGGCGCGGCGAGGCGGTGTAGGTCCATTTCAGGCTGATATAGGGCTCGTCCGAAGTCTGCCGCCATTCCGCAAGTCGGCGATAGGTCAGTTCCTGTCCGAAATAGACGTCGATCGCGAAGCTGGACCGCAAGGATGGCCGGTCGAGCGTGGCGTGGATTTCACCCGTGAAGGGCGCCAGTGCCGTGATCGGGCGACGCGAACCATCGACCGGATCGCGCACCGCACTGGATCGCCATTCGCCCGAGAAGGACACCCGTCCGCCCGAAATGCCAAGCGGATCGAGCGGCCATGTCACTTGAGCGCCCAGCGCGTTGATATGGCCCCGGCCGATATTGCCCGGCGCATCGAGCCCCTCGACCGGAATGAGGTCCAGCACGTTGTCGATACGGTGATGGCGATAGGTCAGTGTGACCACCCCGTCCTTGCCGAAACGCCGTTCGGCCGCCGCTTCCCCGATCCAGGCCGTCTGCGGTCGCAAGTCGAGATTGCCGGCATTGACCGTTCCGTCGATCAGCGAGGCTGAGCTGGCAAAATCGGTGAAATCCAGCTGCCCCACTTCTCGTTCCAGCCGCAGGCGGATCTGGCTGCGATTGCCTGCATCCCAGCGCATGAGCAGCTTGGGTTTGAAGAAGCCGAAGCGAGTGGTGTAGTCGAAATCGGTGACGCGGTTCGTCTGGCCAAGGCTGGAATATTCTCCCCGCGCAGTCGCCTCCGCAGTGAGGCGCGGGGAGAGGGGAACGGTCAGCTTGGCGGATGCATCGCCGCGCCATTCGGCAATCCGCACATCCGAATTCGGCAGCGCGACAGGCACTCCGTCGATCTCGAAGGCGCTCTGGCTGTCGAGCGAATTATAGGCGACCTCGCCATTGATTTCCCACGCAATGCCGCTGCCGGGCGCGCGGGCAAGGGTGGCGCGCAGGATGCGCTCGTCGGCGATGCTGTCGGCGCGGTAAAGGCTTGAGCCATCCGGGCCCTCACTTGCCGAACGGGTCGACACATCCTTGCGCGTGGCAAGAACGAGCAGCTTGGCCGAGAGGTTCGAGGCAAAGCTGCGCGACCATTCGGCACCAGCCTCGCCGCTATTGGTCCGGATCGCATCATCGGTGCGAGCCATACTTCCTGCAAGCGGCCCCTCGAGAAAATCGAGGACTTCGTGCGTTCGGTAATCCTGATGCGTGAAGGACAGATTGCCGCGAATGACCCCGCCCGCGAAGCCTGTGTCACCCGCCAGCCGGGCCTCAGCCCCGCGAATGGGAGAATCGATAGCCACCTTCGCTCGGTCAAACACGGTGCCATCGGGCAATCGGGTGATCCTTTTGCCGTCCCCGCTCTCATCCTGGTTCAGCGACAGGAGGAACGAGGCTTCCCAGCCGCCTTTCCTATTGCGGCGCGACATCTCGCCGCGCAGCGACGGCAACAGGGCACTGCCCGCATAGGAATAGTTGGAGAGCGTGACAGCCTGACTGCGGGATTCCTTGGCCACACGCACCACGTTGACCAGCAATTGCGCGCCCTGCTGATCGAGGCCCGGACGCGGGGTGCGGATCAGTTCGATACGCAGCACCTGCGCGGCGGGGATAGCCGTCAGCACATCGTCGATCGTGCGGTTCTTGGTGGACGGGCGCACCCCGTCGACCAGCACATTGCCCGCTGCCCCGGCAAAGCCACGCACGGCATCCCCGGAATCGATCACGAAGCCGGGTACCCGGCGGACCATGTCCAGCGCGGTCACCGGAGCGGCCTCGGCGAAATAGGCAGGTTCAAAGACAAGATCGCCGGCGGGCGTGGCCGTTGCGGCAGATGCGCCCTGCACGAGGGCGGTCGCCAGAATGAGTGTATTCAAGGAAATTACTTTCTCTTGCCCAATCGAGGCAGCATCGCTCGCAACGTCCGGTCGTCGGGGCGCTGGCCGTGCCAGAGGGCTGCCGCGATGTGGAGCGCGGCGATACCCAGCAGGGTTAACCCGCCCCATTTGTGGATATAGCTGAGCGCCAAGCTGAAGGTCTGGTGCCTGGGCAGCGGGCTCGGCAAAGAAACCCCGCCGGGCAGCTCAAGCGCGGGATTGATAAGGGCATCCATCAGATAACCGCTCACCGGCAGCGCGATCAGGAAGGCGAGCATCAGCCCTTGCGCCAGAATGGCCGCCGCCTGCATATGCGGCCCGCCCGTGCGCGGTGGCCTTGGCTTCAGGCGCCGCAGCGCGATCCACCCCGCCGCCAACAGCAGGACCGCCAGACCGCCCAGGCGGTGCCAGCCGATCCATGCCATGTAGCGATCGATGTAGAACTGGCTCCATTCGGGAGGGGAGAGCAGAAAGACGGCCAGCCCTGCGACGGCCAGAACCAGCCCCCCGGTCACCCAGTGGAGCAGGATGACCGGCAGGCTCCAGCCCGAACTTCCGCTCTCGTCTTCCGTCACTTCGGCTCCATTCCCACAGCCTTGCACTGACGCAGCGCCGCCTCGATCGGGCGGACCCGGGCAATCTCGGCCTGTGCCGCCACCGCCCGGTCGGTTGCGAGCAGCGCGACGCCGTCCTGCGCCAGTTCGGCATAGATGCCCTTGAGATCGAGATTCTCGACCGCACCGTCAATGAACCACAGCGTGCCGTAAGACACGGTAAGGCCCTGCGCGCGCAGATCGTTCCAATAGGCCCGGTCGCGCTTGCCGATCCCGGTCCAGGCGATCACACGCTTCATGTCGATACCGGCCTCCTTGGCGCGGGCCAGCGCGGTTGCATCGGCCATTTCGAAGGTGATGCTGATCGTCGGATCGAGTTCCTGCACCCGTTTGGCATCTTCAAGGCTGTTGACCAGCAACATGAAGTTGGTCTGCGCCCCGGCCGCGCGGATTTCCCGGATCATCTGGGGCAGCGCATCGCTGTCCTTCACTTCCGCCAGCACCAGCGCGCGATTATGCGCCCATTCGGCCATCGTGCTCAGCCGGGGAATGCGGAAAGTGGTGAGGTTGCCGTCATTGTCCTCGAGATAGAGCTGGGACAGCGCCGACCAGGTCTGCGCCTCCACCGGGCCGGTGCCGGTGCTGGTGCGGTCGAGCGTGTCGTCATGCATCAGCACCAGCACGCCGTCACTGGTACGGCGCACGTCCACTTCCACCAGAACGGGGAATTGCGACAAAGTATGCGCCGCAGTTTCGATGGCGTTTTCCGGATAGCCGGGCGCGGCGCCGCCGCGATGGGCGCTCACCAGCGTGCCGGTGTCGCGGGTGCAGTCGAAAAGGTCGTGAACCGAGGCAAAGGGATTGGCCACCGGAACCTTCGGCTCGGGCAGCTTCGCGTCGGGCGCCGCGAAGGCGGTTGCCGGAAGCAGGGCGGCGGCTATCACGCAGGGCAGAATCTTACGCATGGGCATGTTCCTGATATGTGTGGGAGAGAGACGGGTCAGAACCGCGCCCGTGTGCCGATCTGCCAACTGCGCGGTGCGCCGCGGTAGCTGTCCGGCTCTTCGTAAGTCTGGTCGAAGGCATTGCGCATATTGGCGAACAGTTCGACGCTGTCGGTCACGCTGTAGCGAGCCGAGAAGCTGACCAGATCGTATGCCGTGACCAGCCCGTCGCCGACATAGCCGCCACCCGGCCCCCATGCGCTGCTGTCGTCATAGACGACGTCCATGCGCTGGCCGCGGCGATACCAGTCGGCCGAGAGGGAAAGGCGCTCGATCGGGTTGAGCGTGAGGCTGGCCGACCAGCTGTGCTTGGGCCGGCGCAGCAACTGGTCGCCGGTCGCGTCGTTGAAAGCGTTGGTGCGGCTGTAATTGACCCGCAGGTCCACGATCCGGCCGATCTTCGCCTGCACGCCAAGTTCGAAACCGTCGATAGCGGCCTTGCCGACATTGCGGTTGGCAAGCGCGGCATAATCATATTCGATCAGGTCAGTGATCTTGGTATCGAAATAGGTGAAGTTGAGCCCAATCCAGCCTTGCGCGCCCACTTCGGTGCCGACATCGGCGCCCGCCTCGAAGGACTTGCCGTGTTCCGGTACGAGGTCGGGATTGCCCAGGTTCCAGGCGCTCTTGGTGAAGCGCTCGCTCAGGGTCGGGGCTTTGAACGAAGTGCCATAGGAGACATAGGCCCGGCCGCCGACTTCGGGCAGGTGCAGGACGCCGCCCGCGTTCCAGGTGGTGACCGCATCGAAGCTTTCCGGATTATCGTGCCGCAGCGATCCGTTAAGATCGACCCGGTCGGCAATCGTCACCTGCGCAAGGCCATAGAGGGCTGTCTGTTCTTCGGAGCGGGACAGCGCATCGCTGTAGCCGTCAAAGGCGTCCACCTTGTCCTTCTGCCATTCGAGACCGGCTGAAACGGTCGCCTTGACCGCATCCGAGGGGCGGACTTCCAGCCGGTTGCGCCAGGCAGCGAAAGTGCGCAGGCCGCTTGCTTCGGTATCGGCGCCGCCGAAGCTGTCATTGGTATCGGGGTGGTTCCATTCCGAACGCTGGTTGTCGACCTGCCCGAATTCCAGATCGCCCTGATAGCGGCCATCGAGAGCGGTGAGGCGCGGGGCGATCCGCCAGAGGAAATAGCGATCGCGTCCGCCGCGCCCTTCGCGGTCCAGCGCGGCATCGTCGAATTCCGACTTCGCCCGGCGATAGCGGGCCAGCCCGCGGATCGTCAGTCCATCGGTCAGCGTCAGTTCGCCATTGCCGGTGATAGTGAAGAAGCGGCTGCCGTCGCGCTCGCCCAGATCGTCGGCAATGCGCGCGGCGACATTGTCGTAACCGCCCGTCTCGAAATATTCGGCCGTCAGGCCATAGGCGAGAATCCCGGCCGTGCCGCGCGCGCCGACCAGCCCGCGATAAGTATCGAGATTGCCAGTCGCGACTTCCGCATAGGGCATGAAGGCCCGTTCCCCGCCGATGCGCGGGATGAAGTTGATGACCCCGCCGATCGCATCGGAACCGTAGACGGCCGAGGCAGGGCCACGCAGCACCTCGATCCGTTCCAGATCGCCCAGCGTGTCGGAGCCGAAATTGAACTGGCCATTGGGGGTGGAGGCATCGTTGAGGCGAATGCCGTCATACAGGGCCAGCGTGTGCTTCGAATTGGTCCCGCGCGAGAAGACCGAGGTCAGCCCGCCGGCACCGCCGCTCTGCACCAGGCTGAGGCCCGGCACCGATTTGAGCGCATCGGCCGCGGTGACGAGGCCCTTGCGCTCGATATCGTCGCGCGAGATCACTTCGGTACGCGCAGCGACGCTTTCGACAGCGGCATTGCCGCGCATGGCGGTGACGACGATCAGTTCGCCTTCGGGTTCGGTCTCCACTGTCTCGGCATGGGCAGAGACGGTCAGAGAGGAGAACGCCAGAAATGGCAGCGAGAGTATCACAATGTTGTAACGGGACACGGTCATGGAGGGGGCTACCTGCTGAGGACTTTCCCGCGTGCCCCTAGAGTGCCGCCATGACCGGTAGATTTCCCTTCGATGATCGCTTGAAGAATCCCGCGTATAAAAGCGTATCTTCGCGCCCCACGCAGAGCCTTCGCAACGAACCGCGCTGGCCGCGCCTGATCCGGCAGGTCCGCCAGCAGATGGGGCTGACGCAGGCTGCCTTTGCAGAAATGATGGGCGTGAAGCAGGCATCGGTTTCCCGCTGGGAAAACGGCCATGACACGCCCTCCCTCGCGCAGCGCCAGCGGATCACGGACCTGTGGCGCGCGGCCGATGCGCCGCGGCTGCGGCAACAGTTGAAGGCGCGCATGATCTATGCGCCCAATCCGATCAGCATCGTCGGCCGCGGGGCGCATTTCCTGGAATTCAGCAACAGCTTCGCGCGCGAGGCCGGCGTCACTACGGATCAGCTAAGGGGCTGCCCGGTCTATGGCCAGTTCGGCGACATCGTGGACCGCACCACCGAAGCATGGGAGCAGAGCGGCATTTTCAAGGGCGACATCGCCTTTACGCTGACTGTCCTGACCCTGACCGATGTTGCCGGGCAGACCATCCACCTCAAGAATTTCGACACGCCCTATCACCTGGATGACGAGATCGTCTCGGTCTGCGAAGTGAAGCGGATCGACGAAGCGGAGTATGAGCAGCACGTGCGCGCCTATGGTGCCCCGGTCTTCAGCCTGAGCTACGACGATCTGCCCCGCTAGGCTGGGTGGGCGATTTCGATTTCTGGAGACAATGTCTGCCATGCCGATCGGAGACCAGGCGCCATCTGGCTGACGGCACCGCAATAATGCGTCCGGGCATGTTTTGCGATCGGCGCCGGGTGCCGTCGATCGGCCGTCATGCGAATACATCGAGATCGTGGGAAACGACGCCTTCCGTAAACAGGCTGGAACCCAGCTTTCGTCTGGCGCGGTGCAAAAGGGATTCGAACGCCTTGATGTCCATATCCAGCAATTCGGCGGCTACCCTGTTCGAATAACCTTCGAAATAGGTCAGCACGATGGCCGTCCGGTACCGGCATGGCAGCGCCTGCAGGCAGGAATCCAGAGCGGCCTTGATCTGGTCGTGTTCGATCCGGCGATCCGCGGGGAGGGCGGGGTCCACAAATTCGGTGATTTCTTCGGTCCGCCAGCGGCCGTTTTGCCTGACGCGGTCAATACACAGGTTCACGCAGACACGGTGGACCCAGCCGCCCACGCCCGCGCCCACATGTGCCCACCGCGGTGCCCTGCGCCAAAGCCTGGCGAAGGTTTCCTGTGTGACGTCTTCAGCCTCGAACCGGTCATGCAGAATGCGGAACGCGCTGCGATAGGCTGCGGCGACATGGCGGTCCACCAGCTGGCCGAAGGCGCAAACGTCCCCTCGTCCAGCGAGGACGATCAGTTCTGCATCGGGTGTTTCTGCGACCACCAACCAACTCCGGCTCCAGTGGCCGGGCTGGCGGTTGCATTCCAGACCCGGCCGGGCACGCGGAATATCGCCCGGATCGCCGCCCCGATGGGGTAAAGAGTTCGTAAGCCGAATGTAAATTTTCCGACAATTGGTTTCCGACGAGCCCGGTTTGAGCGGATCGGGCCGTTGTCGCGGCCTGCCGCGAGGTCAATCGACGGGAAATGCCATGGCCACTGTAAAGCCGCCCCCGACGCGGTTGCGCGCTTCCACGGTGCCGCCATGCGCCATCACTGCGCGCGATGCGATTGACAGGCCAAGGCCCAGCCCGGCGCCGCCATCTTCGCCCCTTACGAAGGGATTGAACATCGCGGCGATGTCCGCATCGGGCACACCGGGGCCGGCATCGGATATTTCCACCCGGTACAGCCCGGCCTGAGGATCGAGGCCGATGAATACATCGATGTCCTGCCCGGCCTTGGAGAAGCGCAAGGCATTGCGCATGATATTGTCGATTGCCCGGCGGACGAGTTCCGCACTGCCGCGCACCAACGGGCGGTCGTCTTCATCGGGTATGTCGGCTTGCAGCCTGATACCGATCCGGCTGGCTTCCGCTTCGAAACGCGCATCTTCCAGCACGCTTTCCAGCACGCCGGCCAGATCGAAATAATCTTCCTGCGACCTTTGGCCGTGCTCCGCGCGGGCGAGGGTCAGCAATTCTCCGACGAGCATTTCGAGCCGCTGGGCCTCCTGCTCGATGCGCTGCAACGTCTGCTCCGTCTTTCCAGCGTCTTTGCGGGCCAGCGCGATGGCCAGTTGCATGCGGGCAAGGGGAGTGCGCAATTCGTGGGAAACGTCGTGCAGCAGGCGATCCCGCGCTGACACGAGCATTTCCAGCCGTTGCGCCATCAAGTCGAAATCGCGCCCCAGATCGGCGATCTCATCCCTGCGACGGCCAATCGAGGCCGCCAGCCGCACTTCAAGGTCGCCCCGAGCGAGCCTGTCGAAGCCCTTGCGCAGTCGGTTGATCGGCTCGGTCAGATACCACGCCAGTGCGGCACTGAATGCCAGACCGCCAAACAGGCCGAGAATGAGCATTTCCGGTGGAGCGCTGGGCAGGGAACGGCGAGCAGGCATGCCCTGATAGGTGTAGGTCAGGCGATATTCGGTCCCGTCCGGCCCATTCACCATGCGTGACACCACGCGTTGCAGATCATCGCCAGACTTCGGTCGGACGGGATCGGCGGGGTTGCTCAGTTCCACCCGTCCGCGCTGATTGTCGGGGAGGGATTGTGTGAACGAGGAAAGCGCGGCGGGGCCGCCCGTCGTCACGGCTTGCGCGCCTGCGGCAAGGATTGCGGGCGCAACTTCTTCTTCCATCAGCCGCTGGGGATTCGGGCGGTCATTCCTGTTCAGCTCGAACAGCAGCCAGACCCCTTGGGTGATCGCGAAAAGCGTCAGCCAGAAGGCGAGCAGGATCTTCCAGAACAACCTGCGCTTCATGCCGTCACCTGAAGGCGATAACCCACACCGCGCACGGTTTCGATCGCGATGGCGCCGCCGGAACTGCCTTCCAGCTTGATCCGCAGATTGCTGACATGAACGTCCACGCTGCGATCATAGGATTGCCGCGCGCGTCCCAGCCCTTCCTGCGACAGGCTGTCCTTCGTGGCCACATCGTCGCCGGTGCGCATCAGCACGACCAGGAGGTTGAATTCCGATGCCGTGAGTTCGAGGGGCTGCCCGTTCCAGCTGGCGCGGCGCGCGGCGACCTGAACTTCCAGACCGCCAACCACAACCGGGTCGGCCGGGCGGCTGCCATGTGCCGTATTGCGTCGCATGACTGCCCGCAGCCGGGCGACCAGTTCGCGCGGGTAATGCGGCTTGGCCACGTAGTCGTCCGCGCCAAGCTCGAGGCCGACCACCCGGTCAATCTGATCGCCTCGGGCGGTCAGCATGAGGACGGGTATCTCGCTGGAACGACGGATCATCCTGAGAACCTCGATCCCATTGATGCCGGGCAGCATCACGTCCAGGATCACTGCATCATGCTCGCCGGACAAGGCTCTGGCAGCGCCGTCAGTGCCATTGGAGACGATTTCGACTTCGAAGCCTTCGCCTTCGAGATATTCGCGCAACAGGGCGCTGAGATCGGCATCGTCATCGACGAGCAGGATGAAGGGGTGATCGGTCGACACCGCATCTGCATGGCGCAGACAATCCCGCGAGTCATGCCGCCTTTTCGAAAACTTTACGTTTCGATTGCGGACTCTTTACCCACAAGGCCAGCGTCACCGCCCATATCGCCGGAATGATGTCCCGCAGACGTATTGTAGTCGGTGCTGCCGGTCTTGGCGCGCTCATCCTCATCCTGATCCTCTGGCGCGTGTTTTTCGCCGGTGGCGACGAGCCAGCTCTCCTCACCGCGGATGTGACGCGCGGCGATATAGAGCAGACGGTGGAGGCTACCGGCACGCTGGAGCCCAAGGAAATGGTCAGCGTGGGCGCGCAGGTTTCCGGCCGGCTCGAAACGCTGAATGTCGAAGTGGGGCAGGTGGTCAGGAAGGGCGAGTTGATCGCCCAGATCGATGCGCAGACGCAGACGAATACGCTCAGGACCGCGCAGGCGGAACTGGCGAACATGCAGGCTCAGCGGGCTTCGCAGCAGGCCACTCTGGCCAAGGCTGAACTGAGTTTTCGTCGCCAGCAGGCCATGGTGCCGGGCGAGGCTACATCCATGGCGGATTTCGAGGCTGCGGAGGCCGATCTGAAATCCGCGCGGGCGCAACTGGCGGTGATCGACACACAGATCCAGCAGGCGCGCGTGGGCGTGAACACGGCGGAGATCAATCTGGGCTATACCCGCATCGTCGCCCCGATGGACGGCGTTGTGGTGGCCGTGGTCACCAAGCAGGGCCAGACGGTCAATGCCAACCAGTCCGCACCGACTATCGTCATTCTTGCCCAGCTTGATGTGATGCAGGTGAAGGCCGAGATTTCGGAGGCCGATGTCATCAAGGTCGATGCGGGCCTGCCGGTCTATTTCACGATCCTGGGCGATGCGGATCACCGCTATAACGCCTCCCTGCTGCAGGTCGAACCGGCGCCGGAATCGATCGTGGACGAAGTGAATTCCACCAGCTCCAGTTCTTCCAGCAGTTCCACCGCGATCTATTACAACGCGCTGTTCGAAGTGCCGAACACGGACGGAAAACTGCGCGCGCTGATGACGGCGCAGGTTTCCATCGTGCTCGCCCGGAAGAAGAACGTGCTGCTGATTCCGTCGTCCGCTCTGGGCGCAAAGGCCAAGGACGGCACCTATTCCGTGCGAGTCATGGGCGCGGGCGGCCGGATGGAGCAGCGCCAGATCAGGATCGGGATCAATAACAACGTGTCGGCCGAGGTGCTGAGCGGGCTGAAGAGTGGCGAGAAGGTTGTGGTCGGCCAAGCGACCGAGGCAACCGCTTCCAGCAATAGCGGCGGCCGGATGGGGCCGCCCCCCTTCTGAGGCCGCGCCCGTGACTGATACCCCCTTGTTGCGCCTGCGGAAGGTCTGGCGCGAATATCCTTCCGGCGACGGCGTGTTCGCTGCCCTGAAGGATGTCGATCTGGATATCCATTCCGGCGAGATGGTGGCGATTGTCGGCGCTTCCGGTTCCGGCAAGTCCACCCTGATGAACATTCTGGGCTGCCTCGATCGGCCCAGCCGGGGCAGCTATGCCGTAAGCGGCCGGGAGACTGCCGAACTCGTACCGGATGAACTGGCAGAACTGCGGCGCGAATATTTCGGCTTCATCTTCCAGCGCTATCATCTGCTGGGCGATCTGACCGCGCTGGGCAATGTCGAAGTGCCGGCCGTCTATGCGGGCAAGGGCCGCGAGGCTCGCGCCCAGCGCGCCCGTGCCCTGCTGGGGCGGCTGGGGCTGGAAGAACGCACCGGCCACCGGCCCGGCCAGCTTTCCGGCGGCCAGCAGCAGCGCGTTTCCATCGCCCGCGCCCTGATGAACGGGGGCGAGGTGATCCTGGCCGACGAGCCGACCGGCGCACTGGACAGCGCAAGCGGCGTGGAAGTGATGCGCATCCTGGGCGAATTGCATCAGGAAGGGCACACGGTCATCCTCGTCACGCATGACATGGCAGTGGCCGAACATGCGGACCGGATCATCGAGATCAGCGACGGCCAGATCGTTGCCGACCGGACGACGCGCAAGGCGCAGGCTGTGCGCAAGCTCCCCCCGCCGGAAACGGGCGGCAGTGCGCTGGAACAACTGGTTGATCGGTTCCGCGAGGCTTTTCGCATGGCCCTGCTGGCCATGGCGGCGCACAAGCTGCGCACTTTCCTGACCATGCTGGGCATCATCATCGGCATTGCCTCCGTCGTTTCGGTGGTGGCGCTGGGCAATGGATCGCAGCAGCAGATCCTCGAGAATATCAGCAGCCTGGGCACCAACACGCTCGACGTCTATCCGGGCAAGAGTTTCGGCGACATGCGATCCAGCCGGATCGAGACATTGGTTCCGGCCGACGCGGAAGCGCTGGAAAGCCAGCCCTTCGTGGACAGCGTGACCCCGTCTGTTTCCAGCAATGTCACTGCCCGTTTCGGCAATGTCGCCGCCACGGCGCAGGTGAGCGGGGTGGGCGAAGGCTATTTCCGGGTGAAGGGGCTGGATATCGTCCAGGGCAGCCTGTTCAATGCCGCCAGCGTGAAGCAGCGCGCGCAAGACGCCGTGATCGACGAGGATACGCGCGACACTTTGTTCGTGAACGGCGAGGAACCCATCGGGCGGATCGTGATGCTGGGCAATGTCCCCGTCCGCGTGATCGGCGTGATCGAAACCAGCCAGTCCGGGCCGATGAACAGCGACAGCCTGAAGTTCTTCGTGCCCTATACTACGGTGATGACGCGGATGCTGGGCCAGACCTATCTCAGCAGCGTCACCGTGCGTATCGTGGACGATGCGGACATGTCGGCTGCGCAGGCGGCGGTCGAACGCCTGATGGCCATGCGCCACGGCACGACGGACTTCTTCATCCGCAACACTGACGACATCCGCGAAACCATTACCAGCACGACGCAGACGATGACCCTGCTGATCGCGGCAATTGCGGTGATCTCCCTCATCGTCGGCGGGATCGGGGTGATGAACATCATGCTGGTTTCGGTCACCGAACGCACCAGCGAGATCGGGGTGCGCATGGCCGTTGGCGCGCGCCAGTCTGACATCCTGCAGCAGTTCCTGATCGAGGCCGTTCTGGTCTGCCTGCTGGGCGGGGTGATCGGCGTGCTGCTCGCGCTGGGCATCGGTGCCGTCTTCAGCTGGAGCGGTGCGAGCTTCCCGATGGTGTTCTCCACCATCTCCATCGTGCTGGCTTTCGCCTGTTCGACCCTGATCGGCGTCGCCTTCGGCTTCCTGCCCGCTCGCAGCGCGGCTCGCCTCGATCCGGTCGATGCGCTTTCCAGGGATTGAACCATGTCATTGACCGCCACACCCACGATCATCCGCCACAAGCTGCCGCTGACTGTATGTCTCGCGGCCCTGCTGGTGAGCACGAGCGGCTGTGCCTCGATTGCCCGCAGTACATATTCCGCGCCGCAATTGCCGGTCGAAGCAGCATGGCAACAGGCCGCAAGCGGACCAATCGCCCGGCAGACCGGGCCGTGGTGGGACGAGTTCGGCGATGCCGAGCTTTCCGCCCTGGTGGATCGTGTGCTGGAACAGAACGCGGACCTTGCCGCCGCAGGCATTCGCTTGCGGCAGGCCCGCATGTCGGCCCGCCTTGCGGCCAGCCAGATGCTTCCCACGCTGGGTACCAGTGCCTCCACCGGTGCATCGCATGAACTGGACGGTTCGGCATCGTGGAATGAAAGCTCCTCGGCTTCGCTCGGTGCCTCGTGGGAAGTGGACCTGTTCGGCAGGCTCGATGCAGAGCGCGATGCCGCACATTGGGAAGCGGCGGCGAGCGAACGCGATCTGGCCGCCACGCGCCTTTCGCTCGTCGGCACAACGGTGAGTGCATGGTGGCAACTTGCCTATGCCAATGAACGGATCGCGATCAGCGAGCGGACCCTTTCCTATTCGCGCAAGAAGCTCGAACTCGTGCAGAAGCAGTTCGATGCCGGTGCCGTGCCGCGGCTGGATCTGCGCGAGGCGGAGCAGACTGTCGCCTCGCAGGAAGCCTCCCTTTCGCAACTTGAGCAAAGCCGCGCTGAAACTCGCAACGCGCTGGCTGCCCTGCTCGGCAGGCAGGTCTATGACGGCCCGGAACGGACCGAACTGCCCCACGCGGATTTGCCTTCCGTCGATGCAGGAGTGCCCGCCGAATTGCTCGCCCGCAGGCCGGACCTTTCCGCTTCCGAATTGCGGCTGCGCAAGGCGCTGGCGAGTTCAGACGCAACGGCGGCGAGCTATTACCCCAAGCTCAGCCTGACAGGTTCGCTTGGGACAGCCAGTAGCAGCTTGCTGTCTATCCTCAGCAACCCCGTGGCCAGTCTGGGTGCCGCTCTGTCCCTGCCGACACTCAATCCTGACCGTATCCGGCTGGGTACGGGCATCGCGCGCGCGGATTACGAGGCCGCCGTCCAGCAGTTCCGGCAGGATTTCTACGATGCCCTGCGCGATACGGCGAATGCCCTTTCGGCGCGCCAGCATTATCAGCAGCAGGGTGAAGCCCTCCAGCGGTCGCTGGATGCGGCGAAGGATGCGGAAGGCCTCTACGCTCGTCAGCATGCTGCCGGGGCCGTCGCCTTGCGGAGCTGGATCGACGCGCTGGAGCGCCTGCGCAGCGCCGAGAGCAGCGTGAGCGAAAACCGGCTCAACCAGCTCAACGCCCAAGTCGCGCTCTATCAGGCGCTTGGTGGCGGTGCCGTGATGCCGCCTGAAAATGCCGACCAGTGATTTCCCGCCTCGTTCCCCCCTTTTCGAGGCACTGCACAAGGAGTGAAACAATGCGCAACTTCCTGGCCCCGCTCTTCGCGGCGGCACTTCTGACCATTGCCCCGCAGGCGCTTCAGGCCCAACCGAAGCCGGCTGAACCGCCGCGCAAGGAAGGACAGGCCAAGCCCCAACCCCAGCCCACGCAGAAGCCGGCGGCAAAGAAGGAGGCGCCGAAACAAGGGCCTTCATCCAAAAGCCCCTATGGCGAATGGAAGAGCGCGTGGGGCAAGGCCCCGCCGGCTCCTCCCAAGCATTGGACCAAGACGAATGACTGGCATCGCCACGTCCGCGCCTGCCAGCAGCGCTACAAGTCCTATAACGCCAAGACCGACACTTATCGCACGCAGTCGGGCAAGCGGCCCCGCTGCAAGCTCTGATTTTTTGGTGATGGCCCGGCCGAACGAAGGGTCAGGCTGATTGACCGCTGACGGGCCTGCCTTTCGCCTGGAGCGGGGGCAGGTTCCAGTTCGGCGCAGATGTTGGCCTCGAACTGATTGTCAGGGATCGCGGGCAGTCTGGCCCGGCCTCGCGCTGCGGAGCTTCCCTTATAATCCCTACTATGGTAGGCAATACCAACTATAGAGGATTCCGGGGTGAAGATGGCGTTGAAGTGCGAACCGATTCTGGAGAAGTTCGGGGCAGAGTGTTCCGGGCTGGACCTGACGAAGCCACTCTCCGCTGAGGAAGTGCAGCAGGTGATCGACGCCATGTCGCAATATGGTGTCTGCGTCTTCCGGGACACTGGCATGAACGACGAACAGCACGTCCAGTTCAGCCGCAATTTCGGCTATCTGGAACGTGTTCCGAAGCGGGAGGGCAGCAAGTTTCGCTTGCCTCATCGTGAACTGTTCGATGCATCCAACCTCAATGCGGAAGGCGAGATCACGCAGGATCCGGCCGCGATCCAGTATCGCAAGGGTGATCGCCTGTGGCACACCGACAGTGCCTTCATGGAAAAGCGGACGTCCTATTCTCTGCTGCTGGCGCATGAAGTCCCGGCAGAGGGTGGGGAGACCGGCTTTGCCGATGCCCGTAGCGCCTATGACGATCTGGACGAAGAGACCAAGGCACTGATCGAAGGCAAGGTGGGCATCAATTCTCTGTGGTGGAGCCGCAAGCAGGCCGGCGCGGAAATCTCGGAAGAGGAGATCAACGACCGGTTCAAGGCCCGCCATCCGATCGTACACACCCATGCCGGGTCTGGCCGCAAGTCCCTGTTCATCGCGGCGCATACGATGGACATCGAAGGGATGGACAAGGAAGAAGGGCGCGCCCTGATCAGGCGGTTGATTGAGCATACAACCCAGCCGCGCTACACCTTCTATGTCACCTGGAAACCCGGCGATCTGGTGATCTGGGACAATCTGTGCAGCATGCACCGCGGCGGAGATTTCGATGCTGCCCGGTACAAGCGCGACATGCGCCGGACCACTGTGCGCGAAGGCACCGAACCGTTCAGCGTGGATCTCGACGATCCCTATACGGACCTGTTCTCCCGCGCGCCCAAAGTGGTGGACATTCAGCAGGCCCGCACGGACGGGGCCTGATCGCGGGAGAACCTGGGCGGGCGCGATCCCTCAGCGGATCGCGGCCTCGAAGATCTTCTGCAGCATGGCGGTGCAGCGAGGCAGATCTTCGTCCGAAAGGCCGGAGAGCAGGGCGGTTCTCTCCCGATCCAGCGTCGGCTGAATGTGCGCCACCACATCGTCGCCGGCCTTGGTCAGCCGGAGCAGCTTCGACCTTTTGTCTGCCGGGTTGTTCTCGCGCGTGATCAGTCCGTCGCGCTCCATGCTTTCCACGACACGGACTAGCGTTGGCCACTGGACCCGCGCGCGATGGGCGATGTCCGACATGGTGGCGGGCTGTTCAGCGAAGGCGATGGCGAACAGCACCTGCCAGCGCGCGCGGCTCTGGCCCGTTTCCTGACGTAACAAATTGTCGATTCGGTACATCCAGTTGCGCGCTGCAAGAACGAGCAGGCGCGACGTGCGAAACTCGAGGTCAAGGCGCGAGCCTACGGGGTAATACTCGTTATAATGGTCGCTCCAGGCATCAAAATCGTCTGCGCTGCCTGCGTCGCTTTCGGTCATAGTCAACTACCTCTTCCGCTGCGACGCCCCCGCAGCGCCCTTGAACATTCGTCCCCCCGGACTTTGGCTACGCCAGCGGACGCATAACCGCAAACGACCAATTTGATGTTGAACTATCTACCACGATAGATAGATTGTTAAGGCCGAAAAGCGGCACGGCACACAACAAGTGCGACTCACGGAAAGGGATCGTCTGCAAGATCCCACCGATGAGGGGAGTGGGAGAAGGATATGACGGGCACTACAGCAAAGTTGCGTCTTGCGTTCGCGTGTTCGACGGCGATTGCCATTGTGGCAGCGGCGTCACCAGCCATGGCGCAGACATCTTCAGGCGACGAAGCAGAGCCGCAGGCTCAGGACATCGTCGTCACCGGCTCGCGCATCGTCAGGCGCGATTATGAAGCGAACAGCCCCATCGTATCGGTGGGCGAGGATTTGCTGAAGGCGACAGGTACTGCCGCCATCGAAACCAGCCTGAACAAGCTGCCCGCTTTCACTCCGGTACAGACGCCTTCGCTGGGTGGCGACATCCAGCCCACTGCAACTAACACTCCGGGCGCGGCAACCGTTTCGCTGCGCGGCCTGGGCACCAACCGCAACCTGGTGCTGGTCGACGGGCGTCGTGCTACGCCGGCCAACGCACTTGGCGTGGTCGACATCAACACGATACCGGCTGCTGCGATCGATCGTGTCGAAATCATCACCGGCGGCGCATCGGCAACCTATGGTGCTGACGCGGTCGGCGGCGTCGTGAACTTCATCCTCAAGAAGAACTTCCAGGGGCTCGATCTCGATGCGCAGATCGGCACCACCGAACGTGGCGACGGCACGGAATACACCATCAGCGGCATCATGGGCGCAAATTTCGACGATGGTCGGGGCAATGTGACTTTCGGCCTGTCGATGAACGATCGCCGTTCCGCCGCCCAGGCAGAACGCGAATGGTTCCAGGAAGTGTGGTCCGATCCACGCTTCACCGGCACGGAATTTTTCCCGGATTTCTCGGGCTTCCAGCCCTATGGCGGGATTAATCCCACGCAGGGTTCCTATGACGCGATATTCGGCGCGGGTGCGGTGGCAACCGGCTCTCGCCTGTATTTCAATGAAGACGGCACTGCCTTCACCGGCTTCTTCCAGAGCCCTCCGGGCGGCGTTTCCCGCTTCAAGGGCGACACATCCGGGCCGAAATGGAAAGAGCAGGCCGATGGCACGCTCGGCCAGAACTTCCTCGATGGCTTCGTCCAGCTGCCGTTGTCGCGCTATAACGTTTACGCTCGCGGCAATTACGAGATCAACGACTGGATCGGCGTATTCGGGCAGGGAACCTTCACCCATGTCACGACCAACACTGTCCAGCAGCCTTCGCCCTCGGTGAATGGCTGGTCGGCCTTCGTGCCGGCCGCCAGCGAAGTTCCAACGGAACTGCGTTCGATCCTCGACAGTCGCGTCATCCCGATCGGCACGCCGGATTCGATCCGCGACCTGCTGCATTGCGATCCCTCGGCAGTGGCCGGGGCCGCCGGTTCCGGGGCGAGCTGCGACTGGCAGCTGACCTATTACCTCAATTATGCGAACCGCGAATCCAAGACCGAGGTGATGACCTATAACCTCGTCGCGGGCCTTGAAGGCAGCATTCCGGGCAGTGACTGGACCTGGGAACTCTATGCATCGCGCGGTCAGTCGCAGACCACGTCGCTGATCACCGGTACGGCTTCGCTCGAGCGGTTCCGTGCGGTGATCGGTTCGCCCAATTGGGGCGCGGGCTTCAAATCGACTGGCAATTCCGCATTTGGCGGCTTTGGTGCCTCCACTGCCACCTGCACCAGCGGGTTCGATCCGTTCGATGTCGACCAGGTCGTCTCGCAGGACTGCATCGAGGCGGTTTCCGCCAATCTGCAGAACAAGGCCACGATGGAACAGACGGTGTTCGAATTCAACGCGCAGGGCGGGTTGTTCGAACTGCCGGCAGGGCAACTGCGTGCGGCCATCGGCGCCAGCCACCGCAAGAACAGCTATGATTTCATCAACGATACGCTGACCACGCAGGGTCGTTCGTTCAAGGATCAGGCAATCGGCATCTACCCGAGCGGTAATTCATCGGGCGAGATCGAAGTGGATGAATTCTACGGCGAATTGCTGATTCCGGTTCTGGCGGATGTGCCGGGCATCAAGAAATTCGAGCTAAATCTCGGCGCGCGTTCGTCCGATTACAACACCACCGGCAACAGCTTCACCTGGAAGGCGATGGCCGATTGGGAAGTGACCGACTGGTTGCGTCTGCGTGGCGGGTTCAACAAGGCGGTGCGCGCACCGAACATTGCCGAACTCTACCTCGCTCCGCAGCAGACCTTCACTGCAGCGGGCGGCGGCGACGTTTGCCGTCGGAACAACACGCTGGGCTGGTCCGCCAACCCGGGCAAGAACTCGAACGCGGCCAATGTCGAAGCGGTCTGTCGCATCCTGATGGACAAGTCGATCGCGGGAACGGCCGATACGTTCTATTCGAACCCGCAATTCTACAACGCGCTCGGCCCGGCATTTGCCTTCCCGACACTGGTCGGCAATCCGGATGTGAAGCCTGAATCCGCCAAGACCTGGACTCTGGGTGCTGTGGTCAGTTCGCCCTTCGATGCGGAAATGTTCAATCGCCTGCGTCTGTCGGTCGATTATTACAACATCGCCGTGGACGATGCGATCGGGCCGCTCACGCTGGATACGGCGCAGCGCTTCTGCTTCGATCCCACTTTCAATCCGGCAATCTCAAGCGATCCGTCTGCTGCTGCGGCGTCTTCCTTCTGTCAGGCAGTGGGGCGTGTCGCGGGTGATGGTGCGCTGGGCAATGTTCAGGTGACCTATCTGAACAATGGCCGCTTCCGGACTGAAGGCATCGACGTTCAGCTCGACTGGTCCTTCCCGATCGGCCCGGGCACGTTCAGCCTCAACACGGTGTTCAACTACCTGCTCACCCTCAAGTCGGCGGCACTTCCCGCCAGCGCGGGTGCAGCCGGCCAGCTTGTGGAATATGCAGGCACGCTCGGCCCGGCAGGCAGCAACGCCATTGCGGAAAACGGCCTCAATCCGGGTACCTTCCGCTGGAAGATGCTGAACAACTTCACCTATTCCATCGGCAAGGCCACGATCGGCCTGCAATGGCAGCATCTGCCGGCGGCGAAATCCATCGCCTACACGTCGGATCCGAACACGCCCTTCGTCGGTAGCCCGGCCTATGACCTGTTCAATCTGAACGGCAGCTATGCGGTTACGGACAATGTGACGTTCCGCTTCGGCGTCGACAATCTGTTCGACAAGGCACCGCCGCTTACCGAGTATAATGCCTCGGCAACCGGCCTTGCCAACACCATCGGCGGCTTCCCGATCAACGCCTATTTCTTCGATCAGATCGGTCGCCGTTTCTATGCCGGGATCAACGCCAAGTTCTGACCTGGCGTTACCCTGGATGTGGGGCTCCACAGCAAAATCCTCCCGGAGCCCCACACCCTTAATTCAGTCAGGCAGGCAGTGACACTGCGATGAGGCATCGCGGGCGCATCGAAAGGGCGTCTGCGATGGCTGCCGTCCGGGGGCGGCGCGCGTCCATTGCCTGCGATTATCGCGGAGTAACGCTTGTGTTCCACAGGGCAGTCATGCTGGCCGCAGCACTTCTTCTCACCGGTTGTGAAAAACCGCCTGCAGGCAATGTCACCGAAGCGCGGTTGCTGGCTGCGGAAGACGATCCGGATAACTGGCTGTCCTATGGCCGCACCTATGCCGAACAGCGATACAGTCCGCTGGAAGACGTGAATGACGGCAATGTCGGCAAGCTAAGCCTTGCATGGTCCGTCCCGCTGGACACCAACCGCGGGCAGGAAGCCACGCCCATCGTGGTGGATGGCATCATGTATGTCTCCACCGCATGGTCCAAGGTCATGGCGGTGGACGCCAGCACCGGCAGCCTGTTGTGGAACTACGATCCCAAGGTGGACGGGCAGAAGGGCGCTCACGCCTGCTGCGACGTGGTCAATCGCGGTGTCGCGGTGTGGGAAGGCAAGGTATTCGTCGGCACGATCGATGGCAGGCTGATTGCGCTGGATGCGGCCAGCGGCAAGGAATTGTGGTCCACCGTCACGGTCGACCAGAAGAAGCCCTATACGATCACCATGGCCCCGCGCGTGGTGCGCGGGAAGGTCATCATCGGCAATTCGGGCGCCGAACTGGGCGTGCGCGGCTATGTCAGCGCCTATGATGCCAATACCGGAAAGCTTGTGTGGCGGTTCTACACCGTGCCCGGCAATCCGGCCGATGGCCCCGATGGGGCCGCTTCGGACGAGGCCTTCGCCAAGTTCGCGGGCAAGACCTGGAACGGCAATTGGTGGGAAATGGGCGGCGGCGGCACCGTGTGGGACTCGGTGGTCTACGATGCCGATTTCAACCAGCTGATCGTGGGCGTGGGCAATGGCTCGCCCTGGAACCACCGCGCGCGCTCGGCAGGCAAGGGGGACAATCTGTTCCTCTCCTCGATCCTCGCGCTCGATCCGGATACGGGCAAGTACAAGTGGCACTATCAGGTGAACCCGGGCGAGACCTGGGACTTCACGGCCACGCAGCAGATCACGCTGGCGGATCTGACCATCGACGGGAAGCCGCGCAAGGTGCTGATGCAGGCGCCGAAGAACGGGTTCTTCTATGTGATCGACCGCAGCAACGGGAAGCTGATCAGCGCGGAGAACTTCGTTCCCCAGAACTGGGCCGAGAAGATCGACCTCGTCACTGGCCGCCCGGTTGAAAAGCCCGAGGCGCGCTATGCGGACAAGCCCTATCTCATCCATCCCGCCGGGATCGGGGCGCATGCATGGCACCCGATGAGCTATTCGCCCAAGACCGGGCTGGTCTATATCCCGGCAATGCATGTGCCGTTGGCCTATGGCGATGACAAGAATTACACCCGCCATGTCGGGCGCTGGAACACCGGCGTTACGTTCCTCGATCCGCCGGAAGGCACCGTGGCCGGTGCCACGCCTGCGGAACGACGCGCAGCCCTCGCCAAGATGAACCGCGGCATGCTGGTGGCCTGGGATCCGGTGAAGCAGAAGGCACGCTGGCAGATCGACATGCCGTGGCCGTGGAATGGCGGCACGCTGGCCACTGGCGGCAACCTCGTCTTCCAGGGCGATCCCTATGGCATATTCCGCGCCCGCGCTGCGGATACGGGCAAGGAATTGTGGAAATTCGATGCCCAGCGCGGGATCATGGCGGGGCCAGTCACCTTCCGGGCAAAGGGCGTGCAATATGTCGCGGTGCTGGCCGGCTATGGCGGCTCCATGGGCATGGCCACGGCCAGCGACTGGATGCGCCGCCCGCCTGCCAATGGCGTGCTGCTGGCCTTCCGGATCGATGGCAAGGGCACTCTGCCCAAGCTGCCGCCGATCCCGCAACTGCCCTTTGCCCAGAGCGACGAGATCTTCACCGCAGCCCAATATGCGGAAGGGGAGAAGCAATATTTCGCCTTCTGCTCGATCTGCCACACCGGACCGGTCAACCCGAACCTGTTCAAGAGCCAGGTGGCGACGAACCGGGATGCATGGCGCTCGGTTGTGATCGAGGGGGCATTGAAGGACAACGGGATGATCAGCTTCGCCCCTTGGCTCAGTGCCGATCAGGCAGAGGCAATTCGCGCCTATGTGCTGAAGTCCGCCAAAGAACAGCAGGCCACCGCCGGCCACTGACGAGTGTGTTGCCGGAGCGTGACCAGAAGGTTACGCCCCGGCGATGCGTCCGACGCAATGGTTGCCTCCGAAGGCGGTCGGACAAGGCTGACGAACCGGCCTTCCAAACTCCATTCAGACGCCATCACTGCCCCCGTCGCCTCGCTGGCGACGGGGCGTTTCTGTGCGTCTTAACTGGGCGTTTCTGTGCGTCTTAAGTGCCTTTGTGGCCCTGCTCAGCACTCACTAGGTGAAATAGCGTGTCTTGCGTTGACACTTTATATAACCTTATGAAAGATCAATGAATATTGAAGTTCGTGCCTTGCGGGTTAAGTCCCGGAAGTGAGCAGGATTGCTCGCTTTGCGCGTGTTCGCGAACTTCCAAAGGGGGAATGAGATGCAGTCCGAATACCAATCAACGCATGCGCTGAAGCCGCTTCTTCTCGCAGGGGCCGCCCTTGCATGCCTTTCCGCATTTCCGCAGCAGGCATCCGCCGCCTGTTCGCCCGGCGGGCCTGGCAGTGTAACCGTGCTGAATTGCGGGCCTGACAGGATTGACGCAACGGCAAATTCCGGGGCGGGCAGCCTCGATGTTACCGGCGAAACCCTCGAAGATGGCAATATCAACTACAATCCCCATCCGGATGCGGAAGGCCCGCTGGGCATTACGCTGACGGTTGAGGATACCAGCGTGAACTCGACCGATTACGGCGGCATCAACATCAATTCCTTCGTCGAGGATACGACGATTTCCGTGACGCTGGCCGATGATGTGGACATCACCAGCACCGAAGGCTTCGGCGGCGTATGGGTGCGTAACAACATCGGCGGCGACATCACGATCGAAAGCGGCGCGACCGTCACCGCCGGGACGCCTGACCCGAACGGCGCGGGCATTACCGCCACCAGCAATGGCGGTTCTGTCTCGATCACGAATACCGGGACCGTCACCGACACGAACAATCGTGGCATCTATGCGGATGGTGCGGGCACTGTGGACGATTTCGCAACGGTGCTGATCGACAATAGCGGCGAGGTGAAAGGCAATCAGGCAGGCATTCGCGCCGTTGGCTATTTTGCCGACGTCACTATCGAGAATTCCGCCAAGGTCACTTCAGAACAGAAGCAGGCACTGGTCGCTTGGTCGCAGACAGGCGATGTGAAGGTCACCAATTCCGGCCAACTGATCGCATCGGCCGATGCTGGTATCCGTGGATCGGCCAATCAGGGCGACACGACCGTCCTGAACACCGGCACGATCAACGCCTATCAAGGCATCTTCGCAGATGCCGGATATTACGATGATGAAGATGGCTTCGGCGATGTTTCCGTCACCAATGAATCCGATGTCATCGCAACCGGAAGCGAAGGCATTTACGCCTTTGCCCGCAATGGCGAGATCGAGATCGTCAATTCCGGCAAGGTCGTCGGCAAGACGGACGGCATCAGTGTCGAAGTCCTGACTGGCAGCGCGACGATCGACAATAGCGGTCAGGTGCAGGGCGCGGATGGCATCCGCACCGGGGCCACCACGACGACGATCACCAATAGCGGCACGATCACGGGAACCGGATCGGCCGTGGTAGTGGGCAGCGGCGCCACGACCCTCGTTCTCGAGGAAGGCTCTGTCCTCAACGGCGATCTCACCATCGGCACTGGCTCTCTGGCAATCGATCCTTCGCTGGATACGAGCCTTTCCAACGTGGTTGCAGGCGGCGGCACCCTGATCAAGCAAGGCGATGCGAAGCTGACCCTTACCGGCGACAGCTCCGCCTATGCGGGTGACGTTCGCGTGGAAGAGGGCCTGTTTGAACTCACCGGACAGCTTGGCTCCACCAATGCCTTTGTTGGTTCCGATGATGGCGCATCCGCCGCTATTTCGGGCGAGGACGCCGAGTGGATCAACACCGCCACCTTCACCATCGGCCAGGAAGGCAGCGGCGATGTGACCGTTTCCGGCGGTGCCCGGGTTGAAACCTACCAGACAGTGATGGGGCCGGAAGAAGGCTCGCTGACGCTGGAGGGGGAAGGCACCCATTGGTTTAACGAACTTCATGCCCAGATCGGCCGGGAGGAAGGTTCCAGTGCGACGATCATGGTGCGTGATGGCGCCGTGTTCGAAACCTCCGGCGGCGGGCTTTACGCTGGCGAAGGCGCGGACATCACCATCACCGGTGAAGACAGCAAGATGCTGATCGGCACCTTGCATCCCGAACTTCCGGCGGATTGGGGCGCAGCCGATGGCTGGTTCAGTCTGGACGAAGGCAAGACGCTGGTTTCCGAAGGCGGCCTGCTGCAGGCAGATGGCGTCTACATCGGCGGCTATGGCGACAGCCTGGCCGAAATGACGGTTACTGGCGAGGATAGTGCGCTGGTCAGCCAGCTGAGCCTCTATGTCGGCGGCTCTGGCAACGGCACTGTGGGCTATGGCCAGCTGACCATTGCCGATGGCGCGAGCGCAACGGCCTATACGGCAGCGGCTGGCGTGGACGAAGGGTCTTACGGCACGGTTCTGATCACCGGAGAAGGCTCCTCCCTCGAGGTGCTCACACGTGAGGGATATTCCGGCAATATGCGTGTCGGCTTCACCGGCAATGCCACTGTCATCGTGCAGGATGGCGGCTTGCTGAAGGCAGCCAACAAGATCGACATCGCCACTTACGATACGGCCACCGGTACGCTGGTGATCGGCGCGGAAGAGGGTGAAGATGCGGTCGCCGCCGGTACGGTCGACGCAGTCAACGGCATCTATTTCGGTGAAGGCGATGCCACTCTGGTGTTCAACCACACCAGCAATATCGACTTTGACAATGTGATGTTCGGCACGGGCGGCGAAATTCGCCACCTTGCCGGGGTTACTGACCTGACAGCGGATTCCCCGGACTATTTCGGGACGATCGACGTTGCAGGGGGGCTTCTGAAGGCGAACGGGAACCTGGCCGGCGCGGGCGTTGCCGTAGGTGACGGTGGCACCCTTGGCGGCGCGGGCACGATCGGTTCGCTGGTCGTTGGCGATGGCGGTACACTGGCGCCGGGCAATTCGCCGGGCCAGCTCACCATCGTTGGCGACGTGTTGTTTGAAAGCGGCTCAATCTTCGATGTGGAGATCGATGGCGCGCTGCATGACAGCATTCTGGTGGAATCCGGCGATGTCACCATTGAGGATGGCGTGCAGTTGACCGCGGATTTCGCGCCGGGCGTGCTGCTCGACAATCCCTATCAGGTGATCGCGCTGGGCGAAGGTTCCACTGGCGAGATCGTGGTGGAAGGCGATGGCTTCCTGCTGCCCGTCGAGAACAATCCGCTGCTGGAAGGCGTGGTGACCTATCTCGATGACGGTGTGACGGTTACCTATCAGGGCATCAAGACTCCGTGGTCGGCGCTGGTGACAGCTGCCAATCAGGGCGCTGCGGCCAATGCCGTGCAGGCGCTGGGCGGCACCAATGCGATCAACTATGCGGCGATGTTCCTGGAACAGGGTGACCTTGCCGCTGTTTTTGACGGGCTTTCCGGCGAAATCCACGCATCGATCAAATCGGCGCTCATCAACGAGAGCCAGATCCTGCGCAGTGTCGCGATGGACCATGCGGCCGAAAGCGGGGAGGGCACTGGCCTGTGGGCGACAGGCTTCGGCAATTGGGGCCACACGAATGGCGATGCCAATGTGGCGAAGCTGGAGCGGGATAGCGCTGGCGTGTTCGTCGGGTTCGATACGCAGCTTGGCGATTGGCGCCTCGGCGTGCTGGGCGGCTACAGCAGCAGCGATTTCGACGTTGCGGCCCGAGCCTCGACTGCGGAAGCGGAAACCTATCACCTTGGCGCCTATGCCGGCGGGGAAATCGGCCAGTTCCGCCTGCGCGGTGCGTTCAGCCACAGCTGGCATGATCTCTCCACCGTTCGGGAAGTGGCCTTCCCGGCAGCGCAGACGCTGGCAGCCGATTACGATGCCGGCACGACGCAGGTGTTCGGTGAAGTGGGCTATGCGCTCAAGGTCGGGGCCATCGATCTCGAGCCGTTTGCGGGCCTTGCCTATGTCAGCCTGAAGACCGACGCCTATGCCGAAGCCGGGGGCGTTGCGGCGCTGACTGGCGGCAGCATGACCACGGACACAACCTTCGGTACGCTGGGCCTGCGCGGTTCGGCCAAGCTGGACGTGGCTGAAGAAGGCGCCGAACTGAAGGTTGTGCTGGGCTGGCGTCATGCCTTTGACGATACGGCGATCCTCGCGACCCACTCCTTCGGTGCGGCGGCAACGCCGTTCACGGTTTCGGGTGTGCCGATCGACGACGATGCCCTGCTGGCAGAAGTCTCTCTGGACTTCCCGATGAGCGAGAATGTCCGCCTGAATGTCGGATACAAGGGCCAGTTCGGCGCCGACGCGACGGACAACAGCGTGTTGGGCGGTCTCAGCATCCACTTCTGATCCTGCCAATATGGCGCCCGGATTGGCGGGCAGATGGGATGGGGCGGCAATTGCCGCCCCACTTTCACTCGTTTGGCCCGGCTTCTCAATTCCCGCCAAGGGCGAACCAGAACTCCCGGACTGACCATCAGAGTGATGGTTCGGCAACTTGATAATGCGAGTAATTCGCGTTAAGCTGCAGCATGTTTGGCCAACGGGCTTTCGCCCTGGTTCTTTCTGTGGCGATTCATGGTGCGCTGGCCTTAATTCTCGTCTCGCGTGCGTGGAATCCTGCGTCCATGGGCGAGGGGCCGCTTGAGCCTGCCCTCACTGTCGTCAGTCTGTCCGCACCCCCGGCTGAGCAAACACAGTCTCGCCCGTCGTCGCCTTCCCAAGTGGCAGAGGCTGTGTCGCCACTTCCTGCCGTCAGCAGTCCGCAACCGGCATTTCGGCTGGTAAACGAGCCAGCGGCGGAAGCCGTGCGGCCAGCCGACGTTCCTGCCTTACCTGACGTGAACGAAGGAGGAACCGTCTTCGCGACCGGTGTCGTCACGAGTGCTGCAACCGGTACACCCTCAGCCCCGGTCAGCGCAAATGTGGCTGCGCGCTCCGCTCCGGCTGACTCCATCCCCACCAATGGGCGCCCGGCGGCGAATGCGGAGGAAGCCTATGGCGCGGAAGTGCATCGCTGGATTGAGCGGCGCAAGTCCTATCCTGCCAATCTGGCCGCGAGGGGGCTGCAGGGCACGGTGACGGTGGCATTCCAGATCGATCGGCGCGGCAGGCTCAGCGGGCCGGTGCGGATCGTCGCAACCAGTGGAGAGCCTGCGCTGGACCGGCTGGCCCGGCAACAGATAGAGGCGGCATCCCCGTTTCCTCGCCCGCCTGCCACTTCCACCTGGAAGCGGCGCAGTTTCACCATGCCGCTGACTTACCGGCCCCGGACGTAGGCGCGCCTAAAGCGTTTCCAGAAAGGCAACCAGAGCGCGCCGTTCTTCCGCCGTCAGGTTCAGTTCCTTTACCAGCGGGTCCAGCGCAGGGCGGGGGGCGGCCGGGTCGGCCAGCGAAGCCTCGCGTTTTTCAGTCACGCCGCCTGCATTGTAGAGGTTCACGATCCCGAGCAGGGACGGGAACAGGCCGTTATGCATATAGGGCCCTGTTCGCCCCGCCGCGCGCAGGCTCGGCGTGCGGAACCGGCCGACATCCTCGGCCTTTCCGGTCAGGAGATAGCGGCCCAGATCCTCATATTTCCGGCCGTAATAGGTCAGGCCGATATTGTGATAGCGCTGATCGCTGAACAGCGGGCCGTTATGGCAATTGGCGCAGCCCGCCTTGGTGCGGAAAAGGTGCAGGCCGGTCAGTTCCTCGTCGGTGAAGACCTGCGGCCCGTCCTCCAGCATCCGGTCCCATTTGCTCCGGGGTGGGCGCAGGCTCTTCTGGAATGCGGCAATGGCACCCACAATCTGTTGCAGGGTGATGCGGCCTTCACCCTGAAGCGCGGCGAATTTCTCGCGATAATGATCGTCGGAATTGATCCATTCCTCGATCCGGGCAGGTTCGCCAGCCATCTCGATGGGGTTGGTCATGGCCGCGATGGCCTGATCTTCCAGAGTGGCGGCGCGCCCGTCCCAGAACCATTCATGCATCAACCCGGCAGTGAATATCTGCTGGGAATTTCGGCTGCCACGCTGGCGGTCATGGCCGAAGGCCGTTCGCAAGCCGTCGCCCATGCCCAGCTCGCGATTGTGGCAGGATGCGCAGGCAAACTGGCCGGAGCCGGAAAGGCGCCGTTCGTTGAACAGTTCCTCGCCCAGTTGCGCCATCTGCGCATCGCGCCCTTCCAGCGTGGGGCGTGCGGGAAGCGGGCCGAATTCTTCGAACACGGCGCCGTCATGCAGGGTGGGGCGGGGCCAGTCCTGAGGTTTCCCGGCATAGAGCATGCGCAATTCGCTTGCTGGGGGCACAGGCTCAGGCTCTCCAGCCGCCCCCGCCAGCAGCAGGCCTGCGCCAAGCAGGGATGCCAGCCGTATCCATTTTCCATGCCGGGAATTCACGGTCCTCAGAACCTGTATTTCGCGCCGATCCAAGCCTGCCGGCCGAGCAAATATGGGCTGCTGCCTGCAAGATCGTCGTCCGACTGCTTGGTGTCGAACAGGTTGCTGATCGCGGCTGTCAGCGTGAGCGTGCCGTAGCGCGAGCGGACCACGTCCGCCTCGAGATTGAGGTCCACGTCCACCGCGTCGGAATAATGGACCAGCTCGTAGACGTCATAACGGACGCCTTCGATCGTCTGGTTGACCAGCGTATCCTCAATATAGTCGAAGCCGCTTCGGAAATGGACGCTGACATTGCTACGCAACCTGTCGGACAGCCAACTGCCCGACCATGTCGCGTTGATCAGCAGTGGAGAATGATAGTTGGACGCATCGTTCAGCGCGGCGATCTCGCGCGAAGTGTAGAACCCGCCATCGTAGAGGACCGGCAGCACATCCCAGAACAGGTCATCGACATCTTCCAGATAATCCGGGTTTGAACGGTCGGTAGTGGAATAATTGACGCTGAAACCCAGCGCATGCTTGCCGAGGCTACGTTCCCATTCGAACGAGACGCCGCGATATTTGGTCCAGCCATCGTTGCTCATATTGTAATAGCGCAGCGTCAGGTTGCCGGCATCTTCGGTCAGCATCGGGGTTCTGACGAAGGCGTTCTTCCCGTCACGATAAATGCCCTTGAGGCGCGCGACGCCGCCCAGTGCCCGGCCGGTTACGGCAGCGGTGAGTTCGTCCGAATACGGAGTCTTGAGGTTCGAATTGCGATAGCTGGTGGCATTGGTGACGGAATACAGTGCCCATCCGTCATCGGAATAGAGCAGATCGCTGCCGCTGCTCACGCCGGTGCGGCGCCAAAGTTCGGTGCTCGGATATTGTTCGCGCAGGGCGTAGCTAAGCATGCTGGTGCCGTAATAGCGATTGGCGCCAACACTCACTTCGATGTCGTTCCAAGGGAGGCGGTAGGCAGCGGCAAAACGCGGCGCCAGCACGTGATTGCCCAGGAAGCTTTCATAATCGTAGCGCAGGCCGCCGCGCAGGGTCAGCGTGCCGGTTTCCAGCGTTCCCTCAAGCCATGCTCCAGCGGAATCGAGAGAGACGCGCGCATTGTAAGCCTTACTGTAATTATACTGTTCCAGCGCATATTCGCCGCTGGCGCAGTCGAGACTTTCGCCGTCCAGGCAGACGATGTTGCTGGCAAGCTTGCCCCGGCTATAGGCCAGAACGTCCACGGGGCGTGATTTGCGGGCAGTGACATGTTCGTAATCCACGCCGCCGCGCAGGGCCAGATCGCCCAGTTCGGTGCTCATGGTGCCCTTCAGCGTGTAGATACGCTGGGTCTGGTCCAGATCGCCAATGCCGCCAATTGTGCAGGAACTGTTGTCGCAGAAGGCACCGTTCGTGGTGGTGTTGGGGATATTGTATTGCACGCCCGGCGCTGTGCGGCTGGTATCGGTATAGGCATAGGAGCCTTCGACTTTCCAGTTGACGGTGCCGGTATGTTCAAGTTCCAGCTTGGAAGTGATCCCGCCGCCTTTGGAATTCACGACCGCGTCCACTGCCACATCGGTGGATGAGGTGCTGCTGTATGGCGAATAGGCGAACTGTCCGCGCAGGACGGTGGCATTGTCGATGTCGAAAATGCCCTTCACCAGCACATTGTCGCTCAGGTCGCGGAAGCGACGCTGGGCATTGCCATATTTGGCGCTGGCGAAGTGAGTGACGCGGGATTCAGAGTGATTATAGGCGATCAGCACTGCTGCACGGTCGCTCAGTGGAAGGTCTATCGTGGCGCCGTAACGCCATTTCTCGAATTCCGGCGTTGCCGGAAGATCACCATCTTCATACAGGGCTTCCGCGCTGCGAGTCAGCTTGAAGCTCGTGACTTCGTCACTGGTGTGGGAAGCAGTGGCCGTCACGCCGAAAGTGCGGCTGGGGTCGCGCGTTTCGATCGTCACTGCACCGCCGGTGAAATTCCCATATTCGGCCGAGACGTTGGAATCGAAGACGGTGATCTTGCCGATCAGTTCTGAATCGAGCCAGTGCGTCTGAGAGCTGGGGCCCGCGACTTCGCTGCCGTTCTGCGGATTGTCGTTCGTGACGTCGAGGCGCGAATTGATGTTCACGCCATCCAGCGTGATGTTGTTCGCGTAATAATGCCCGCCTGAAATCGTGATATTTGCGGGACGGATGTCCTGAATGTTGTCTTGCGATGCTACGCCGTCGGTTTGGTCGAACTGTACGGTGGGCAGGATGCGAAGCAGCCTGTTGACGTCGCCCGAGCCGGGTGTGCGCAACTGGATGTCCTGCCGGTCGATCGTTGTCATACCGGAAGCGACCCCGGTGCCCAGCTTCGCGGGCGGGGCGATCTGTTCGCCTTCCGCGACCACTTCGGGCAGGCTTTCCGCCGCCCCATCGCTGTCCGATTGAGCCTGTGCCGCCCCGCCCCAAAGGCCTGCGGCGGCAATGGCGATCCAAGCTGTGTGCATTCGCATCATTCGCGCCCTGTTCTGTTGCTTACAGGCGCGTCAATAACGATCCTCAATGCTAATGCAAATGATTCTCAATAGATTTTTATGCAATTGATCAACTGTGCATCATTCCTGTCCATGGCGCGCAGGATGACAGGTGTTCCGATATGGTCAGGTGGCCTTTCGCGATGCGAGATGTCTTGCGGGTGCGTGGATGAGCTTGCTGGATAAGACTGTTTGAAGGCGTTGGTCGCAATAGTGACCTGAAATCGCAAACGACCGGTCATGCCAACGTAACTACCTGAGTTCATTGGCGCGGCGACACCAAAATCCATGAGGAACCTATGATGCGCCCCTCCATCAAGTTCGCTTCGATTCTGCTCGCCGGCACTGCGCTGATCCCGTCCGTCGCCATGGCCGAGGAGGCCGCCGATCAGGCCGGTGGCGCCGTAGACGAGGCCACAATCATCGTTACGGCTCAGAAGATCGAACAGCGTGCCATCGACGTGCCGATGACGATTTCGGCAAATACGGGCGCGGCGATGGAACGTCTGGGCGTGTCGGATCTCGACGAACTGGCAAATTATGTTCCCGGCCTGAACATTCAGGAGCAGAGCGCCAACAATCCGGGCATCGTCATTCGCGGGATCACGTCGGACAGCGGTTCTGCCCAGCAGGCCGCGCGCGTGACGCTTTATTATAACGGCGTGGACATCTCGCGTTCGCGCGGTGCCTATCAGGCAATCTACGACATGAACCGGATTGAGGTGATCAAGGGACCGCAGGCCACCCTGTTCGGCACGGCATCCACTATCGGTGCCGTCAGCATGATCACCAACAAGCCGGAACCGGGCGTGTCCGGCGAAGTGACGGGCGGCCTCGGCAATTACGACGCCATCCTGCTGCGCGGCTACCTGAATGCAGGCAATGACGTTATCGCGGGCCGCATTGCTGGCGAATGGAAGAAGCGCGACGGTTATGTCACTAACCTGTCCGACCGGCAGGACGATCTCTACGCGCAGGACAATCTCGGCTTGCGCGGATCGCTGCGCTACACCCCGAATGATGCCCTGACGATCGACCTTGTCGGCACCTATGACCGGCAGCGCAATTCGGGTACGCCGTTCGTTTCCGGCACTTATCCGACTGCTGACGGGCCGGCGAACCCCTTTGGCTCAGCCAACCTTTCCGGCGCGCCGGAACCGATCGCGAGCCAGGTGTTTGGCGACGGCAAGCTCGGCCTTGTGCGCGATGTTTACGATGCAAACCTGTCGTTTGATTGGGAACTGGGCGGCGGCTGGACGCTGTCCATGGTAAATGGCTATCGCGAATTCGATGCCGACGAAGTGTTCGATGCCGACGGTACGCAGGCGTGGTTCCTCGAATTCGCAGAGGAAGCGGCGGGTTGGCAAACCAGCCACGAAACCCGCTTCACTTATGACAGCGATACGCTGCGCGGATCGTTCGGCTTCAACTATTTCTATGAGAACAGCCACCAGATCGTTCCTTTCTCCACGGAGGAAGGAACCTATCTGCAATGCGCCGCAAAGGTGGTGCCGAACCTTCCCTGTATCGCGGCAGACGGCACGCTGATGGCGGATCAGGCCACCGGTTTCCTGACCGGCGGGCTGGCCGCGGCGATCCCCTATACCTCCACTTTCGGCAATTACGGCAAGAACGCATCCTATTCGCTGTTTGGCGATGTCACCTGGCTGCCCACGCCCGATCTGGAACTGACGGCGGGCGTGCGCGGACTGCTGGAAAACCGCAAGTCGGGCTATTTTGCAGTGGTGCCCAATTCGGTGCTCACCGGAACTCCGCTTATCCCGGGTCAGGTCGATACCGATGGCACAATCTGGGCGGATGATAATTTCGATGCAATCCTGCCGCGCTTCAACGTGCTGTATCGCCTCAGCCCGCAGGTGAACCTCTATGCCACCGTTTCGAAGGGCCGCCGCTCGCCCACGCTGAACGTCAGCGCCAGCAGCATCAGCGTGATCCCGCAGGAAGTGGTCTGGAACTATGAAGGCGGGGTGAAATTCTCCAGCCGGGTCGCTTCGGGTTCGGTCGGCGTCTATTACCAGAAGTATGACAACTTCCAGGTCAGCCGCCAGGTGACCGATGCCAACGATCCTTCGGGTCAGCCGGTCGGCTCCACCGTGACGGAAAGCGCGGGCAGCGCCAGCAATCTTGGCATCGAGGCCGAACTGCAGCTGCGGCCCACTTCGTGGCTGAGTGTGTTCGGCAATATCGGCTATATCGATGGCGGGATCGACGACAAGGCGGCCAATGGCATCTATGCGGGCGACCGCTTCCGCCTGCAGCCGGAAGTGCAGGCATCGGCCGGCTTCACGGTGGATGCGCCGCTTGCACAGGGCGTGCGCTTCTTCGCAACGCCTTCGCTGACCTATCGCGGTAAGATCTATTTCGAAGTGCCCAATTCGGAAGTCACCAGCCAGGGGCCGGTCACGCTGATCAATGCGCGCGCGGGCGTCAGCTTCGCGAATGACAAGTATGAGATTGCCGTGTTTGGCCGCAATATCGCCGATGAGAAATACCTGCTTGACGCAGGCAATACGGGCGGCGCCTTTGGTATTCCCACCTTCATCCCGGCGGAGCCGCGCATGTATGGTGTGCAGGCCACGGCGCGGTTCTGATCTTTCGCGAACAGAAGGACAGGCAAACCATGAAACTCGCGATTGACCGCAGAACCCTCGTCAAGGCCGGCATGCTCGGCCTTGGCGCCCTTTCCACGCCGGGCGTTGCCGCGCTGCTGACTGCGCGGGGCTTTACCCACGGGGTTGCCAGTGGGGAACCGAGGCAAAACAGCGTGCTGCTGTGGACACGCTACGCCGGGTCCGGCGATACGACTCTGCGTGTTGACGTGGCGCGCGATCCCGACTTTTCACAGATTGTGACTGGCGGAGAAGCGATTGCACGGGCCGATGCCGATTACACCGCCAAGGCCGTGATTGGCGATCTGCCCGCCAATAGCTGGCTGTTCTACCGCTTCGTCGCGCCCGATGGCTCGATGAGCCGGGTAGGGCGCACACGCACCTTGCCGGAAGGAGACATCGCCCGCTTCGGCATTGGCCTCTTCTCCTGTTCCAACCTGCCCTATGGCTGGTTCAACGCTTATGCCCATGCCGCGGGCCGCCAGGACATCGATCTGACGATCCATGTGGGCGACTATTTCTACGAATATGCGGCGGGCAATTACCCGCCTGTGGACGAAGCGGTGGCCGGGCGCTTGCTGCAGCCCGACCACGAGACGCTGACGCTGGCCGATTACCGGATGCGCTATGCCTGTTACCGGCTGGATGAAGACCTGCAGAACCTGCACGCGGCCTTTCCGATGATCGCCCGCTGGGACGATCACGAGAGCGCCAACAACAGCTGGAAGGATGGGGCAGAGAACCACCAGCCCGATACGGAAGGCCCTTGGTCTGTCCGCAAGGCCATGGCGGAGAAGGCCTATCGCGAATGGCTGCCCGTGTCCGAGAACGTGTGGGACAGCTATCAGATTGGCACGCTGGCCACGATCTTCCTGCCCGAAACGCGCCTGACCGCGCGGACCGAAGAGGCAGACATCGCAGCGGCGCTTAAGGGCCAGACCGACATCGGCAAGGCGCTCCTCCACTTCCGTGACGAAGTATGGATGGACCCGTCGCACACCCTGCTGGGACAGGCACAGGAAGACTGGTTGTTCGGCGGGCTTCGCCAGTCGAAACAATCCGGCACGCAGTGGCAGATTCTGGCGCAGCAAGTGGTGATGGGGACGGTTTCCGCCCCGCAGGACATGCTGAGTTGGTTCGGCAACGACGCATCGGAACAGGTGAAGCGCTATGTCCAGCTTGCGGCAGCTTCGGCGCAGGCAGGCCTGCCGTACAATCTGGATGCGTGGGACGGGTATCCGGTCGCCCGCAATCGGCTGTACGAGGCCGCGCTTGCCGCCAACGCGGATCTGGTCGTGCTGGCGGGTGACAGCCATAACGCCTGGGGCAATAATCTAGCCCATGGCAGCGAGCGTGTGGGCGTGGAATTCGCGGGCCACTCCGTGACCTCGCCCGGTTTTGAGCATTACGCCGTCGGTGCTCGCCCGCAGGACGTGGCCCGATCGCTGATGCAGGCCAATCCCGGCCTCGTGTTCAGCGATACCAGCCGGCGCGGCTATGTCTCGCTCGACGTCAGGCCGGATGCCGTCACGGGGGCGTGGCACTTCCTCGACACTATCCAGCGGCGCAGTTCCGCAATGGCGGAAACGGTCAGCATGAAGGTGCGCAAGGGCCAGCACCTGCTTGAGGCTGTGTAGGTTTGCTCAAGGGGCCGCCGCGTTGCGTGGCGGCCCTTTCCTGTAGGAAAGGGGCACTACCATCAGGCCCGCGTCGGGAAACCCCATTAGAAAGCTGGAGATAACCTCTCGCTGGAACTCTTCGGCTTGACCGCCGGAAGCCGGAACAGGCGGCTAGTTACGAGCGGCGCCGTGCGGTCAGGCATAAACTCTATCGCTGCACTTGAAAAAGCTGTCGCAAGGAATAGGGTTCGGCGATGCTCTCGCAGAAAAGCCGCTATACCATTCGTGCGCTTCAGCATCTGGCCGCGATTTACCCGGAAGGCCGCGCCCAGATGGGTGAGATTGCGAAAGCACAGAACATCCCGCCCAAATTTCTGACAGTGATCCTGTCGGAACTGGTCCGGGTGGGTATCGTGATGTCCCAGCGCGGGCGCGAGGGCGGATACCAGCTTGCCCTACCGCCAGTGGACATTCGTTATGGCGACATCATTCGGATAACGCGTGGTTCACTGGCGCTGGTGCCATGCGCCAGCCGTTATGCGCACGAGCATTGCGATCATTGCTTGCCGGAAAGCGAATGCCGTCTGCGCGCCCTGATGCTGAAAGTGCGGGACGAGACGGCAGCGATCCTCGACGGGATAACTCTCGCCGATCCGATCGCCACCGCACCGGAATTCATCATCGAAGACTGAGCCTGGCAGGACCATCGGGTTCGCACCTGACATAAGGGCGGGACGTCCTGCGGACGGAGTCAGATGCTCGCTCGGTAACCTTTCGGCGCTCTTCTTCCACCTTGGCCTGCGCAGCATTGTTGAGCAGTCGGCGCAGCAGGAAGCGGCCATAGGGCCAATCCCTGATATTCGACTGCGCGTTGATGTGGCCCAGCGGACCGGCATCGATCAGGCGGCTGCCCCATGTGCGCGCCATCCGCCTTGCCTTGCCGAAGCTGGCATAGGGATCGTTGCCGCTCGCCACCAGTATCGAGGGGAAAGGCAGCTTTCCGCGCGATAGCGGTGCGAAGGGGGCAAGGCGGGAATCGATCGGCGCATCCTCCACTTCGGGCGGGGCAACCAACAGGGCACCGATCACCTTGCCCGTTTCCGGCCGCCGAAGTGCGTTCCACCAGGAGACGGCGTGGCAGCCGAGACTGTGCGCGACGAGCAAGACTGGACGGTCCGCAGCTTCGATTGCAGCGCCAAGACGGTCGGCCCAAATTGCCGGCTGTGGGCGGTCCCACATGCCGAGTTGCACGCGGCTGCAGTCGTCGCGCTCCCGTTCCCAGTGAGTCTGCCAATGACCGGGGCCGCTATTGTCGAGACCCGGGACGATCAGCACCAGTGGCCTGTCCGGGTTGCTGTTATGGACTTCCGTCATTTTCTCGCTCCTTCGTGGCCATGCCTAAGGGTCGTCGAATATCCCTATCTAAATGGTAGGGAAATGCGAATTAGGTGAAGCGAGATGATTTGTCGACTAATTTAGTAGAGATTTGAGGTTAGGAAAATTTGGCCGGGCGATGGCTGGGCTTGCGACAGCTCGTGCTCAGTCCTGTGGCGGAACAACGGCCCAGTGCGGACCTGCATCGACCAAAGCCAATCCGGTCTGCCGGGCAAGCTGACGCGCGGCGGACATTGTATCAGGCGGGCCGGGTAATTCGCCATTGAATGCCAGCCTCCGCAATTGCGGCAGCGTCACGATGCGCAGGCTGGAATAGCGGTTGAGATCGTCAATCGCTTCGCCAAGCGTGGCATTTCGGTAGACCAGCCTTGTTCCTTCGATCTTACCGTGCAGGCCTTTCTGCCATTCGGCACGCGCTGCGCGGTCTTCAAGCCAGTGCGGAAGCACGGCAAAGACGGCGAGCGCGCACAGTGCTCCCGCCGTCAGTCGCAAGATCATCCGCCGAGTTGCAGTGCGAAGTGCCATCGGCAAGGCTCAGGGAAGAGTGGGGCGGAAGCGTAGCATGTTCGCAAGTACGCCGTCCCGCCGGACGAAATGATGGTAAAGGGCGGCTGCCGCGTGCACACAAATCAGGCCCAGCAGCACCCAGGCCAGTTGCTCGTGCCATTCGCCAAGCCGGTCCGCCAGATCGCTGTCATGCTTCACCAACGCAGGCAGTTTCACGCCGAAGAGCTTGAATTTGCGCATCTTCGCGCTGGACTGGGCCCAGCCCAGCAGGGGCATGGCCAGCATCCCGGCATAAAGGGCAATGTGGGAAATGCCCGCTGCAAAGCGCAGCAACGGGTTGGTCTCATGTAGCCGTTCGAACCGCACAGCGACACGAAACAACAGGCGCAGGGCTGCAAACGCCAGGATCGCAAGGCCGATTGCCCGGTGCATGTCGAGCCAGAACAGGCGGCTGTCCGGATCTTCCATTCCTTCATGTGTGAAGCCGATCACAAATACCACGGCGATCAGCACGGCACTGGTCCAGTGAAACGCCACTCGCAACGCATGCCCCTTCATCATTCGAACGCTCCCTGAAGTTCCGATGCTCAGACGCCGCCGCTTGCCGATCGCCTCAGTCGCCCAAAAATTTTTTCGTCGGCCGAACTGGGGAGGGAGCCGGTGGGCGGCGTCTGGGCCAACAGCGAGTGCTCTCTTGAGGGGAAATTTATGCGGTATTATCTGCTTGGCGGCGCCAGTGCCCTGCTTGGTGCGGCCTTGATGAGTCCGGGCTGGCTGGCGCCCGATCCGGCTCGGGCGCTGCCATCCTATGCCCGCCAGACGGGTGAGGACTGCGCGGCCTGCCACGTCGGCGGCTTCGGCCCGCAGCTGACGCCGCATGGGCGGGACTTCAAGATCAACGGCTTTTCAGACGGAACGACCAAGATCCCGCTTTCCGGCATGGCCGTGGCCAACTTCACTCACACCGCAAAGGCGCGGGAAGACGTGATTTCCGACCATGACGGCCGCAACGACAATGTCGCTCTGCAGGAGGCGTCCGTTTTCTTGGCTGGCCGTCTGGCCAAAGGGCTAGGCACATTCGTGCAGACGACCTATTCGGAAGTGGATCGCGCCACGGCGCTGGACCATGCCGAAGTCCGCTATGCTCACCCGGTCAAGATCGCTGGTGCTGATGCGGTGATTGGCGTGGACATCAACAATAACCCGACCCTGTCCGATCCGTTCAATTCGGTTGGGGCATGGAGCTTTCCCTATACAAGTTCGGACCTCGGCTTCGAAGGCGCGGCTGCGCCGTTGTTGCAGGGCGGGATCGAACATCAGGCCGTGGGCGCCACTGCCTTCCTTTCGATCGCAGACGGGCTTTACGCCGAAGCAGGCGGTTATCGGTCGCTGCGCCCATCGCTGCTCGGCACGTTCGGGATCGAAGCCGAAGCGGGCAGCATCAGCGGGGTCGCGCCCTATTGGCGCCTTGCCTATTCAAAGGATTTCGGCCGCTCGAATGCCTCCATCGGTGTGATCGGGATGAGCGCGCATCTCAACCCCGACCGCGACGGTGGGCCGACCGACAAATTCAGCGATGTCGGCGTAGATGCGACTTACCAGTTCCTGGGTAACCGCAAAAACATCGTCAGCGCGAATGCGTCCTACATTCATGAGAACCAGACGCTGGACCATGCCGTCTTTGCGGGCGAAACGAGCATGGCAAATCACAGTCTCGATACGATCTCCGGCGATGTCAGCTGGTATTACAAGAAGCATTTCGGCCTGACGCTGGGCGGCTTCAGCACCACCGGCACGCGCGACACGGACCTGTTCGCACCGGCTGCAGAGGAAGGCAGCCGCACCGGCAAACCCGATACGGCCGGCTATATCCTTCAGGCCGACTATTCCCCCTGGGGCGGCGAAGGGCAGTCCACTTTCGCCAACCTGCGGCTGGGCCTGCAATACAAGGGTTACACGAAGTTCAATGGCGCGAGCCATGACTATGATGGTTCGGGCCGGGCGGCGAGCGACAACAACACTGTCACGGCCTTCATATGGACCGCATTCTGAGCCAGCTGGAGATGGGTTCCATGAGAAAGACAGCAATGGCCGCGATTCTGGCAATGGTTCTGGGTGGGCTTGGCGTTTCCATGCCTGCTCGTTCGCAGCCGGCAGGCGACGCGGATGCGGGCGGCGATGTGTTCGACAGCTATTGTTCCGATTGCCATTCGGTTTCGCCAAAGGGCACGAACAAGAAGGGGCCTTCGCTTTACAAGGTGATCGGACGGAAGGCGGGCGCGATCTCCGCCTTTTCCTACTCGGCGCCGATGAAGTCTTCCGGCATTGCGTGGACGCCCGATAAAATTGCGGCCTATCTCGCCAATCCCAAGGCCGTGGTTCCGGGAGGGACCATGAAGTTCAAGGGACTGGCGAAGCCTGCCGACCGGGCGAATGTGATTGCCTATCTGGCTAATCCGGATTGAGCTTGCCCGATGCCGGCTGAACCTTGCGGGCCGGGGGTAATTCCGCCTTCGGCCCGTCAGTTCCGGCGATAGGCCTTGATAAAAGTCGAGACGGCCGCCGTCACGGCGTAGTCCGCAGTAAATGCAGCCGGGGCGCCGAACAGCAATGGTTCCATGATCCCGGCTTCCAGCAAGACCTTGAATTGGTGGGCGGCAATCTGTGGGTCAGCGATTTCCATGTCCTCCCTTGCGGACAAGGCGCGCATATAGTCCGTAATCGCGTCCAGCCCGCGCTGTGGGCCCAGGGCATAGAGATGCTCACCCAGCCTTTCGCGGGCCGGGCTTTCTGCAATGGCCGTGCGCGTAACGGACAGCGCTTCAGGCGATGCCAGAAGCGTGAGATAGGCAAGGCCAAACCGGTGGAGCACTTCCTCCACATCCGGTCGGGACGCATCCAGCAGATCGATCAGATCCTGCCCCTGATCTTCCAAGGCATCGATCATCGCTGCCGCGAACAGTTCATCCTTCGACTTGAAGTAGCCGTAGAGAGTGGCCTTCGAACCGCCGACTTTCGCGGAAATGGCGGCCATGCTGGCCCGTTCGAAGCCGACATCCCGGAAAATATCCTTCGCCGCCTTGATGATCGCGCGGCGGCGATCGTCAGTTCTTACCCGCATCGCGGCCTCTCCTTTTCTGAACCAGCATGTACAGTTTTGGCTTGACTGGCAAGTCCCCTGCTTTAATTGAACTGAACGGTTCAGTTTTATGGGCTACGTTATGATTCGACGGAATTTTTCCGCGCAGCGTCTGCGTGCTGGGGTGCTTATCGGCGCGCTGCTTCTCGCTGGCTGCGTTACGCCTCCTCACGCAGCCGATCTGCGCAGCCCGGCCTCGCCGGATAGCCTAGGGGCGACACGCAGCTTCGCGGCCCCTGTGGGGGAATGGCCATCGGACCGCTGGTGGGAAGGGCTGGGCGATCCGCAGCTTTCCGCGCTGATCGAGGAGGGTCTGGCAGGCGCCACCGATCTGCGCGTGGCGCAGGCACGGTTCGATCGTGCCGATGCAATCGTTCAACAGGCGCGCAGCCGTTTGCTACCGACAGCATCGCTCGCGGCCGAGGGCGGTGTCACCAAGCAGAGCTATAATTACCTCTTTCCCAAGGAAGTGGCGCCCCAAGGTTGGCCCGATTACGGGCAGGCAAGTCTTGGCCTCAATTGGGAGCTGGACTTCTGGGGCCGCAATCGCGCCGTGCTTGCGGCAGCACTCTCCGATGCGGAAGCAACTGGGGCGGAGGCAGCATCGGCGCGGCTGGCTGTCTCGGCGGGGATCGCTTCGGCCTATGCCGATATGGCGGGCCTTGAAGCCGAACGGGATTCCGCCGAACTGGCAGTGACCGTCCGGGCGAAGACTCTGGACCTGATGACCCGGCGCAAGGCGGAAGGGCTGGAAAACCAAGGGGCCGTCAGCCGTGCCGAGGCAAACCTTGCTGGCGCAAAGGGCGATCTTGCCGCACTCGATGAGGCGCTGGCCATCACCCGCAATCGCATTGCCGCGCTGTTGGGTGCGGGGCCTGATCGTGGCCTTGCCATCGGCCGCACTACTTCTGCCGCGCATGCGGATTTCGCCCTGCCGGACCAACTGCCCGCCGAACTGATTGGCAGGCGCCCTGACATCGTTGCGGCTCGCCTTCGGGCAGAGGCCTCCGCAAGCCGCATCAAGGCTGCACGTGCCGCCTTCTATCCCAACGTCAATCTGGCCGGCCTGATCGGTTTCCAAGCGCTGGGCATTGGAGATGTTTTCAAATCCGGCTCCGAATTCGGCACTGCCGGGCCTGCCATCAGCCTGCCTATCTTCGACGGAGGGCGGCTGAAGGGCCAGTATCGCGCAGCAGAGGCGGATTATTCCGCCGCAGTCGCGCAATATGACGGCGCCCTGGTGCAGGCCCTGCGCGAAGTCGCCGATGCCGCCACGAGCCAGCGTGCGCTGGAGGAAAGGCTCAGACTCGCGGCACAGGCTGAACAGGCTGCGGAAGCAGCGTGGACGGTGGCGAACAACCGCTATCGCGGCGGCCTTGCGACCTATCTCGATGTGCTGGCAGCCGAAGATGCGCTGATCGCGGCCCGGCGCAGTGTCGCCGTGCTTCAGACCCGTGCCTTCGCTCTCGATATCGCTTTGATCCGCGCGCTCGGCGGCGGTTACCGTTCCTGATTGGGGAAAGTAGATGACCAAGATCACCCATGTCGTCGAGCATGACGTCTACACTACAACCGAGGAAGAAAGCCCTGCCGAGGAGGTAGCGCGCAAGGGCAAGCGCAAGCGCCTGTTCCTCGCGTTGGGGGCCAGCGTCGTGGTGCTGGGCGGACTTTACTTTGCCTACGATGCCATCTTCGCCTCCCGTTATGTCTCGACCGATAATGCCTATGTCGGTGCAGACGTGGCGCAGGTTACCCCACTGGTCGCCGGGCCTGTCGTGGAAGTGACAGTGCAGGATACGCAGGCGGTCAAGCGTGGCGATGTGCTGGTGCGGCTTGACGATACCGATGCGCGGCTTGCCCTTGCAGAGGCGGAAGCAGCCTTGCAGGCAGCGGAACGCCGGGTGCGCGGCATTGTCGCCACCGACAGCGGGCTTGCCTCGCAAGTCGCCGCGCGAGGTGCGGAACGGGCGCAGGCCGCCGCGCGGCTTGCTTCGCGCAAGGCAGACTTGGACAAGGCCCGCATTGATCTTGAACGGCGCGAGGCGCTCGCTGCCTCCGGCTCGGTCTCCGGTGAGGAACTGACCAGCGCCCGCAATGCATTCAACATCGCCTCGGCCAATCTTCGCTCTGCAGAAGCGGAGCAGGCATTGGCGGCAGCGAACCAGTCGGCAGCGGCCAGCCAGCAGCGCGCCAATTCCGCGCTGATCGAGCATTCGACCGTCGACACCAACCCCGAAGTAGCTGCAGCCCGCGCCCGGCGTGACCGGGCCAAGGTCGATCTGGAGCGGACGGTAATCCGCGCGGCAGTGGACGGCGTTGTCACGCGCCGTCAGGTCCAGGTGGGGCAACGTGCTCAGCCCGGCACGGTACTGATGATGATTGTCCCGACTCAGCAGGCCTATGTCGATGCGAACTTCAAGGAAGTGCAATTGGCAAAGGTCCGGCCCGGACAGCCGGTGACGCTACATTCCGACCTATATGGCAGCGATGTGGAATATCACGGCAAGGTCGTGGGCTTCTCGGGCGGTACTGGTGCTGCCTTCGCCGTTGTGCCGGCCCAGAACGCCACGGGCAACTGGATCAAGGTGGTTCAGCGTCTGCCGGTGCGGGTCGCGCTCGATCCCAAGGAGCTTGCGCAGCATCCGCTCCGCGTAGGCCTTTCCATGAACGTCACAGTCGACGTTTCCGAATAGGTCCGGCCATGGCCAGCACGGCAATCTCTCCATCGGGGGCGGGGCAGACTCCCGCCGGCCCGGTGCCCCTTTCCGGCTTGCGCCTGCTGATTGCTGCGCTGGCCATCGGCTTCGGCAATTTCCTCGTCGTCCTCGATACGACGATCGCCAATGTCTCTGTGCCGAACATCGCCGGTTCGCTGGGCGTTTCGGCCAGTCAGGGGACATGGGTCATCACCTCTTACGCGGTGGCGGAGGCAATCACGGTTCCGCTGACAGGCTGGCTGACCAAGCGGTTCGGCGCGCAGCGCGTGTTCATTACCTGCTATTTTGCTTTCGGCGCCATTTCGCTGCTTTGCGGCCTTGCCCAGTCACTGGGCATGCTGCTGGCTGGGCGGGTGTTGCTGGGGCTTGTCGGCGGACCGCTGATGCCGCTTTCCCAGATGCTGCTGCTGCGCATCTTCCCCCCGCAGAAGGCCACTATCGCGGCGGTTATCTGGGCGATGACGACCCTGATCGCGCCGGTCGCCGGTCCGATCCTTGGCGGCATCATCAGCGATTCGATCGGCTGGCCCTGGATCTTCCACATGAAGGTGCCCATCGCGCTGATTGGCGGCTTTATCGCTTGGACGATGCTGCGCGGCCAACCTGATCCAAGGGAACGAGCGCGGATCGACGTGGTTGGCCTGGTGCTGCTGATCGTGTGGGTCGGCGCGCTGCAGATCATGCTGGACGAAGGTCGCAACCATGACTGGTTCGCTTCGGGCGAGATCGTTGTTCTGGGCATTGTCGCAGTGGTTGGCTTCATCGCCTTCCTGATCTGGGAACTGACAGAGCCGAACCCCATCGTCGATCTGCGGATTTTCCGCCATCGCGGCTTCACAGCCTCAGCGATTACCTACAGCGCAGGCTTTGCCGCCTTCTTCGCATCGCTGGTGCTGATCCCGCTCTGGTTGCAGACCAACATGGGCTACACCGCCACCTGGGCTGGGCTGGCTACTGGCATGATGGGCCTTCTGGCTATCGCGAGTGCGCCAGTGGTGGGCAAGGCAGTGGAGAAGATCGACGCCCGGCTGATCATCTGTACCGGCCTGATCGGGCTGGGCGCTATTCACCTGTGGCGCATGAGCTTCACGCCGGATGTGACGTTCTGGCAGATGGCCTGGCCGACACTGGCATCGGGCCTGTTCATGGTGATGTTCTTCATCCCCGTCACCGGCCTTGCCATGGCGAGCGTCGATCCGGAGGAGGCGGCCAATGCGGCGGGCGTGTCCAACTTCATGCGCACTCTGGCGGGGGCCTTTGCTGCCGCTCTCGCCCAGACCGGATGGAGCAATGCCGCGCGCACCAGCCAGACGGAAATGGCGGGAGCCATGACACATGCGCAGGACGTAGTGGACGGGATGGTGGCAGGCGGGGCATCGCCCGATGCTGCGGTAGCCAATCTTTCCTTCCTGGTGGAAGGGCAGAGCCTGATGGTGGCAACGTTGCATATTTTTGCGATCATTGCGCTAGTGTTCTTTGTATCGGCGACTCTGATCTGGCTCGCGCCCCGGCCGAAAGGGCCGATCGACACGGCTTCCGGGCACTGACCGGGCCCTTTTCCGCCACGCGGCGATTTTTCTTCCGGTGCGACTGGGGAGGGTGCCCATCGGTGTCGTCCCGGCTGTGACGGGAAAGGGGGCGCAGCCCTTGCCGTCGCATGGAAATTTGCCGCGGAGCGTATTTGGGTGCAGGAAGTGTCGGTAACGCGCCCGGCCGGCGGTTTGCCGGCAAGGGCGGCGGGATGAAGCCACACGGGCCGGGGCAGATTATGGTTCCCGAGGACAATGCGGCACAGGCAGCCGGCCTTGCGCAGGTTCTGGTGCAGCATAGCGGCGAGTTGCTGCGCTTTCTGGCCGCGCGCTGCGGCGATGCGGCCGAAGCGGAAGATTTCCTGCAGGAATTGTGGATCAAGGCATCGCGCCAGTCCGCTGGGCCTATCGGCGACGGGCGGGCATATCTGTTCCGCATGGCAAACAACATCGTGCTGGACGCGCTTAAGATGCGCCGCCGGGCAATGGTTCGCGACCGTAGATGGATCGTGGAGGAGGCAGGCGCGGAAGGCCCGCCGGAAGACCGGCCCGATCCCGCCCCCAATGCCGAGGAAGATGCATCCAGCCGGCAGGAGGCCGAACTGGTGCGCAAGGCAGTGGCCGGCCTGCCCCCCGGCGCGCGCGAGGCTCTGCGTCTCTATCGTTTCGAGGGCAAATCCCAGGGAGAAATCGCGCAGATATTGGGCATCAGCCGCAGCGGGGTGGAAAAGCATCTGGCGCTGGCCATGAAACATCTTCGCAATGCGCTGGCCGACTGTGGATTGTATGGCGCGGCGGCGTCTGAACAAGCGGGGACGCCCGGCGGATCGGTTCCGCCTGCGGGGCAACTGACATGAGCGATACGGAACAGGCGATTATCGAACAGGCGGCGGCATGGCATCTTGCCAGCCTTGGCCATGCGGCCGACGGGGCCATGGATTGGGACGCTTTCACCCTGTGGCTGGAGGCAGACCCACGCCATCGCCGGGCCTTTGACGAGGTGGCACTGGCCGATGCCTTGCTGGGCGATCATCCGGGCGCATTGACCGCGCAGGAAAGTGCGAATGACGACTGGGCGGGAGAGAATGCCCAACCCGAACCGCCAAGGCGGAGCTTCGCCCTGCGCTGGACCGGGGCGGCCATGGCGGCATCGCTGGTGGTCGCGCTGGCGGTGTGGCAGTTCGGCATGGGCAGCGTGCAGACCTATGCCACCGATATGCAGGCGCGGCAGATCGCTTTGGCGGACGGATCGCAAATCGAGCTGGCACCGCATAGTAGCCTGCGGATCGAAGGGCGCGATCAGCAACGCATCGCACTGGAGGGCGGGGCATGGTTCGACATTCGCCACGATCCATCGCGGCAACTGGCGATCACGGCCGGTCAGCTCGAAATCAGCGACATCGGTACGCAGTTCGATGTGCAGTCTGCTGCCGGGCAGGTCCGGGTGCAGGTGGCACAGGGCAGGGTGCGCGTATCCTCCGACGCATTGGGCAAGCCGCTTAACCTCACCGCGGGCCACGGGGTTACGTTCGATCCTGCCGGGGGCACCGCGGAAGTCATGGCGGTTCCTGCCGGGAAGGCTGGCGAGTGGCGCGAAGGCAGGCTGTCGTTCGATGCGGCGCCCATGCCGCTGGTCGCGGCCGATCTCAGCCGCTATGCGGGGGTGAAAGTGTCGGTGGCCAAATCCTTGCGCGGCCGACGATTTACGGGAACCTTGGTCATCCGTGATGGTGAAGCGGCGCTGCGCGATCTTTCCCAGCTCATGGACCTTGAGCTTGGCCGCAGCGGCGATGGCTATCGCCTGCAGCCCCGCACACGCTGAGGGTGAGCGCCGCCGCATAGATCTGCCCGCTTCCACACTGAGCCACGCCATTGCCCTGCTGTCGCGCGAGGCGGGCATTTCCATCGGCACGGACGGCACCTTGCCGCATATCCGCACAGGCCCCGTGCATGGCAGCATGGAGCCGGGTGCCGCGCTCAAGGCGCTGCTGATGGGCACGGGATACCACGCGCGGCAGGTTGGGCCCACGGCGTGGCGAATCGAGCGCGATGCCCCCGCGTCCGCTCTCGCCCCCCGCCAGTCCGGCCCAAAGGCAAAGCCGCCGGCGGACGGAACCGGCACCCCGATCCTTGTAACGGCGACAAAGCGCGCTGCCCGCCTCATGGATCTGCCTATGGCCGCATCGGTAGTGGAACTGGGCGACCGGGCCGAACTGCGCCCCGGCGCGGCGGTGCAGACGGCGGATGTGGCAGCTGAAGTAGACGGCATGACGCTGACCGCATCGGGCCATGGCCGCAACCGGTTGTTCCTGCGCGGGATTGCCGACAGTGCCTTCAATGGCGAGAGCCAGTCCACCGTTGCCGTCATCCTTGACGAGGCGCGGCTGACCTATGCCGCGCCGGACCCTGACATCGTGCTGGTGGATATGGAGCGGGCTGAAGTGCTGAAGGGGCCACAGGGCGCCCTGCACGGCACCGGTGCGCTGGGCGGCATCTATCATCTCGTCACCCGCAAGGCGGATACGGACACCGCATCCTTCTCACTTTCGGGCGGGGCGGAAGCGATGTCGGGCGGGGATCTGGGCTATGACGCTGCGGCAGTGGTCAACCTGCCCGTCAGCCCCGGCGTGGCGGGGGCAAGGCTGGTGGCCTATGCACGCAGGGATGCCGGCTGGATCGATACAGGCGCCCGGGAAGACAGCAATTCGAGCCAGCTTCTGGGGGCAAGGCTAGCGCTCGGCGTGGAGGCTGGCGGCGGCTGGCGGCTGAACCTGACCGGCTTTGGCCAGTGGCGGGAATCGCGTGACAGCCAATATGTCTATCAGCCCGGCGCCCGTACCCGCCCGGATCAACTGGCAGAGCCGCATGACAACGATCTGCGCCATGTCGCGCTGAACATCGCGCGCGATGGGGAAGGGGCAAGGATCGTCCTCAGCAGCGCAATGACCTGGCACGATGTGAACGATGTCTACGATGCCACACAGGGCGCCGAAGGCTTCGGCCTGGCCGATCCGCTCAGGCTGAATCTCGAACGCACTTATCGTGTGTGGGACAATGAAGTGCATGCCAGTGGCGATATGGGCGGGATCGCCTGGTTGGCAGGCATTTCCGTCATCGAGGCGCGCCAATACGATCTGACGCTCCTCACCTCTGCGACTGGCCAGCTTTCGCTCGATGACGATCGTCGGATCACTACGGACCTGTCGGCATTCGGCGACCTGTCCGTGCCGCTCGGCTCGGGCCTTTCGCTGGATGCCGGGGCGCGGCTGTTCCGCAGCAGCCTGTCCGAAACTCGGACGCTGCCTTCCGGCGTGCTGAAGAGCGATCTGGGCCGAACCGGAGTGACGCCCGCCTTTGCGCTGTCATGGCGGCCGGACGGGGCGCATCTGGCCTATCTGCGATACGGCTCCGCAATCAGGCAGGGCGGGCTGGACATAGATGGCATCGGCGAACAGGCCCGGTTGAAGGGTGATGAACTGGCGACTGTCGAAGCGGGCTGGCGCCAGCAGATCGGCGCAAAGGGCACCCTGGATCTGGGGGCCTATTTTACCCATTGGCAGGACGTCCAGTCAGACATGTTGCAGCCTGACGGGCTGATCGAAACAGCCAATGCCGGCAATGCGGAAATCATCGGTTTCGAAGGATCGCTGGCCTTGCCGCTGGCGGGCGGCTGGCAGGTTTCGGCAGGGGCATCCTATCAGGACGCCCGGCTGGTGCGGAACGATCTGGGGATCGACGTGGAAGACCGACGCCTTCCCATGGCGCCGGAATATACGTTGCGCGGGTCGCTGGGATATTCCTTTGCCATCGGTAACGCGGAAGCTTCGCTGCGGGCAAGGCTGCGTTATGTCGGGCCGGCAAGGCTCAGCTTCGATCCGGCAGTGGACCGGCCCATCGGCGATTATCTGGAAAGCAGCCTGCAGGCACGGCTCGATCTGGGGCAGGTCGGCTTTGCGCTGGACGTGGACAATCCCTTCGGTTCGGGCGCGGACCTGTTCGCCTTCGGCAATCCGCTGCGTTTTGGGAGCCTGCGCCAATATACACCGCAGACACCTGCAAGCGTGACCCTGTCCGCGCATTGCAGGTTTTGATCGGGGCAGGCCGCTTCGCGCCGATGCGATGTACCTGTCACCGGGCGGCAACATTCCCACCTTAGCGGCCGGCGGAACTCCTCCAATCGTCAGGCCCGATGTCCGCTCTGCGCCCCATAGATCGCTGGTTCATCGATGAGGTTCTGCCTCATGAACCCGCCTTTCTCGATGCCGCGCGCAGGCTGGAACGCGATCCCGAAGCGGCAGCCGATCTGGTGCAGGAGGCATTCGTGCGCCTGTTCGCCATGGACGGCTGGGCATCCATCGGCAATCCGCGCCATTATGTGCTGCGCATGTTGCGGAACATCTCCATCGAGCGGCTGCGCCGGGCGCGGATCGTTGAATTCCAGCGCATTACCGAAATCGACGATTTCGACATAGAGGATGAAACGCCGGACCAGTTCCGCACCCTTTCCGGCAAGGAAATGGTGGCACGGGTCAACGCGGCCCTGTGGTCCATGCCGGAACGCTGCCGGACGGTGTTCATCCGCCGCCGGTTCGACGAGCAGCCGCCGCGCGAAATCGCCAGTGAACTGGGCATCAGCCTGTCCACCATGGAAAAACGGCTCGCCCGGGCTGTCGTGCTGCTGGGCAGGGCACTCAATCCCGAAAGGGCGCGCGGCGAGCCGGAGCAGTCGGTTGAAGATGTGCTCCGGCGGGACGATGCCCGGCACGGTTGAAACGCGGCCGAGGCCGGACCGAATTTTTTTCATTCGTAATTGGCGGTAAGCCGCTTCCCGTTCGTCTCTTCATATAAGGGCTCGCGGGGAGCCCGCCCTGAAAGGGAGCGGAAACATAGAGTTGCCACGCCGATCCGGGCCAGATCGCCTTGCCGAAGAAGCTGCCGAATGGGTGGCGCGGCACGATTTGGGCACGGCCTATCCTGCCGCATTCGAGGAATGGCGCGGCCGCAGCCCGGCTCATGCGCTGGCCTTCGCACGCGCCTATGCGGCGTGGGAAAAGGTCAGCCCCGGCATCGGGCTGGATGCGGAACAGGCGGGCACCTTGGCCGGCGCGTCTTTCTCCCGCCGCGCGATGATGCGTGCGGCAGGCGCCGCGGGCCTGATTGCGCTGGGCGGCGGTGGGCTGGCGGTTTCGCGCGCCTATGCGTGGGAGCGGATCGAAACCGGCATCGGGGAATCGCGCAAGCTGCGCCTGCCCGACGGCAGCCTGCTGGCGCTCAATACCGACAGTTCGGTCGCCTGGCGGGTCAAAGGGGGCAAGCGTGTCCTCCGGCTGGAAAAGGGCGAGATGGCGCTGGAGGTTTCGCCTAACGGCCCACCGCTGCTGCTGATGGGCGACGATGTGGCGATCAGCCTGACCAGCGGATTGTTCAATGCGCGGCTGAAGCCCGGCGGGATCGACGTCATGGTGCTGCGTGGGCAGGCGCGCAGCGCGGAAGGGGCGCAGGCCGGCGCCAAGGGCACGCATGCACCCGGTGCGGCCGGGGCCTATCGCATGCTCAGCGTCACAGCCGCCGGGCCGCGTATCAGCCCGGCCTCGGAACTGCAGGTCGCGGCGACGCTGGCGTGGCAGAATGGGGAGATCCTGTTCCAGGACGAACCGCTATCGGCCGCGGTGGACGAATATAACCGGTATCTCGACGGCAAGATCATGCTCGACGATCCGGCGCTGGGCGCGATCCGAGTGGGTGGGCGTTTCACGTCCACCGATCCCACCGTGTTCTTCGAGGCGCTGGATACCTCGCTAGACATCCAGGCGATGCCGCAGGATGGCGGTTATCTGCTCAGGCAGAAAAAATAGTCACCCTGCATGGCGGCATCTGCCCTGCCACTCGTCTGCCCTGATGAGAACGAAATTCATCGTGCTTCGGGGCAACGGAGATTCCAATGGCAAATAAGTCCTTCGTATCGGCGCTGAAATATGCGTGCTTTATTCCTGTCGCAATTGCGCCATATGCGGCCGAGGCGAAGGAAGAGAAGGCTATCTATTTCGATATTCCGGCGCAGGCGCTGCCGGATGCTCTGAACCTCTATGCCCGCCAGGCAGGCGTTCAGATATTCTTCCCCAGCGAGAAGATCAGCGCGATCCGTTCGACTCCCATCAAGGGCGAGATGAAGGCCAGCCAAGCCCTGCGCACCCTGATCGCGGGCAGCGGGCTGGAAGTGGCCAGGGGCAGCTCGGGCACGGTGATGCTGCGCGCCGCACGCGGCCCGGCGGCTCCGCCTGCTTCCGCCTCTGCCCCCGCCAAAGTGAGCGAAGCCCCCGCCGCGGAGGCGGCGCCGATCGTGGTGACCGGATCGCGCATCGCCCGCGTGGCTGAAGAAAGCTCCACCCCGGTCTCGTCCGTCGGGCGGGAGGAGATCGAAAGCACCGGGGCACTGGCGCTGGAGGATTTCCTCACCCGCCAGCCGCAATTCGCCGGCGGGCGTACCAGCCGCTCGAACAATCCGGGCACCGGCAAGGCAGAGATCGACCTGCGCAGTCTGGGCACCGGGCGCAATCTGGTGCTGGTGAACGGCCGGCGCTACGTCTTTTCCGGCTCTTACCAGACGACCGACATCAATACGATCCCCGCCGCGCTGGTGGAACGGGTCGATGTGGTGACCGGCGGCTCTTCCGCCGTCTACGGCTCCGATGCCATTGCCGGCGTCACCAACTTCATCCTGCGCACGGATTTCGACGGTGTCGAAGGCAAGGTGCAATATGGCGGCGACACTGCTGGCGATTCCACCAGTTACAGTGTTGACCTGACGGCCGGCACCAATTTCGCGGGCGGTCGCGGCAATATCGTGCTGAGCGGCAATTACTACAATCGCGGGGCGGTGACGCAGGCCGACCGGGCCTATTCCAGCATTCCCTTGGCCGACGGCATCGTGGACGGTGCGCCGGGGCTGATCAGCCGCGCGGCCACTTCCACGCCGAACGGCAGCTTCCCGATGCTGACCGCCGCGCAGCTGGCGAAGCTGCAATCGGGCACGCCTGCCTATGCCAACCTTGCCGCGGCGCTGGACGCGGCCGGGCTTTCGGGCCTCACCTCGCTGGGCTTCACGTTCGACGGCGCGGGTTCAGATGCCCGAATGTTCCGCGATCCGGAGGACCGCTACAACTTTGCCGGGTACAATTACCTGCAGATTCCAGAGGAACGCAAAGGCCTGTCGGGCTTTGGCCATTTCGACGTCAGCGACAATGTCACCCTCTATGGCGAAGGTTCCTGGTATCGCACGCAGGTGACGATGCAGCTGGCGCCCACCACACACGGTGTCGCGGCCTATCTGTTCGATGTGGACAATCCCTATGTCTCGCCGGAAATGCAGGAAGTGTTCCACCAGCTGGACCTGCTTGAAACCGGCGCGAATGCCAATAACGGCCAGGTGAGCATCCGCTTTGCCCGCCGGTTCGAGGAAATCGGCCCACGTAATGTCTACATCAACACCGATACGTTGCGCATCGGCGGTGGCCTGAAAGGCACGCTGCCGGATGCCGGCGACAGCTTCCTGCGCAACAACCGCTTCGACGTTTTCTATTTCTATGGCGAGGCGAAGGGATCGTCAGATCTCACCGGGATGGTCTCCCGTTCGGCCTATACGGCTGGCCTGCTCAGCGTGGACGGTGCGGCGCCGCTGGTGAACCCGTTCGGCTATGGCATGTCGGATGCCGCGGTAGAGGCGTTGACCATCAACACCCACAATGAATCCTTCAGCAGCTTGCACACCGCAATGGGCACGCTGTCTTCGGATGTCGTGCCGCTGCCGGCCGGGCCGCTGAGTGTTGCGTTGGGTGCGGAATGGCGCAAGGCCTACGATGAATCCAACCCGGATCCGGCGCAGCAGAGCGGCGATGCCATCGGGCAGGATCCGTTCTATCCCACGTCAGGCGGAATCGAGGTGTTCGAACTGTTCGGCGAAACGCGCCTGCCGTTGTTGTCGGAAGATTCCGCGGTCGGCCGCCTCACGGCCAATGGCGCCCTGCGCTATTCCCACTACAATCTGACCGGTGCGGGCAATGTCTGGACCTGGCTTGGCGGGCTGGAATGGTCGCCTGTGCCGGGGCTGGAACTGCGCGGCCAATGGCAGCACGCCGTGCGTGCGCCCAATATCGGCGAATTGTTCAGTGGCCAGTATTCCGACAGCCCTTCCGCGCAGGATACCTGCGCACTGGCTTCGGCGGCAGCCGATCCGGTTGTGCGCGATCTGTGCATCGCCACGGGCGTTCCGGCCAGCATGGTGGGGCAGGCCGCGCTGCAGCCTACATCGCGGCTGGACGTGCTTTATGGCTCCAACCCCGATCTGAAGCCGGAAAGCTCCAACACGCTGAGCTTCGGGGCCACGTTGCGGCCGGAAGCGCTGCCGGAATTCTTCCTCAAGGTCGATTACTTCAATATCGAAGTGAAGGACGCAATCGCGCCGCTCGGCTCCTCGGTCGCGGGTATTTTCGACCTGTGTTACAATGTGTTGCAGGATGCAGAGAGCGCGCCGTGCCTGGCGATCCGCCGCGATCCGGAAGATGGCAGCATCGGCTCGCCCTACAGCGTGGAAGCTTTCAATACCAACATCGGCAAGATCGCTACTTCCGGCATCGATTTCCAGTTGGGCTGGGCGCACGATCTGGCGGGTGGTGAAGTGAGCCTCGATCTGCGCGGGACATGGCTGCACAGCTATGACGTCACGCCGATGCAGGATCTGCCGGACGAAGTGAACCAATGTGCCGGCACCTTCGGCGCCCTGTGTGGCTATGAAGTGCGGCCCAAGTTCAAGACTGTAACACGGCTCGGCTGGAGCTCCGGCGCTTTCAACGCCGCGTTGCAGCATCGCTACATCGGCCCGGTGACGGATGACCGCATTGCGGTCGGCGGAGGCGCAGAGGCCAACTATGCCGTGCCCGTGCTCCATTCGCGCAGCTATTTTGACCTTTCGGCCAGCTATGAAATCGCAGACGGCAAGCTGACGCTCTATGGCGGGGTGAACAATCTGTTCGATACCCAGCCGCAGATGCTCGGCACCTCGCAACAGCAGGCCAACAGCTATCCCTCGACCTATGATGCGCTGGGCGCGGAATATTTTGTAGGGGCGAAGGTTCGCTTCTAGGCAGATTGCCGGCAAACCCCACCGGCGCCCTCAGGGCCGGTGGGGCCATGCCCGGGCAGGAAGGAATGGTGCCATGCGTCTCGATCGCCGCAGCCTGATCCGGGGCGCCGGCCATCTGGCAATCCTTGGCGGCCTTGCGCCCATCCGGGCGCTTGCGGCCATGCCGGGGGCCTATCCCTTCACGCTGGGCGTGGCGGCGGGCGATCCCTGGCCGGACGGCTTCGTGATCTGGACCCGGCTTGCGCCCGATCCCTTGGCCGAACATGGCGGTATGCCGATGGCGCCGGTAGTTGTGCGTTGGGAAGTGGCGGCTGACTATGGCTTCACCCACGTCGTGCGCAGCGGCGAGGCGCTGGCCCGGCCGGAACTGGGCCATAGCGTGCATGTGGAAGTGGACGGCCTGCTGCCGCGCCGGCCCTATTGGTACCGCTTCATGGCAGGTGGCAACGACGTCAGCACGCTGGGTATGGCGCGCACGGCCCCTGCGGCGGACGAGATGCCGGAAAGCCTGCGGATCGGGGTCGCCGGGTGCCAGAAATGGGAGCATGGCTATTTCGATGCCTGGGGCCATATGGCTGCCGAGCCGGACCTCGATCTGGTCTTCCATTATGGCGATTACATCTATGAAGGGGCGTCAACCCCGCTCGGCCCCTATATTCCGCGCCAGCACTTGGGGGATGAGCCTTACAGCCTCGACGATTATCGGCGCCGCTATGCCCAGTACAAGGCCGATCCCCATTTGCAGGCGGCACATGCGGCCTGTGCCTTTGCCGTTTCGTTCGACGATCACGAAGTGGACAATAACTGGGCAGGCGATTTCGACCGGGACGGGACGCCGCCCGAAATCTTCGCCCTGCGGCGGCTGGCCGCGATGCAGGCTTGGTACGAACATATGCCCCTGCGCCGCGCGCAAATGCCCGGTCCGGGCGGAGTGCGGGCCTTTCGCCGGCTGAATTACGGGCGGCTGCTGAGCATGCATGTGCTCGATACGCGCAGCTTCCGGTCCGATCAGCCCTGCGAGGATGGCAAGGCGCTGCCGTGCCCGTTCGAGGCGCATAATTCGCCCGATATGCTGGGCGCTGTGCAGGAAGGCTGGCTGGATGCGGGTATGGCCAACAATGCACAATGGAACCTGCTGGCGCAGCAGATACTGACCATGCCCTATGACCGGAGGCAATCCGCCACGGCGCAGCCCGATTTCGCCTTCGATACCTGGGACGGCTATCGTCCGGCGCGCAGGCGGCTGGTGGAAAGTATCGCGCGGCAGGGGCTGGGCAGGACGGTAATCGCCTCGGGCGATTTTCATCGCCACTTCGCGGGTGCGGTCCCGCTGGATGACGAGCGGCCGGATGGCGAAATGGCGGCTGTGGAATTCCTCGCCACGTCCATCAGTTCCAATGGCGACGGGATGGAAATTCCCGGCGCCGATTTCCAGATGGCCAACAATCCGCATATCAGCCTGATGACCGACCGGCGTGGGTATCAACTGTTCCGGATCACACCGGAAAGCTGGCAGACCGATATCAGGGTGATGGACCGGGTGACCACGCCCGGAGGGAGCATTTCCACGCTTGCCAGCTTCACTGCCAGCCGTGGTCGTGTGGCGATTGATCCCGCCTGACATTTGCCCGGCGAGTGCTGCCCGACAGGATCAGGTGACGTCCAGATCCACGTGGATGCGGATGGCGTCGTGGCGCCAGTATTCCTGATCGTATTCGACCACGCGCCCGGTCTTGTCGAAACTGGTGCGCACCACCAGCAGGCCAGGCGTCCCGGCCTTGACACCCAGCCCGTCTGCCGCCGATTTGACCAGCGCGCAGGGCCGCATGGTCACGCGGTTGCGGGCCACGGACAGGCCGTAATTCTTGCTGAGGATCTGGGTGAGCGAACCGTCCAGCGAATGCTCGAACAGGCCCGGCGCCAGCTTGGGGTCCACCGTGATCCGTTCCACCAGCACCGGCCGCCCGTCGATCAAGCGGCGGCGTGAGACAACGAACAGGCGCGTGCCGGGCGCCACGCGGAAGATGTCCGCTACGGCGGGCGGGGCGGGCAGTTCTTCCGTCGACAGGGTCTCGGTCGCCGGGGTGCGCCCCTGTTCGGACACATAGGTCATGAAACCGGCCCAGCGGGTCGGATCGTAGGTCACCGGCGGCGGGGAAACGTACCAGCCGCTGCGGTCGCGGCGGTAGATCAGCCCTTCGGCCTCCAATTGAAACAGCGCTTCGCGGATTGTGCCGCGCGCTGCGCCGCTATCGGTTTGCAGACGCCTTTCCGAAGGCAGGCGGGCGCCGGGCGGCAATTTGCCCAGTTCGATCCCTTCCGCGATCTGGTCGCGCAGTGCCAGATATTGGGGCATCGGCTGGTCGCCGCTTCTTGAGGCCTTTCCCCGGCCTTCGCCCGGCATGCTGGCGGTCTGTTCGGGCGTGGTCGGCATGATCGGGCAGGTTCTCGCGGGAAATGTGCAGTTCGGGGTTCTGCCCCGCCAGCACTATAGAAGCGAGCGGGGACGCAAAGACAAGAGGGCGGATGTAAGCGCGAGGGGGACCTTCCCCGGCTTCCATCCGCCCATGTCGCAGAGCGCAACGCTCCGCTATCGCGGTTCAGGCGATCAGTAGTTGTAGCTCAGGCGCGCAAGGAAGGTTCGGCCCGGCTCCAGATAGTCCTTCTGATAGGAAGGATTGTCGCCCTTGGTGGTGTAGTATTTCCAGTCGTTCAGCAAATTGCCGACGTCGAAATCGAGCGCGAGGTTCCGGGAGAAGTTGTAGCGCGTGTGCAGATCGACGCTGCGATTGTGCTGCACCCATTTGTCCACGGCATTGTCGCGCAGATCTTCAACGAATTTGCCGCGATAATTGTAGGACAGCTTGGCTTCGAACCCGTACTTCTGGAAGGTCAGAGCCAGATTGTAGAGCACGTGCGGCGTGTTCACCAGGCGCATCTTCTCGCCTGCGCGATAGTCCAGCCCGCTTTCGGCCGCGCTGTGCTGCAGCGTCAGGTTGCCTTCGAAGCCGAAGCCGTCGAACGGCGCCGGAAGGCCTTCGAAGCCCTTGATGAGGTTCATTTCCACGCCATAGACAGTTGCCGTCTCACCATTCTTCGGCTGAGTGATCTCGATCGTGCCGATAGTGGTGTTGGCGTCCACCTGATTGCCGTTGGTGAAGATGAAGTTCTCGATGTGCTTGTAATAGCCCGAGACCGAGACGACGCTCGACCGGTCGGGATAGACTTCCAGCGACAGGTCGGCGTTATAGGCCTTGGCGGGCTTCAGATCGGGATTGCCCTGGCTGATGGCGATGATTTCCTTGGTCGTCTCGTCGCGCGTGATCGACTGGCCGGCCGAGACATTGCCATATTCCGGCGGCGAATAGCCGGTCCACAGTGCGCCGCGAATGGCCACCTTGTCGTTCGGGCGATAAGTCGCGGTCAGGCTGGGCAGGAAGATGGTGTATTTGCTATCCGAGCTGCCGAAGCCGCTATCGTCGCCATCGTCCACCCAGAAGATGTTATGGATGTCGCGATGTTCCAAGCGGGCGCCGGCGATCAGGCGGAGTTGGTCCCACTTGAAGGCGGCAAGCGCATAGGCGGCATAGACGCTTTCGGTCCCACGCTTGTCGTCTCGCAGCAGGTCTTCCTCGCTCACGCTGTCGGGATTGGCGGCCTCGGCAGCGCGGATCGCGGCGATCACGGCGTCGCGGCTGAACACGTCGCCGTAATAATACTGGCCGCCCAGCATGCTGGTGACTTCCTTGTCCACCAGCCCTGAATCCGCGAGGCTCAGCCCGTCGAGCGGAGTGCCGGCAAAGTCGCCATCCCAGATCGGCGTGTTGTCATACTCGCGCTTGGAACGCAGCCACTTGGCACCGGCCTGAACGTAATCCAGCGCGCTGCCAACATCGTAGCGGGCATCCAGCTTGGCGGCGAAGCGGCTGTCCGTCTGCTTCGAGCGCGAGTGGCTGGCCCCATCGAACGGCAGCAGGGAACTGTCGGTTTCGACCGGAACAGCATAGGCCGGCAGGCTGGCATGCGGGAAGCGCGGATCGTTCGATACCCAGTCGATCCCGGTGGCATTGAGCGGATAGGTGCACTTGTCGCAATTGTACCCGATCGAATAGCTGTCCGGGTTCTCCCGCGCGCCGCCGGAATAGCTGGCGCTGTAATTCAGGGTCAGTGCGCCCAGCTTGCTCTTGCCGCCGAATTCCACCGTGCCGAGCGTCTGTGTGACGTCGATGGTGGAGAAGCTGCGGGCGAACTGGAAGGCTTCCGGATCCCACACGCCCGAACGGCCATTGAGCGACCAGTATTTGCTGGAAGACCGGTCGGCGTCGGTGATCTTGCCATCGTGGTCGGTGTCGACGATCTGAGCCGTGGTGTAGCCGTAGATGTTGCCCAGATCGTCATCGTGGCCGATGACCATGTCTTCGGGCTGGAGCAGGCTGGTGTCTTCCAGATTGACCTGCGTCAGGCGCGGAGTGGGGCGGTTGCGGTAGTCGGTATAGTCGTTCGTGCCGACCAGTTCCTGGCGCGCATATTGGCCGCGCAGATAGAGTTCGGTCGTATCGCCGTGATAGTCGAAGGACAGATTGCCGCCATAGCGGGTTTGCTTCACGCGGCGATAATCGAGGTCGATACCCGGAAGGTGCATGTTCTGTTCCGAGATTGTCTCGGTCGAGTTCTTGCGCCAGATATGCGGTTCCCACTCGCCGTCATTCTCGGTTTCCTGGCCATTGCCATGCGAAACGCCGTAATTGGCCGAAAAGAACATGCCGAAGCGATCGTCGGCGAAGCGGTGGGCGAAGTCGAGCTGGCCCTGATAGATTGCGGCATCTTCGCCCGCGCTGTCGGCACGGCCGTTAAGGCCGGCATTGGCATAGACGCGCACGGTGGTCGGCTTCATGAAGTCGAAGGCGGTTGGGGTGCGGAAATCGATCACGCCGGCAATGGCATCGCCTTCCTGGTCGGGCGTCAGCGTCTTGGTCACGCGGATCGCGGCAAGGCCGTTGGGCGGCAGCACGCTGAGCGAAACGTCGCGGCTGCTCGGATCGGTCTGCGCAACGCGCACGCCGTTTACGGTGACGGCATTGTAAGTGCCGGAAAAGCCACGGATGGTGACGTATTCGCCTTCGCCCGTGTCCTGATTGACCACCACGTTCACGCCCGGAAGGCGAGCGAGGGCGTCGGCCACATTTGCATCGGGCAGCTTGCCCAAGCTGTCCGCGGTTACTTCGTCGATCACTGTTTCGGCATCGCGCTTGGCCGCGATTGCGCTTTCGACGCTGAGCTTCTGGCCGGTCACCACGATGGCGCTGCCTTCACTGTCTTCTGCGTGAGCGGTGCCAGCGGCGAGCAGAGCGACGAGGCCGGCGGAATAGAAAAGCGACCGTTTCAGAGCACGGCAAGACACAGGATGTTCCATGATAGCCCTCATGATTCCCAGAGAAAATGATAGAAATTCAGACGTTTGAGATGAGGCTGGGGCGCGCGGCATCGCATGCGGAAACGCGTTCCACATTCGATCTCCCCCCGATTTCCCTGCCACGGCGAGTCGTTACTGCCGGTAAACTGGTATAGGCCAGATTCGAATTACACGAACATGACAGTTGGCTGCGTCGCAACGAAAATTTCGGCGAAAAATTACCTATCTATCTGTAAATAAGAAGATATTTTATGCTGCGCCGCCGCAAAATGGCCTGCTTCACATGAAGGGCACCTAAACGCACCGCTCATGCAAATTCGCCCGCACCGCGCGGGAAGGCGCGGGCGGGCGATGCAATATTCCGGCAGCGGCTCTGTGCAACGGATGTTGGCGCAGCCTGATCGCATGCCTTTGCGATCAGGCAGTAAGTTGTTCCTCGCGGAGCAGCGACTGCAGAAGATCGCGATAGGTCTCCAGGCTTGGAACCTCCCAGTCCGGGCGCTTTCCGGCATCGTCGAAATGGCGCAATTGAACGGACTGCTCGAAGAAAGGTTCGGCGCGGAAGGCTTCGACTTCTTCCTCGTTCATCCGGCCGCCCTGGAGGCGCAGGCTCAGCAGCGAAGCGCCGCTCAACCCGGCCTCATAGGTCGGTTCCACGGTGCAGAGATAGCGCTTGGCATCGACATGCAGGCGCACGGGTTCCGTCACTTCCGGGCCAAAGCTGCGCGCCAGATAGGCTGCGCCAGTGATCTCGTGCCGGGCATCGAGGTTCAATTTTTCGGCTGCATTGCCGGCATCGTCGATGAACTGCCCGATGTCGTGAAGCAGGGAAGCTGCAATCAGGCTGGGTTCGCAGCCGTGATCCTGCGCCAGCTTGGCGCATTGCAGCGCGTGCTGAAGCTGGTTTGCATTTTCGCCGTAATGCTCGCTGCCGAACGTGTCGAACAGGGAGAAGATGGAATCGATCATCGGTTTGTCACTGTCCCGTGCCTTTGCTGACAAGCGAGGCGCGAGTGCCCGGATTGTCGCAGGATTGTAGTTTTTGGACTATACCAAAATGGCGTTGCCCATCTAGCTTAAGGTCAGGAGCAAGGAAAGATGATTCGCAGTTCGCGCCGGCGATTTCTCGGAATGACGGGTGGCGCAGCGATCGCCTCGCTTTATCCGAACCTGATTGATCGGGCGCTGGCTATCCCGGCCAGTCGCCGCACCGGGACGCTGCAGGACATCGACCACATCGTGGTCCACATGCAGGAAAATCGTTCGTTCGATCACTATTTCGGCATGCTCAACGGCGTGCGCGGGCTGGGCGATCCTCGGCCCCTGCGCCTGCCGGGCGGAAAGTCTGTCTGGGCGCAGCCGTCCGGCCAGCACGCTGACGGCTACGTTCTGCCCTATCACGGGGATTCGAAGACCACGCGTTCGTTCAAGGTGGATGGGGCGGACCAGTCCCATCAGGAGAACATGGTGATCTTCAACCGCGGCCGGTACGATCGCTGGGGCCATACGGATGAGCTGCATAATCGCATGCTCCACTACACGGCTGGCGATCTGCCCTTCTATTACGCTCTGGCCGGCGCTTTCACGGTTTGCGATGCCTATCACTGCTCCACCATGACGCAGACCTACCCCAACCGTTTGCACCTGTTCAGCGGGTGCAATGGCGGCGGCACGGTGGGGCGCGATCCGCAGATGCACAATTACGGCGAGGACGAGACGCCCAGTGCCGATATGCGGCAGGACCAGCCGCTGGACCCCGATGCCTACACCTGGTCGACCTATGCCGAGCGGCTGCAGAAGGCGGGCGTGAGCTGGAAAGTCTACCAGGAATACGACAATTTCGGCGACAATCTGCTCTCCGTCTTCCCGGCTTTCCGGCCCTGCGATCCGGAATCCGAACTCTATCGCCGGGGGCGTTCCTGGGTCAGCGAACACAAGGCGGAACCCGACCGGACCCGTTCGGACGGGGGTCAGCTTGTCGCGGCTTTCCGTGCCGATGTGGAATCCGGCAATCTGCCGCAGATAAGCTGGATCGTTACGGCGGCGGATCTTTCCGAACATCCCAAGGCGGAGCCTGCCAAGGGCGAACATGTGACCGCCGGGCTGATTGCCGCGCTGGTCGATAATCCGGAAGTCTTTGCCCGCACGGCCTTCATCCTCAATTTCGACGAGGCCGGTGGATTCTACGATCACATGCCGCCCCCGGTGCCGCCTGTGGGCGACTATCGCGGGCACAGCACCGTGCCGCTGGACGGTGAGACGAAGGTGTGGGGGCCGGAAGCGGAAAAGGTGCAGGGGCCCCATCCCATCGGGCTGGGCATCCGCACGCCAACCGTGATTGTCTCTCCATGGAGCCGGGGCGGGTTCGTCTGCTCGCAATTGTTCGACCACACATCCGTATTGCGGCTGATGGAAGAGCGTTTCGGCGTAGAAGAACCCAATATCAGCCATTGGCGCCGCTCGGTCTGCGGCGATCTCTCCTCGGCCTTCGATTTCGCCAGGCCGGATGAGAGCCTGAAGCGCATTGCCTTGCCCGGCACGGATGATTTCAAGCAGCGCGTGGCGCAGTCTGCCGCCGGAACCGCCAATGCCATTCCGCAAGTGCAGCAGCCTGCGACGCAGATGGAGGGACGTCGGCCCCATCGCCCGCTGCCTTATCGCTTCGCGGTTCAAGGCCGGGTGAGCAGGGAAAAGGGCCTGCGGATCGAGTTCGTGAATGACGGGCCGGTCGGCGCAACCTTCACGGTCCATGACAATCTTGAGCGGATGGAGCCGAGCCATTTCACGATCGGCGCGGGCGATCGCCATGTGGCCGAAGACTGGCAGGAAGGCAGCGCGCCTGCGGCTTATGACCTCACTTTGCGCGGGCCTAACGGCTATTGGCGGCGCTATGCCGGATCGCCCGCCACTGCGGCGCCGGAAGCTGTGCTGGAAGAGGACGGCGAGGCTGGAGCGATCCGGCTTGTTCTTGCCAACAGGGGCGAAGAACCGCTGACTTTCCTGCTTGAAATGGACCCCGCCTATGCCGGTTCGGGCGCGGCGCGGCGCGAGGTTTCGGTCGCGCCGGGCAAGACGGTGACCCGTGCCTGGCTGCTCGACGCGACGCAGGGCTGGTACGACATCGCGGTGACCGCGAAGGGTGCCGAAGGCTTCCTGCGGCGTTTCGCGGGCAAGGTGGAAACCGGGCATGCAGGGTTGACGGACCCCGGAATCGGGACGCTGCGCGTCACTGTCTGAGCATCTTCGCAAGCATGTGCTCAAGGGAACACAAGGCGTACTCAAAGGCACAGACGGTGGCGATACCGGCCTGCTGGCGGCACCGGCAAGGCAGATTTGCCGGGTGCGTCCAGGTTCGCCCGACTTCGCCGCCGTCACGAAAATGAAGTCAAACTGGCCTAGACCAGATTCCTGGCTTCGTTGGATGCCGCAACCAGTTCGATGGCGATATTCTTGACCGACTCCACTCATTCCACTCGCGGGCGCAAGGCTGCGCTGATCCTGGGCGGCATTGCCGCCTTCAGTGCCTATTTCGCCATGTATGCCTTTCGCAAACCCTTCGCGGCGGCAACCTTCGCCGATCATGCGACGGTGCTGGGCGGGCTGGATTACAAGACGGTGCTGCTGATCGCGCAGGTGCTGGGCTATGCCCTCTCCAAGCTGATCGGCATCCGCGTGATTGCCGAGTTCGGCCGCAAGGGCCGGGCGCTGGCCATTCTGGGCCTGATCGTGGCGTCATGGGTGGCGCTGATCCTCTTTGCGCTGGTCCCGGAGCCGTGGAACGTCGCCTGCATGTTCCTCAACGGATTGCCGCTGGGCATGATCTGGGGGCTGGTGTTCAGCTATGTCGAAGGGCGGCGCGTTTCCGAAGTGCTGGGCGCGGTGCTCTGCGCCAGCTTCATCATTTCTTCCGGTGCCGTGAAGTCCGTCGCCGTGCTGGTGATGGGCTGGGGCGTCAGCGAGATCTGGATGCCTGCCGTCACCGGGGCGCTGTTCTTCCCGGTGCTGTTCGTCTCCCTCTTCCTGCTGGAGCGCATGCCGCCACCTGACGAGCGGGACGAGGCGGAGCGGACAGTGCGCGTGCCGATGCTGAAGCAGGATCGCGCCGCCTTCCTGCGCAATTACGGCGTCGCGATGGCGCTGCTGGTTTCCGGCTATGTGCTGCTGACCGCGATGCGCGACTTTCGCGATAATTTCGCCGCCGAACTATGGACGGCGATGGGCTATGGCGGGGTCGCCTCGGTGTTCTCCGCGAGCGAACTCCCTGTAGCGGTAGTGGCACTGGCCGCGCTTGGCGCGCTGATGCTGATCCGTGACAATATGCGCGCCCTGCTGGCCATGCATGCGATCATCTTTGCTGGCGCGGTGTTGCTGGGCCTGTCCACGCTGGCGTTCCAGATGGGTCTGCTCGGGCCGCTGGGCTATATGATCCTGACCGGGGCGGGGCTGTATTTCGCCTATACGCCGTTCAACGCAATGCTGTTCGATCGGATGATCGCGGCGATCGGCCATGCGGGCAATGCCGGTTTCCTGATCTATATCGCGGACAGTTCCGGCTATGTCGGCAGTGTCGCCCTGTTGCTCTATCGCAGCTTCGGCGCGCCGACGATGGACTGGCTGCCTTTCTATATCGACTGCGCATATTGGACGGCGGGCGCTGTGGCTTTGCTGACGCTGTGTTCCGCGCTCTATTTCCACCTGCGTCTTGGCCGGAGGCACGCCCATGCCGTCGCCGCAGCCTGACCTGATCGTCGTCGGCGCGGGGATTGTCGGCCTCGCCCATGCGCTCGCCGCGTCGCGCAGGGGGTTGCGCGTGCTGGTGGTGGACCGCGATGCCCAGGCAAACGGCGCCTCTATCCGCAATTTCGGCTTCGTCACCGTCACCGGGCAGCAGCGGGGCAAGGTGTGGGATCTTGCCCGGCGCAGCGCCGCGACCTGGCGCGAAGTGGCGCCGCAGGCAGGCATTGCAGTGGAACAGGAAGGGCTGCTGCTCGTGGCGCACCGGCCCGAGGCAGTGGACGTGATCGAGGCTTTCGCCGCCACCGAAATGGGCGAGGGGTGCCGCCTGCTCACACGCGAACAGGCGCGCCAGCATTGCCCCCAACTTCGCACCGAATTCGGCGGCGCGCTGCTTTCCACTGCCGACCTGCGAGTGGAATCGCGCACGGCCATTCCGCTGCTCGCCAACTGGCTGGAACAGGTGATGGGCGTGGAATTCCTGCGGGCCGCTGCAGTAAGCCGGATCGAGCCGGGTGAGGTTCTGCTGGCAGACGGAACACGTCTGGCCGCGCCGCGCATCGTCGCCTGCCCCGGTGATGACTGGGCGGGGCTGTTCCCGGCCATTTACGCGGACGAGGGGATCACGCGCTGCCAGTTGCAGATGCTCCGCCTTGCCGCACCGGGCTGGCGCCTGCCCAACCCGGTGATGAGCGATCTGAGCATGGTGCGCTATCTCGGTTATAGCGAGTTGTGCGCCACTGGCCCCTTGCGCCGCCGCCTGATGCGCGAGGCGGCGCAGGAGCTTGACCACGGCATCCACCTGATTGCGGTGCAGAGCGCCGATGGATCGCTGGTGGTGGGGGACAGCCATGTTTACGGCCCCACGCCCGCGCCCTTCAGCCATGCGGCGATAGACGATCTGATGCTGCGGCAATTCGTGGATCTGTTCGGCCATGCCCCGGCCGTGATCGAGCGCTGGACCGGCACCTATGCCAGCGGCCCGGAACACAGCATCGTGCGCAGCCCCATGCCGGGCGTGCGGCTGGTGGTGGTCACCAGCGGCACTGGCGCCTCCACGTCCTTCGCGCTCGCCGATGACGTGATTTCCTCGTTTCTTGAAGATTGAAAGGCATCCCATGCAGGCAAATATCCCTCCCGCGCTCAAGGCGGTCATCTTCGACTGGGCGGGCACCATGATCGATTTCGGCAGCCGCGCCCCGGTGATCGCGCTGGTCAAGCTGTTCGAGGAACAGGGCGTGCCGATCTCCGAAGCCGAAGCGCATGAGGATATGGGCCGCGCCAAGTGGGATCACATTGCCTGCCTGCTTGCCAAGCAGCGCATTGCCGCCGCGTGGGAAGTCGCCAAGGGCGTGCCGCCTCAGCCTGACGATGCGCTGCGCCTGTTCGATGCCATCGGCCCGGCGATGATCGCGGCGGCGCGTGAATGCGCCGTGCTGATCCCCGGCGCCGCCGATCTGGTGCGCGATCTGCGGCAGGCAGGCGTGAAGATCGGTTCCTGCACCGGCTATACGCGAGAGATGATGGACCATGTCCTCCCGCTTGCGGCCGATCAGGGTTACGTCCCCGATTGCGTCGTCTGTGCGGGGGAGACGACCGAGGGACGCCCTTCGCCGCTGATGGCATGGAAGAACCTGGTCGAGCTGGGCGCCTGGCCCGCCAGTGCCTGCGTGAAAGTGGACGATACGGAAGTCGGCATTGCCGAAGGGCGCGCGGCGGGCATGTGGACCGTGGGCGTGGCCGCCAGCGGCAACGAGATCGGCCTGACGCCGGAGGAGCTTGCCGCCCTCGATCCGGCAGACCGGGATGAACGCCTCTCCCACGCGCGCAGGAAGCTGCTTGAGGCCGGGGCGCATGTCGTAATCGATAGCGTGGCAGACTTGCCCGGGGCGCTGGAACAACTCCTGCCCGCGGACTAGGCGGCAGCGACGTATACGGCCCGAATTCGCGATCATTCGGGCCGTCGTCGCGCCTGACTTGGCGGTTATCGAAAGATGCACTGCAAGTTCACGGGAATTGTCTGCGCGCGCAAGCGCGGCAGTGCCGCCGTGGATTGCAGGATCGACAAATATTACATTGTGTAAAAAGTGTTTTTTCGGAGCGATATCCGCCGATTGAAGAGGCGGTTTCGCTTGATTGCCTCCCCTAAAGATAGTTAACGGGACCGTCGCAGAAAATCCGGATGGCTACTTTGCAAGTTCGGTCCGGGTCACGGCGACTTCAAAAGGGGCACATCATGAACAAACTGACCAATACGGGCCGTATTAATTTAATGGTCTCGGTAGGCACGGCCATGGCCGCGTCGCTGATCGTCACCGGCGCGCAGGCCGCAGACACGACAATTTCGCCGACCCTTCCTGGGCCGCTGACGACCGAGACCGATACAGAGGCGCATGACGTCGTCAGCGCAGTGCTGGCCAATGTGGCGACCGTTTCCTCCCAGATCGTTGGTTCATCCGGCGGCGTAGTGCTGACCGAGGCACCGACCGAGACCAGCGACATCCTGGTTGATGGAAACGACGATCAGGTTTTTGCGCGGGCAAACAACTTTGCGAATTCGATCGATCTGTCGGTGATCGAAAACGACGATGATGGCGACGGCGCGGCGGCACTGGGCTTTGAAACCAATTTTGGCGCGGTGACAGGTGCGGCGAACGGCAATTCGATCCGTGCCGATCTCGATAATTTCCAGAATGGGTCGGTGGCTGTCACCGATAACCGGATTGCCGCGAACGCGACGGGCAATATCGGCAGCACTTCGCTTTCGGGCGAGCTTCCGAACGATTACGCCTCCGGCGCTGCCGGGTCTTCTACCCTTACGGCAGGCTTGCCTGCGGACTGGCTCGATGCGTCCGGCAGCCTGGTTGCCAGCACGGTCCAGTTGCAGGGTGATCCGCAGATCGTCGCAGATGCAGGCGCGGACACTCGCAATTCCATCTATCTGGACCTCTCCAGCACTGGCGATAACACCGTCCAGGCGGATCTTGTCGTGAGCGACAATCTCATCGGATCGACGGCCAAGGGCAATACTTCGGCTTCCGTGATCGATGTCCAGTCCGGCGGCGCACCTGCCTTTGTGGGCAGTGCAGTGGTCACCAATGGCCAGATCAATTCCGATGCTGGCGGAACAGGCACGATCGAAGCCGTTACTCAGGGTTCGATCTACTCGACGATTGAAGCTGATAGCTTGGGGGCTACCAACCTGCTGAGAGGCAGTTCGCTTGTTGCCGATAATACGGTCAGCGCGAGCGCAACCGGCAATGAGGCGCTGGGCGAAGGCGTGGCCGGGAACCGCATCGTGCTTGGCGATGGCCTGTCGTTCCAGGGCGCGGGTTCTGCCGGTGCGACGGTGGACACCGCCTATGACGATGTAACCATGACGAGCACGGCTGCCGCCGATCTCGTAATCCACAACAGTCAGGGCAATACCGGTCTGGGCAATTCTGCCCGCATGGACATCGACGCGGTCAACACCAGCCCGACTGTGGCCGCATGGGTCCAGTCGACAGAGAATGGCTCGATCGCCGTTTCCGGTAACGATACGCTTGCGACCGCTCGCGGAAGCAGCGCCACCAGCGCGTTTTCAAGCGGCGCGGATGCGGCCTATTTCTCCGGCACTGTCGCAGTCGCCAACCAGCAGACGAACGTCCACACGGATGTGACGGCGCAGGTGGCCGATGCCGAGATTTTCGCCGAAGTGGCCGAAGGCGGCCTTGGTGTGCTGATTGGCGGGGATGTTACGGTTGACGCCAACCGATCGGCAGCTTCTGCCTATGGCAATCAGGTGGGACAGAGCCTGTCGCTCGCTGCGACGGTGATCGATGCACCGCTGACCGGGGTCGTGTTGACTGGCGGCACGGGCGTGGACGGTAATGTTTCGGCGGATGGCAACTTCCTCGTGACCAGCCTCCAGAGCCAGTACACGGCGGATGTCGCGGCTGACCAGCGAGGTAATGTCTACATCGACTATTCTTCCGGCAGCGCAGAAAACAGCACTCTGGCTGTCTCTGACAATGCGCTGGAAGCTGTCGCACTCGGCAATAGCGGTTCGAATGCCGCTTCTGTTGCCGGCACCAGCCTGACAGCGGGTGCAGGTGTTGCGAACGTTCAGATCGCCGCGGATGGCAGCGCTGTTTCGGCAAGTTCGGTCGGCGAAATCTGGCTTGCGGGCTACGCCGTGAACACCAGCGATCTCTCGCTGACGGGTAACCTCAATCGCGCGATTGCCTATGGTAATTCCGTGGGCAACAGCCTGACGGTTGACGGCGAAGTGCTGGAAGTGGCGGCCAGCGAGAGCCAGATCGGCTCGGCCATCACTCTCGATACCGGTGCGATCGATGGTTTCGTGTTCGACAATTCCGTTCTTCCGGTGGTCGACGCGGCTTATGGCCTGTTGAACGATCAGAGCGTTTCTGGACAGATCAGCGCCCAAGCCTTCGGTTACGACGGAGGCGATGCGGCTGCGGGCATATATGTCGACAATGTCTCTGGTTCGACGCTGGTAACGGACGACAACGTCCTCGTCGGCGCAGCCTATGGCAATGACGCGACCAATGCGGCAAGCCTCAATGTCGGCAATCTGACCGCGACTGAAGACACGATTGGCGGCGAACCCGATTTCGCAACTGTCATGAACGTCACCAGTGTCCAGACAGTGGCAACCGGATCGTCGATCACGGTGCAAGCCGGTGGGTTGAACACGTTCGAAACCCAGATCGGCTATTATAGCGGCGGCGGGGTTTCCACATCCAGCGTCTCCACCTCCGACAATTCAGTGCAGGCGCTGGCTTACGGCAACCGTGCAGGCAATACGCTATCGGTGAACGCTACCAATATCGACACCGAAGCGGATTCCTTCCCCGGCGGTACGCGTGGAGAGGCTTCTGTCGAAGGCGGCATTGCGCAGACCGATGCATCCTTCGGCGTCAACAATGCCCAGGCGGCTGCCGGCACTATCGACGTGTCGCTCACCAACCGGTCTGGCAACGCGCCGGCCGGTGTGATGACGCAGGTAGTCAACGAAGTCTCTTCGTCCTCGGTGGTCAGCAACGGCAACATGCTGTCTTCCGGGGCGACTGCCAACCGCGCGGACAATCTGCTCGATCTGTCAGCCAACGGCCTGGCAACGACCGGCGCGTTGACCAATTTCCAGATCGCAAATGCTGACGTCACGTCCAATATCGGCGTAGAGACGCAGTCGATTCAGTACTGGACTACGCTCAGCACGCTCCCCTGCGCACCTGACTTCTGCGTCAATCCAGGATCGGCCTTTGACGTCCTAACCATTTCACAACTCACGCCGGAGCAGTACGACTATCTGCTGGCCAATGGATGGTCTGTTTCCGGGCCAGAACTGCGCCGGGAAAACACCACGGTTCCGTCGGTGATTACGGCGGCGCAATCAGCCGAATATGATGCCGCTTTCCTCAGCTATCTTCTCTACGGCGTCGGTTTCCACCTCGATTACGCCTCGCCCTTTGCCGACCCGGGCGGGGTGACGGTTTCTGTTGGAGAGAGCGTTTCCTATTCAACCATTGCCGTCGATGACAACGCGATTTCCGGTTCGGTCACCGGCAACAGCGCGAGCAATTCGGTCAAGGCAGAGGGCACGGGCGTGCCCGATGGCAGCGATCACTTCGCGACCTGGGGCATCACCGATGGTGGCGATGTCACGGCGCTGGGCGATTACATGCTGACCAGCTTGCAGATCGTAGGCGAACGCGATCTGGCCAGCACTGTGTATGGCCGCTTTTCGATCGAAGTGACCGACGCTGCCGACATCTGGGAAAGCACGCTCAGTGTGGACGATAACAGCCAGGCCTCGCGTGCCGTCGCCAATACCGTCACGAACGCCGTGGAATTGGATGCGGTCAACACTGAAGCGGGCGTTGCCCTGGTTTCCAGCCAGGAAAGCGCCGGCAATGTTCAGGCACTCTCGGGCCTCGAAGTGTCTGCGCCTGCTGCCATGACGTCTGCCACGGTCAGCATGTCCGGCAATTCGAACCTCGCACTCGCGGTCATCAATAATGCCAGCAATTCGGTGGCTGTGTCGGCCACCAATGCCGGACCGGTGACTTTCCCGCGTGAAGTGATGCTGGATGCTGATAGCAATGAAGTGGCAGTGGGCGATCATGTCCTGCTGAACCGCCAGCTGGCAACCACGGCTGCAACGGCCACGGCAATGACCAGCGTCCACAATGGCGATGATCTGCCCGGCTTTGACAGTATCGACGGCAGTTCGGCCACCGTCATGGGCAATTCCACTACGGCAGAAGCTTCGGGTAACCGGGCCTTCAACACCATGGCAGTGGAAGGCAGTGCGAGCCTTGGGGCGAGTGCGGGGATGCTCAACATGCAGGCAAGCACGGCGACTGTTTCGGCATCGTCGACGATGTCTGCCGGCGTCGTGTTGAACGGCAACGATCCCGTTGTGGGCGCTCTTCAGAACGGTAGCATTTCTGTTGGCGAGAACACGACCAGCGCCCTTGCCCGGGGCAACACTGCAAGCAACGTGCTGAACTATTCGGCGGGCGCCGGATACGGGGACGTATCGGTCTTCGGCACCACCGGCACGACCATCGCATCCGGCGGCAGCGTTGACGCTGTGGTCAATGCGCGCGCAGGCATCCTTAACGTCCAGTCCAATTCCGGCGCAGGTGTTTCGGCAACGAGCACGGATGCGAGTTATCTCGTGGCCTTCAATGTGGATGCAGACTTCAACATGATGGTGGATGGTACCGTTGGCGTCATCGGCAACAGCGTACAGGCAGCAGGCTATGGCAACACCGCCAGCAACCTGCTGACGGTCAACCCGCTCAATACCGGTATGCCGACTGCGGCGATCGGCAGCAGCCAGGCCAACTCGGCATCGGTCGTTGCTTCGGTCACCACCGTGACATTCGGTATCCAGGGTGGCGTTGGCGCGGTCACCGGCAGTTCGCTGGCTGTGAGCGGAAATACCGTAAGCGCGACGGCAATCGGCAACAACGTCGCATCGGCGCTGACTGCCGGGTTCTGATCCGGGCTTTCAGAACGAATGAGGGGCGGGGGAAGCGATTCTCCCGCCCTTTTCAATTGCGAGCCACGCGAATGCGCGCGCTGTGGATGGCTCATTGGCAGGTTGGCCATGCCGATCCCGGCGACATTTTGTCAAAATCTTCGTCGCAGCCATATGGCCCGTGACCGGAAAACGCATTAGGGCATGGATTTTCCGGCAATGGGCGTTATATACCAAGCGTTATGAAAAGTACCACGGCATGCGTCGCGCGTGGGCGTCCGCGCGAATTCGATACCGACCAGGCTCTGGCGGCGGCTCTTGGCGTGTTCTGGTCCAAGGGTTACGAAGGCGCGTCCATGGCGGATCTGACCGAGGCGATGGGCATTACCAAGCCCAGCCTTTATGCCGCCTTCGGAAACAAGGAAGCGCTGTTCACAAAGGCGCTGGATCTCTACCAACGCGAAAAGCTGGCCTACGTGGGCGAAGCGCTCAAGGCACCGACCGCTCGCGGAGTGGCGGAACATTTCCTGCGCGGCGCGCTGGAAATTTACGGCGGCCAGCAATGCCGCGGCTGCCTGACCGTGATCGGTGCCAGCGCTTGTGGCGACGAAGCGGAAAGCATTCGTGAACAGGTGGTGGCGCGCGGTGCGGCTGCCAAGCAAGCACTGCTGGAGCGTTTCGAGCGGGCCAAGCAGGAAGGCGAATTGCCCGAGCATATCGATGCGCAGGGGCTGGCGGCTTATCTCACTGCGGTACTGCAGGGGATGTCGGTTCAGGCAGGTGCCGGCGCAAGCCGGAAAGAGCTGGAACAGCTTGTAAATACGTGCCTGATGACCTGGCCGACTGCCTGACCGAACTGCATTCTGGACATTCCTTACCACCCAGTATAAATATCGCTTGACGATGCGGCAGCTTCTTTCTATACCAATCGGTATGAAATTGAGGCGTCCCGATTCTCTCCCCGCGCGGCAGATGGCGGGGCGCTAAGCAACAACAAGGATTACGAGACAGCGAGACCTCGGCGGCGCACGGCCACATGGCGCCGCCGGGGGCACTGGGTGTCTTCGCCTTGCGCGCAACCATGTGTGCGGGGCTTTCGGCGGAAGGCGTTCGGCCTCTTCGCAAATCACGGGGTGAGGACTGTGCAGCCGGGAAGCGTGCTTCCCGGACGGTTCCGCGCGGCCCGTCGCCGTGCGTCCGGCACGCTGCGCGTCCAGAAACAGGGTACGAATTATGAATGAACTGACTTCCATCGAACTGCATGACGGCAGGGATTCAGTGTTGCCCGGCGTGTTGAACAGCGGCCGCGGACGTCTGATCGCCATCATCGCGCTGATTGCCGCCCTGATCGGGGCCTGGTTCCTATTCGCCGGTGCCGGGCAGGATGCCCCTCCGGCCGCGCCGTCTACGGTCACGGTTTCCGTGCCCTTGCAGCGCGAGATCACCGAATGGGACGAATTCGTTGGCCGGTTCGAGGCGAGCAAGGCAGTGGAAATCCGTCCGCGCGTGTCGGGTGCGGTCACTGCGGTTCACTTCCGCGACGGGCAGATCGTCCGCAAGGGGCAACCCCTCTTCACCATCGATCCGCGCCCGTTCACGGCCGCCTTGCGTGAGGCGCAGGCGGACGTCTCCGCCGCCAACAGCGAACTTGCCCTTGCGCGCGCCGACCTGGAACGGGCGAACCGGCTGGTGGAATTCGATGGCGTCTCGAAGAGTGAGATCGACCGTCTGCGCGCTCGCGAACGCGCGGCTTCCGCCACGCTCGCAGCCGCTCAGGCCCGCGTGAATTCGCGTGCGCTGGATGTGGAATTCGCCACGGTGCGTGCGCCGATGACGGGCCGCATCTCCGATCGGCGAGTGGACCCGGGCAATCTGGTTTCCGCCGGTGATGGCGGTTCGGGCACCTTGCTCACCACGCTGATGGCGGTCGATCCGATCTATTTCAGCTTCGAAGGTTCCGAAGCGCTTTACCTGAAGGCCAAGCGTAACGGAGCAGGCGAAGGCCTGCCCGTGGCCGTGCGCCTGCAGGACGAAAGCGATTACGTCCATCAGGGCCGTCTGGACTTCACCGATAACGGCCTCGATCCGCGTTCGGGCACCATCCGCGCCCGTGCGACCTTCGACAATCCTGACCTGTTCCTCACGCCCGGCATGTTCGGCAACATGCATCTGGCAACCGGCGGCAAGACGAATGCCCTGCTGGTGCCCGATACTGCCGTGCAGACCGATCAGGCGCGCAAGCTTCTGCTCGTCGTCAAGAAGGACGGCACCGTTGCCGCCAAGCCGGTGGAACTGGGGCCGCTGATCGGCGGTCTGCGCGTGATCCGCACCGGCCTGTTGCCGACCGACCGTGTGGTCATCGTCGGTACGCAATTCGCTGCGCCGGGCAGCAAGGTTGAAACCCGCCAGGGCACCATTGCCCCCGTCAAGGCCGAGCCCAAGCCCGCGATTGCCGCGCCGCTTTCGGGCAAGGCCACTTTCGCAAACTGATCAGGACAGGGGGCCAAAGCCATGCGCCTATCCCGCTTCTTCATCGACCGCCCGATTTTCGCCGCGGTGATCGCAGTGCTGATCACCGTGGTAGGGGCGATCTCCTATTTCTTCCTGCCGGTTTCCCAATATCCGGAAATCGTTCCGCCGACCGTGACTGTGTCGGCCATCTATCCCGGCGCTTCGGCCGAGACCGTTGCCGAAACGGTTGCAAACCCGATTGAGCAGGAAATCAACGGCGTGGAAGGGATGCTCTATCAGACATCCCAGTCCACGGGTGACGGCCGCGTGGTCATCACCGTAACCTTCCAGCAGGGCACCGATCTCGACGAGGCACAGGTGCTGGTGCAGAACCGCGTGGCCATTGCCACGCCGCGTCTGCCCGCCGAAGTGCAGCGCCTGGGCATCGTCACCAAGAAGACCTCTCCGGACTTCCTGCTGGTGGTGAACCTGATTTCGCCCGACGGTTCGCTGGACCGGGAATATCTCTCCAATTATGCCCAGACCCGGATCAAGGACCGGCTGGCGCGCCTTGACGGCGTGGGCGATGTGCAGCTGTTCGGCTCACGCGATCTGTCCATGCGCGTCTGGATCGACCCCACTCGTGCGGCGGCCTATGGCCTGACTGCGGGCGAGATCGTCAACGCGCTGCGTTCGCAGAACGTGCAGGTCGCTGCCGGCACGCTGGGCCAGCCCCCTTCGGGCGGCAGCGCCTTCCAGTTGAACGTGGAAGCACAGGGCCGCTTCACCGAGCCTGAGCAATTCGCCAATGTGGTGATCCGGACCGATGCGGAAGGCCGCCAGGTGCGTGTGTCCGACGTGGCGCGCGTTGAGCTGGGCGCCGAGGATTACGGCACCTCCGCCTATCTGGGCGACAAGGATTCCGTGATCATCCCCACTTTCCAGCGTCCCGGTTCCAACGCGCTGGCCGCTGCGGAAGGCATCAAGGCCGAAATGGACGAGCTGGCGAAGGAATTCCCGGAAGGGATGGAATACCGCATCGTCTACAACCCCACCGAATTCATCGCCAAGTCGGTGGACGCCGTGGTGCACACGCTGTTCGAAGCCATCGTGCTGGTGGTGCTGGTCATCATCGTGTTCCTGCAGAAATGGCGCGCGGCGGTGATCCCGGTGCTGGCGATCCCCGTATCGCTGATCGGCACTTTCGCGGTGCTGGCGGCGCTGGGCTATTCGCTCAACAACCTCTCTTTGTTCGGCCTCGTGCTGGCCATCGGCATCGTGGTGGATGACGCCATCGTGGTGGTCGAGAATGTGGAGCGTAATATCGAGGAAGGGCTTTCGCCCTATGCGGCCGCCCGTGCCTCGATGGACGAAGTGGCAGCGGCCCTTGTGGCCATCGTGCTGGTGCTCTGCGCCGTGTTCGTGCCTACCCTGTTCATCGGGGGCCTGTCGGGTGCGTTCTATCAGCAGTTCGCCGTGACCATTTCGGCCGCGACGATCATATCGCTGATCCTCTCGCTCACGCTTTCGCCTGCCTTTGCGGCCCTGTTGCTGCGTCCGTCGCGCCGTGCGCCGGACCATGCGCGCTGGCACCGGATGGTGGAACGCGCTGGCGACAGCTTCAACCGCGCGTTCGAACGCTTCAGTGCCTCTTACGCCCGCCTCACTGCGCGGCTGGTGCGCATGCTCAAGCGAATGATGGCGGCTTATGGCGCCCTGATCGCGCTGACCATTGGTTCGCTGTGGTGGACGCCCACGGGCTTCATCCCGGCGCAGGATCAGGGCTATTTCTTCACGATCATCCAGCTTCCGCCCGGCTCTGCCACGGCGCGCACGGATGAGGTGATGAAGAAGGTTGCCGACCGCATGCTGCCGATCCCCGGCATCAACAATTCGGTGATGCTGTCCGGCTTCGACGGTGCTTCGGAAACCCGCAATGCCAGCTCTGCTGCTGCCTATTGGGTGCTGGACGATTTCGAGGATCGGGCAAAGAACGGCCAGACCATCGACAAGCTGATGGAAGAGGCCCGCAAGGCCACTGCCGACATCACTGAGGCTCGCCTGATGATCGTCAAGCCGCCGCTTATTCGCGGGATCGGTTCGGCCGGTGGTTTCCGCCTGATGGTGGAGGATCGCGACGGGCAGGGTTACCAGGCACTGGAACAGGCTTCCAATGCCCTGATCGCCAAGGCAAACCAGACCCCCGGCTTCTCCGGCGTCTATACCTTCTTCGATACGGCGACGCCGCGCGTCTATGCCGATATCGACCGCGAGAAGTCAGAGCTGCTGGGCGTGCCGCCGGAACGTGTGTTCGAGGCATTGCAGGTCTATCTGGGGTCCGCCTTCGTGAACGACTTCAACCTGCTGGGCCGCACCTATCGGGTGACCGCGCAGGCCGATGAACAGTTCCGCCAGTCCAAGGCCGATATCGCCAATCTCCAGACCCGTTCCGACAATGGTGCCATGGTGCCGCTGGGTGCGGTGGCGACCTTCGAGGACAAGGCAGGGCCGTATCGCGTCACGCGCTATAACCTCGCCCCGGCAGTTGCCGTGGATGGGGATACGGCGCCGGGCTATTCCTCGGGCCATTCGCTGGACACGATGGAAGCACTGGCCAAGGCCGAATTGCCGCGCGGTTTCTCGTTCGAATGGACGGGCATTGCCTACCAGCAGAAGTTTGCTGGCAACACGGCCGGGCTGGTCTTCGCCATGGCAGTGTTGTTCGTCTTCCTCGTGCTGGCCGCGCAGTATGAAAGCCTGGTGATGCCGCTGTCTATCATCCTGATCGTGCCGATGTGCCTGCTGGCTGCAATGCTGGGCATCAATATCAGGGGAATGGACAATAACGTCCTCACCCAGATCGGGTTGGTGGTGCTGATTGCTCTTGCGGCGAAGAACGCGATCCTGATCGTGGAATTCGCCCGCCAGGGTGAGGAACACCACGGCTACAGCCCCGCAGAGGCGGCAGTTCATGCCGCGGAGCAGCGCCTGCGCCCGATCCTGATGACCAGCTTCGCCTTCATCCTCGGAACGCTGCCGCTGGTGATCGCGAGTGGGGCCGGTGCGGAACTGCGCCAGGCACTGGGCACGGCCGTGTTCTTCGGCATGGCCGGTGTCACCGGCTTCGGCCTGCTGTTCACGCCCACCTTCTACGTGGTCTGCCGCAATCTCGGTGATCGGCTCGCGCGCCTGCGCCGCCGCCCCGCCGAAGATGAAGGCGATAATGGCCACGCACTTCAACCCGCCGAATAGGAGACGCCCTATGCCTATCGTTCGCGCTTCCACTCGCGGCTTGCTCGCTTCCCTTTCCGCGCTGGCGCTTGCCGCCTGCGCGGCCGGGCCGGACTACGTTGCACCCGTCCCCCCCCAGACGTCGTCCGGCCCGTTTCTCTCTTCCGCCGAACCGGCCTTTGCGCAGGAAACTGCGGCAAAGGACTGGTGGCGCCTCTATGACGATCCCGTGCTCGACGGGCTGGTCGGCGATGCGCTGGCAAAGAACACCGATATCCGTGTGGCGATTGCCAATATCGAACGGGCACGGGCGGGCCTGCGCGGATCGCGGGCAGGGCGCCTGCCCAATGCCTCCATCGGTACGGGCGCGACATATGGCCGCCTGCCCGAATCCCAGCGTGCCCCCGGTGCAGACCGGGAGAGCTGGTCCATCGACGCGGGGATAGACGTTGCCTACGAAGTCGACCTGTTCGGCCGCGTGAGCCGCGACATAGAGGCTTCGCGCGGCGATCTGGATGCGGCGCGGGCCGATGCGGATGCCGTGCGCGTGATCGTGGTGGCCGACACGACCCGGGCCTATGCCGATGCGGCATCTGGCGCGGCGCGGCTGGCTGTCGCCAATCGCATCGTCGGCCTGCTCGACAAGTCGCTGGACCTCACTCGCAAGCGGCAGGAGGCTGGCCTTGCCACCGGGCTGGACGTTGCCCAGATCGCCGCCCTGCGGGATCAGCGCGCGGCGGAAATCCCGGCAATTGAGGCAGAGCGGCAGGCGGCCCTGTTCCGCCTTGCCACCCTGACCGGGCGAACCCCGGCCGACCTGCCGCAGATCGCGGCGGAGCGGGCAGTGAGCCTTGAGATCGTCGATCCGATCCCGGTGGGCGATGGCACGGCATTGCTGGCCCGGCGGCCCGATGTGCGCGCGGCGGAACGCAGGCTGGCGGCAGCCACGGCGCGGATCGGCGTCGCCACGGCGGACCTTTACCCGCGCATCACGCTGGGCGCCTCTGCCGGCTCGACCGGGTCCGACATCGGGGACATCTTCGGTGGCGGCCCGTTGCGCTGGCTGCTCGGCCCGCTGCTCAACTGGACCTTCCCCAATCAGGAACCGGTTCGCGCCCGCATTGCCGGGGCGGAAGCGGATTCGCAGGCCCGGCTTGCGGAATTCGACGGTGCGGTTCTTGGCGCGCTTGAGGAAACGGAGACGGCCCTGTCCGGCTATGCCCGCTCGCTCGACCGGCGCCGCGCGCTGCAATCGGCGCGCGATCAGGCCAAGCGCGCGGCGGACATTACCGACGCGCAATTGCGGGAAGGGACAATCGATTCCCTGCGCCTGCTCGATGCGCAGCGGACCTATGCCGAAACGGAAGCGGCACTGGCCAACCAGGACGCGGAAGTCTCTCGCCGCCAGATCGACCTGTTCCGTGCCCTTGCGGGCGGCTGGAGTTCCTGATCGCGATGGAGCGGTGTCGGGCCTGAACGGTCCGGCGCCGCTCAGCGCGGTGCGAGATCGAACTCCACCGCGTCGATCTCGCCCTCGAAGCTGAAGGGCAGGGCATATTCGTCTGACAGGGATGTGCCCACATCGCGCCCGATGGTGCCGGGTTCGGCGATCCATGCAGGCACGGTCGCCGCGATGCGCCCGCTGGCGACTGCCTGTCCATCGACCACGATCGTCGCTTCCCCGCCTTTGCCATAGCCGCCGTCATAGGCGAACTTCAGCTCGATCCGGTGCTTGCCGGGGGCAAGGGCAGCCGCCCCGGCAATGCGCGTGGCGTCCGCATCCTTGTGCGAATAGCGATAGAGGAACACCGGCTTGCCTCCGATCAGGTAGAGGCCCCAGCCGCAGAAGCGGCCGCCTTGCCCCGCGATCATGCCCTGCGCAGCGCCGCTCTCCACTGTGATGGAGGTCGCCATGGTCCAGGACTTGTTCTTCACATCAGGCCATGCGCCGCCTTCATACCAGAAGGGGTTGCGTTCCAGCACATAATTGGTGCGCGGTTTGGGCCGGTACGTCTTTGGGTCCTGCAGCCGGTCGAAGCCGCGGCTGTCGATGGGCAGGGCGTCATATTTGGCTGCCTCCTCGTAGAAGGCCTCCTGCATTTCCTTCAGCTTGGCGGGCATCTTTGCGGCAAGGTCACTCGCCTGCGAATAGTCGCTGCGCAGATCGTAAAGCTCCCACTGGAAATCGTCAGGCCGGGGCGATTTGCCCTGTGTCCAGGGCAGGCGCAGCGGGTGGGTGGAGGCCATCCAGCCATCCTTGTAGATGGCGCGGTTGCCCATCATTTCGAAATATTGGGTGGTGTGCAGTTCCGGCGCACCGGCATCGGCGAAGGTGGGCACGAGGCTGAAGCCCTGCAGCGGCATCTGCACGGCGCCGTTCACTTCGGCGGGCGCTGCGATCCCGATGGCATCGTAGAGGGTCGGCGCGATGTCGATTACGCTGGAAAACTGGCTGCGCACCTTGCCATCGGCCTTGATCCGTGCGGGCCATGACACCACCAGCCCGTTGCGCGTGCCGCCGAAATGGGAGGCGACCTGCTTGGTCCACTGGAACGGGGCGTCCATTGCCCATGACCATGGGGCGGGGATTTGCGTTTGCGTGCGGGCAGTGCCGATGCCGTCATAATCGGCCAGCATGGCGGCAGTATCCTGATGCACGCCGTTCTGCGTCATCACTTCATTGGTGGAACCGTTCAGGCTGCCGTCGCCGCTGCTGCCATTATCCCCTTCGATGAAGATGACGATGGTGTTGTCCATCTCTCCGCTCTTGCGCAGTTCGGCGAAGATGCGGCCGATCTGGTCGTCGCAATAGGCAAGGGCGGCGGCATAGCTTTCCATCATCCGCGCGGCGACCTTCTGCTGGTCGGCGGAGAGGGAATCCCATGCCGGGATTTCCGGCGGGCGGGCGGTCAGCTTCGTATCGGCGGGAATGATCCCGGCGGCCTTCTGGCGGGCGAAGGTTTCCTCGCGGACCTTGTCCCAGCCCTGATCGAACTGTCCGTGGAACTTCGCGATCCAGTCTTCCGGCGCGGCGATGGGCGAATGGGATGTGCCCGGCGCGTAATAGAGCAGGAACGGCTTGTCCGGCGCGATGCTGTGCTGCAGCTTCATCCACTGCACGGCGTGATCGGCCAGATCCTTGTCGAGGAAATAGTCCGCCTTGCCCAGCGAGGGATCGACCGGTTGGGTGTTGTGATAGAGGATCGGCGCCGTGGGATCGGTCTCGCCGCCCATGAAGCCGTAGAATTCCTCGAAGCCCAGCCCGGTGGGCCAGCGGTCGAACGGGCCGGTGGGGGTGATCTCGCTCTGCGGGGTGTTGTGGTTCTTGCCGAACCATGCCGTGGAATAGCCGTTCTGCTTCAGCACTTCCCCGATGGTCGCCGCGCTTCTGGGCAATACGCCGCTATAGCCGGGATAGCCGGTGGCCAGTTCCGACAAGGTGCCGAAGCCCACCGAATGGTGGTTGCGGCCCGTCAGCAGCGCGGCGCGGGTGGGAGAACACAGGGCTGTGGTGTGGAACCGGTTATAGATCAGCCCGCTTTCGGCCAGCGCTTCCAGATTGGGCATCGGCACCGGGCCGCCGAATGTGGCGGCGGAGCCGAAGCCTGTATCGTCCGTCATGATCAGGATTACATTTGGCGCGCCAGCAGGTGCCTTCACCGGCGGATTGGGCGTGGGGGCGGAGGATTGGTCCACCGTGCGGCCCAGTGTGCCTTCATAGGGCTTGTCGGGCAGAGGCAGGACCGGGCGTTGCGCCGGGGCCGATTGCGCAAGAGCGAGGCCGGAGATCGAGGCAAGCGCCGTGCTTGCGGCAAGGGCGATCAGGGTTCTCACGGGCATGCTCCTGTGCGGATTGGCCCGATGGGTAGACCATGGCTGCCCGCATGGGGCTTGATTGCGCGCGAGAAATAAGTTGCATCCCCGGCGGGGCGTGGCGCCATATGGCGCCGACGGGGCTAGGCCTGCAGACAGACGATCGTGGAAGGACGCATGCGGAAATGAGCGGACAAGTATCGGCGCGGCGCGATCCGGATGGGATGATCCTGTTGCCCGGCGGCACGTTCTGGATGGGATCGTCAGACCATTATCCGGAAGAAGGCCCGGCCCGTCAGGTCCATGTCGATGCCTTCGCGATTGACCCCTATCCGGTGACCAACCGGGATTTCGCCGCATTCATCGCCGCCACGGGCTATGTCACGCTGGCGGAAAAGGCGCCCGATGCCGCGCTCTATCCCGAAGCCGATCCGGCGCTGCTGCAGCCGGGATCGTCCCTGTTCGTGCCGCCGCCTGTGCCGGTACCGCTGAACAATCCCTTCGCCTGGTGGCAGTTCTCATTCGGCACCGACTGGCGCCACCCATGGGGGCCGGACAGTTCGTGGGAGGCGATCGCCGATCATCCCGTGGTCCACATCGCCTATGATGACGCACAGGCCTATGCCGCATGGGCGGGCAAGCGCCTGCCGACCGAGGCGGAATGGGAATTTGCCGCGCGCGGCGGGATGGACCGCAAGCCCTATGCCTGGGGCGACGAATTCGAGCCGGGCGGTGTGCCGCAGGCCAATTACTGGCAGGGCGCCTTCCCGCATCACAATTCTCTGGCCGACGGCTATGAACGGACTTCGCCGGTCGGCACCTATGCGGCCAATCCATTCGGCCTGTTCGACATGATCGGCAATGTCTGGGAATGGACTTCGGACTGGTACGAAATCCACCCGGCTGCTGTGCCGGGCGAGCAGGCGAAAAGCTGCTGCATCCCGCGCAATCCGCGCGGCGGCACGGAAGAGGCAAGCCGCGACCCCTCCGATCCGGGCCGCAATTTCGGGCGCAAGGTGCTGAAGGGCGGATCGCATCTGTGTGCCGAGGCCTATTGCAGGCGTTACCGCCCGGCGGCGCGCTATCCGCAGACGGTGGACACCACCACATCCCATATCGGCCTGCGCTGCGCCCGCGACGCGGCATAGACGCCCCGATTGCATCCGGCGGAACAAGTTCCGCCAATCGGCTGTTGGTTGAAACGGGGAAGGGCAAATGCCCTTTTTCCCGCTGCGCCGGTTTGCGGAGGTGCTGAACTTTTCGAAATTCTGGAACATATGGCGTGAATTTATACGACTGTTTCGCGAAACTGCCCGGGCCTAGACCTGTCATCAGCCCGAACGGATAGGAGTTTACCCCTTCCGGACTGCCGGCAAGCCACGATCGAGATGGCACCAGAGAAGCGAAAGGAATGTCCCATGGCCTACGTAACTACGAAGGACGGCGTCGAAATCTTCTTCAAGGACTGGGGCCCGAAGGATGCCCAGCCCATCATGTTCCACCACGGCTGGCCGCTCTCGTCGGATGACTGGGATGCGCAGATGCTGTTCTTCCTCCAGCAGGGCTATCGCGTCATTGCCCATGATCGCCGGGGGCATGGCCGCTCGGCACAGGTGAGCGAAGGCCATGACATGGCCCATTACGCCGCCGATGCTGCTGTGGTGGCAGAGCACCTCGATCTGCGCAATGCCGTCCATATCGGCCATTCCACCGGTGGGGGCGAGGTCGCGGCCTATGTCGCACGCCATGGCATTCCGCAGGGGCGCGTGGCCAAGGCCGTGCTGGTATCCGCCGTGCCGCCCATCATGGTGAAAACCGATCTTTATCCCGGCGGCCTGCCAATCGAGGTGTTCGACGGCTTCCGCGCCGCGCTGGCGGCAAACAGGGCGCAGTTCTTCCGCGATGTCGCCGCAGGCCCCTTCTACGGCTTCAACCGCGACGGTGCCCAGGTCCTGCCCGCCGTGATCGACAATTGGTGGCGGCAGGGCATGATGGGCAGCGCAAAGGCCCATTATGACGGGATCAAGGCCTTCTCGGAAACGGACCAGACCGACGATCTGAAGGCCATCACCGTCCCGACCCTGATCCTCCACGGCGATGACGATCAGGTGGTGCCTTACCGGAACGCGGCACTGCTTCAGGCAGAACTGCTGCCCAATGCGACCCTGAAGATCTACGAAGGCTTTTCCCACGGGATGCTGACGGTGAATGCCGACACGCTCAATCCCGATCTGCTGGCTTTCGTGAAAGGCTGAGCACCTGTTTTCAAGCTGAGGATGCCGGGCGGGTGCAGACCTGCCCGGCATTCCTGCATGCGTAGCCCAGGCGGCGCAGGCAGATAGCAGCGCAAGCTTCCCTGACTGCTTTTCAGAGTTTCGGCCTAAAAGCGGCCTCTCCGGAGACGACAACATTCCTGTCGTGCCGTTCGCAAAACAGCTTACCCAAAACGGACGATTATCCAGTTCGGAATTTGTCCACGCCGCCTAGGAAGTTAACCTGACAATCCCTTCGGTGCAGTTGGTCTGACGGCACCCCCGCTGCAATTACTCATTTCGACAAGTTCGTTTTTATTGCGGCTTTCACCTGTCGATGCAAATAAACGGACAAACACATAATCGTAAATAGGAAACAGGCCTTGAACACAAGCTCCCCAAGCAGCGACCCGCCAATACGCCCAAGAAGGGGATTTGTCGCATAAAGTGAGGCCATCATTAAAAATGCCGGAGGGAATCCCAATACCAAACTTCTATCTTTAAGATTTATAAATAGATATATCATGCCAGAGCAAAATCCTATAAAGGCTGCTGATAGAACGAATACAAGATTTACATATGATACCTCGATCAATCCACTTTCATAGTCTGGAGCCAATACAAATAGGATGCTCAAGATCACCAATGCGATGGAGAACATCAAACTTGGCGTCGAAATCAAGCCTAGCCATCTACGACAAACAAACACATATCCGAATCGAAGAAGCTCTATCGACAAGCAAGAGGCAACAAAAGAATATTCACTTAACGAATAGGATATAATTGAAACCGGTATTGCTATTACTAATGAAGTAAATAATAAAATAAATATATGTAAAAATCGCAAATTTTCGAGCACAATATTTTTTTCCATCCCCATATTGATGTCCTAATTGTCACGTGGGCCATATGGCGGATTTGCGTGGTTCTGACCAGATAGCGGCCTGTCTGCACACGACAACATTGCGGGCATTTGCGCAATCGTCATCCTGAACTTGTTTCAGGATCCATTTCTCCAGATTGCACGGCAGTTGGTGAGGATGGATGGATGCTGAAACAAGTTCAGCATGACGGGTTAGGATGGTCCGCTTCCCACCCCTGAAATGCCGAAAGCCGCCAGCCCGCACACGACGGCATTGCGGGCATCCTCCAACATCCCCTCGTCCTGAGCCTGTCGAAGGACACGCGCCAGCGCTTGCCCAACAAGTGGATACGGGGCTGACGGTTTCCCGTGTCCTTCGACAAGCTCAGGATGAGCGGGCGTGGTGGCTTGGGATAAGGATTCTACTCACTTACCTTCGTCATTCCCGCGAAGGCGGGAATCCAGATCAACGGTTGCCACTGGATTCCCGCCTTCGCGGGAATGACGAGTTGCGGGCTGACAGCTCCCCACAACATTCCTCTCATTCAGGCCGCAGGCTGTCCTCCGGGATTTCAGACGTCCATTCAGGTCCGAATTGTCCGCGCTGCCTAGACGTCGCCCAAACCGGGCAAGTGGCTGTCTTTCTGCCCCAGCGTAACGAACTGGTCGAGCAACCAGGATGCGGCGGGGCCGGGCGGCGCGTCCCGGCGCCAGATGCCGGAGAGGCGATAATTCCCGCCCGGATTGTCGGGCATGGCAAGGCGCACCAGCGTGCCGGCGATCAGATCGTCCTCGATCATGTGCAGCGGCATGTTGCCCCAGCCGATCCCTTCCCGCAGCAGGGCGTGCTTGGCGCCCAGATCGGCCAAGCGCCAGGTCTTGGGGCTGACCACGGAAAAGTCCCGCCCTTCGGTAAAACGCGAACGGTCGGTCAGCACGATCTGGGTGAAATCGCGCGCTGCGCCGGGCAATATCAGGTCCATGCGGCCCAGCGGATGATCGGGTGCGGCAACGGGAACCATGGTGACCGATCCGGCGGCGATGCTCTCGATCCCTTCCACGCCCAGCGACAGCGGGCCGGAAATGCCGATGATGGCCTTACGGTCCAGCACCATGGCAGTGATCGCCCCCAGCGTTTCGGCATGGAGGCGCAACTGGACGGTCGGGAATTCCCCGGCAAAGGCCCGCAGCACTTTCGCCAGCCGGTCAGTGGGCAGCATCACGTCGACCGCAAGGTCCACTTCTGCTTCCAGCCCGTCCAGCAGGCCTTTGACCTTGGCGCGCAGGCCGTCGATCCCGTCGGATATGGTGCGCACTTGTGCCAGCAAGGCCCGTCCGGCCGTGGTCAGCTGCGGCTTGCGTGTCCCCTCCCGGTCGAACAGCGGCAGGCCCAATTGCGCTTCCAGATTGGCGATGCCGTAGCTGATGACCGAGACGGCGCGGTTTAGCTTGCGCCCGGCGCCTGCGAAGCTTCCCGTATCCACGATGGCCAGGAATATGCGCAACTGATCGAGCGTGGGGGTGCCGGGATTGTTCACTTTTCAACTTTCTCGAACATGAGGACGGAATTTATCCCTCTGAACGGGAAAGCGGGCAAGACCTAAATGGGGTCCAACAGCGGCGCCGACGCGCCGCCGAAGGAGACAGACAATGATTGAACTTCGCCCCTTTGCCACCCTCGGTGCCGCCGATCACGGCTGGCTGGATGCCCATCACCACTTCTCCTTTGCGGGTTATCACGATCCGGCCCGCGTCCACTGGGGCAATCTGCGTGTGTGGAACGACGATACGATCGCGCCGCAGACCGGCTTTCCGCCGCACCCGCATCGCGACATGGAAATCATCACCTATGTCCGTGAAGGCGCGATCACGCATCAGGACAGCCTGGGCAACAAGGGCCGCACGGAAGCCGGCGATGTGCAGGTGATGAGCGCGGGCACGGGTATCCGCCATTCGGAATATAATCTGGAGGATGTGACGACCCGGATTTTCCAGATCTGGATCATCCCCACTCGCGAAGGCGAGCCGCCCAGTTGGGGCGCAAAGCCTTTCCCCAAGGGTGATCGCGCCGGGGGTTTCGTGACGCTGGCCTCCGGTTTCGATGGCGATGATGAAGCCCTGCCGATCCGCACGAATGCCCGCGTGCTGGGCGCGACCTTGCGGGCCGGTGAGACGGCGGAATATCCGCTGGGTGCGGATCGCAAGGCTTATCTCGTCCCGGCGACGGGTGCGGTGCAGATCGAGGATGTGCGTGCGAATGCCCGCGATGGCGTTGCGATCAGCGATCTGGAAGTGCTGCGCGTGACCGCAATCGAGGATAGCGAAATCGTCCTCGTCGATGCTGCCTGAGGCAGGCGGCACACACTGAAGCGAAGCATCGCCCTTCCGCATGGCGGGAGGGCGATGTTCTTCGTGCCAGTCAGCCCAGAACAGTCAGCCCCGTGCGAGCAGCAGAGCCTGCGGGCTGCGGAAGTTGGACGATGGCACCCAGCTCAGTTCGGCATCCACCCGCGTGAATTCCGGCATGACTGCAAGGAATTCCTCGAACACGGTCTGCGTTGCCACGCGGGCGAGCATGGAACCGAGACAGGCATGGACCCCGCCGCCAAAGCCCAGATGGCGCTTGGGCTTGCGGGTTATGTCGTACAGCTCGGGATCGGGGAACATGCGCTCGTCCCGATTGGCGGAGCCATAGCAGAGCATTACCGCGTCCCCGGCCTTCATCTGCTGGCCGTGCAGTTCCACATCCTGCTGCAGCGTGCGCTTGAAGCGCTGGGCAGAGGTGTTGAAGCGCAGGGATTCCTCCATCGCGTCGGGGATCAGCGAGGGGTCTGCCGCCAGCGCCCGGCGTGCATCGGCAAAATCCGCCAGATTGAGCGCGAACATGCCCAGGAAGCCCGACAGGCTCTCGATCCCGGCCATGATCAGCGTGGTGACGGTAAGCTGCACTTCCTTGTCGAGCAGCTTCTCGCCGTCGATCTCGGCAGTGATGAAGTTGGACAGCAGATCGTCGCCGGGGTTCTTCTTGCGCTCCTGCACCAGATTTTCGGCATAGTCGGCCATCCAGCGGAAGGCGGCCAGATGCTGTTCGGTCTTCTGGCGGGTGACGGGATCGGTCTGGACCATCAGCACGGCGTTATCGCGCACTTCCTCCGCATTCTCGCGGGGCAGGGCGAAGAGGTAGAACAGCAGGTCAACCGTCACCTTCGATCCGAAATCGTTGACGAAGTCGAAGCTGTCGCCCTCGCGGACGGAGGCCAGATGGGCGCGGCAGGCGGCGCGGGCCGGATCGATGATGTGATCGAGCGCGCGCTTGGTCATCGCGCTCTGGATCAGGGCGCGCAGCCGGTCATGCCGTGGCGGATCGGTGCTGCCCAGAGTGGCTCCGGCGCGGCCGGGGAATTCGTCCACCAGATTGCCCTGCGCGGAACTGTAGACCTTCCAGTTGGTCAGCGCGCCGAGAATGTCGTGGTAGCGCGACAAGACCCACATGCCTGCCTCTTCGCTCCAGAAGCAGGGGTAGTCGTCACGCAGGGTCTTGTAGGCGGGGAAGGGATCGGCATCGATCAGGGGGGAATAAGGGTCGAATCTGAACATCCCAGGTTCCTCTCCATGGGGGTTGTGGTGCCCTTATGGTGCCGTTCAGTCGCCCTTGCGACGCAGGATTTTGGCAAAGTCTTGCACTTTTCGATCAAAATTGAGAGATTGCCTGGCGATGGAAAGCGATGGCGATCTGGCCAGATATGGCCTTTATGGCGAACATGAGGGGCCGCCTGCCCCGGAATTCCTGCATATCGAGCCGATCTCCGCCCGGGCGAGCCTCTATGAGTGGGAGATTTCCGCCCATAGTCACTCCACGCTGCACCAGATCATCCTGCTGGACGAAGGAACGGGCACGCTCCACGCGGATGAGGAGGCCGTGCCGCTGGCCCCGCATTCGCTGATCGCGATCCCCAGCCAGTGCATCCATTCCCTGCAATTCGCACCGGGCAGCGAGGGCTGGGTGCTGTCCTTCGCGGTGGAGATGTTGCACGATCCACGCCTTGGACAATCCGCTCAAACAAATGCCCTGGCGCGCCCCACCGCCAGCCGCGCCCGCCTTCCATCGGGCGGCAGCGATCTTGCGCGGCTGCGGTGGATCATGGAGGCGATTGCGGCCGATCTGGCGGCAGCGACTTCGGGCGGGCTTTCCAAGGTGCTGGTTGCCGAATTTGGCCTGTTGCTGGCGGCAAGCGATGCCCTTCTTGCTCAGGGGCAGGCGCGCCCCGCGCTGACACGGCAGGAGGCGCTGGCGAGGGGTTTCCGCCGATTGGTGGACAAGGGTTTCGATCGCGATTGGCCCGTATCCCATTATGCTCGCGAACTCGGCTCTTCCGAGCCCACCCTTAATCGGGCCTGCCGCGTGGTGTTCGGCAAGGCGCCGGGGGAAGTGATCCAGGCGCGCCTGCTGCTGGAGGCGATGCGTTATCTCACCTATTCCAACGGCAGCATCAGCCAGATCGCCGGGCGGTTGGGCTTCAGCGATCCCGCCTATTTCGCCCGCTTCTTCAAGAGCAAGGCAGGCGTGACCGCCAGCGAGTTCCGCCGCCAGCGTCGCTGGGCCGCGAATGAGGGCAGGGCCTAGCCTTCCGCATAGGTCTTGAGCCGGTAATTGAACTGGGCGCGGGTGAGGCCCAGCGCGGCGGCAGCGCGGGTGCGGTTGCCGCCATGGGCTTCCAGCGCGCGTTGCAGGATGCGACGTTCGATCTCGTCGAGAGTAAGGCCGGTTTCCAGTGCCTCGGCGCCGATGTCACTGTGGCTCTGAGTGCCCGATCCTTCTCCGAAAGGCGCTCGCTCGACCGCGCCCTCGCTCGTCAGCCGATAGCGCGTATCGCCCAGTTCCTCACCGGCAGTGAATAGGTCGTGGACGCCCAGCGGCATGTCTGGCTGGGCCATGATGACGCCGCGCTCGATCACGTTTTCCAACTCGCGCACATTGCCTGGCCAGTCATAACTCAGCATGGCGGAGACGGCCTCTTCGCTGAACCCTGATACATCCCGCCCGTGCCTTGCGCAGAACTGCTTCAGCAGATGGGCCATCAGGACGGGAATGTCAGCTCGCCGCTCCCGCAAGGGCGGGATGGCGATGGGGAATACGTTTAGGCGGAAGAACAAATCCGCGCGGAACGCGCCCCGCGCAACGGCCTCACGCAAATTGATGTTGGTTGCGGCCACCACCCGCGCGTCGACCGGGCGGGAATGGCTTCCGCCAATCGGTTCCACCTCGCCTTCCTGCAGCACGCGTAGCAGCTTGGCCTGCGACGCCATGGAGAGCGTGCCGATCTCGTCTAGGAAGATCGTGCCGCCATGGGCGCGTTCGAACTTGCCCTGACGGCTCGATGTGGCCCCGGTGAAGGCGCCCTTTTCCACCCCGAACAGTTCCGCCTCGATCAGCGTTTCGGGCATGGCGGCGCAGTTCACCGCAATGAAGGGCATGTCCTTGCGGGGGCTGAGCAAGTGCAGGCTGCGCGCGAACATCTCCTTGCCTACGCCGCTTTCACCCAGCAGCAGCACGGCAGCCTGCGTGCCGGCCACCTTACGGGTCTTCTCGAATGCCATATTGAACCCGGCGGAGGCGCCCACCAGCAACTTGTCCGGCCGCCCACTGCCATCCCTGCTGGCCACGACCAGCCCTTCGCCCTCATTGGGCTGCAACAGCACCGGTGCGGCGCGCAGATAGCGCAGGTCATTCCCGGCATCGGGCCATTCCTCGCGCGGGCGGCCCACGATGCGGCAGCATTCATGGCCCATCGCGATACATTCCACCTCGCGATAGACGATGGGGCGGCCCAGGAATTCGCTGGCATAGCCGCTGGCATAGCCGATCTGGCTCCATCCCGCGGCGATCTGGCCGCGCCCGAATTGCTTGAGATGGGCCGCGCATTCGCTGGAATGGTGCCAGCGATATTCGGAATAGAAACGGCCTTCCTCGATATTCACGTCAAAGGCGATCTGTTCGGACAGCACGATCCCTTCCAGCGCGTGCATTTGCGGGCCGACCGAGAACATGGCGTGCAGGCTGGTATGCGGGCGCACCTTGGTGGCAATTTCTGCATCCATGGCGCCTGCATTGTAGCCTTGCCGGGTGAAGGCGGCGCGGGCGCGTTCCAGCCCGATGGCGTCGACGACTTCGCGGCGCAGTAGCCCGGCGGAATCCTCGTGCATCAGCACCATGCGCCGTCCGGCGAGCCAGATATGGCCGGTTTCCGGCGAGAAATGCAGCGTGGCTGCAAGGTCCGCCATTACGGGCATTTCCGGCGCGGAGGCGGCGGCACGGGTCAGGAGGTCGGGCATCGTGTTACCTGCTGTTGAAAATCAGACGATCTGAGCGGGATGATGCGCCTTCAGTGCGTGATATTCAACGATTTTGCATTCCGCAGGCATCGGCTATCGTTTCAGGAAATTACATAAAATACTGAATTACAGTGTATTTATATGGAAATACTCCAACTGGCACGGCGCTTGCAAACTCCCTGATCCAAACCGTCAGCATCAGCGCGGCGGCAAGGCATGGGAGAAGATACAGTGCTGTCCCGACCAATTTCGCGCAGGCATTTCATTGCCTCCACCTCCCTCGTGGCGGCGGCCGGGGCCGTTCCTGCCGCGCATCTGTGGCAATCAGGCGGAGGTGCCGCGCATTTCGTTTCGGCTGAACTCGCGCCCAAAACTGGCCTGCCCGCGCGGGCCGTCCTGCTCGACGGGCCGCGTATAGAACGCCTTCAGGCCATGGCCGAAGGACTGCGCAAGGCAGCCGCCAATATCGTCCTGCGGCTCGACGGCACGGACGATCACCTGCTCGACATCGCCGCCCAGATGGCCCGCGTCACCGTGAAGCGGGGCGCGGTGCTGCCGGGCGGGAAGGGCATTTCTGCCCGCATCATTCCCCAGGAGAGGAAATTCGCATGAACCGCAAAATCAGTTACCCCCTGCTCGCCACGGCGCTCGTCGCGCTGGCGGCATGCGGTTCGTCTTCCGAAACGGCCAGCGCCGGAGACAAGGGCAAGCTGACCTACCTCGGCAAGGAATCGATCCCCGAGGACAAGGCCGAGATGGTGTTCCAGCAGACCTGCATGGCCTGCCATTCCACCGGCGTAGGCCCGGTGATCCTTGGCCGCGACCTGCCGCCCGAAGCGATCAAGCTGTTCGTGCGCCACGGCAACCGCGCCATGCCCGCCTTCACCGAAGCCATGATCGATGACGAGACGCTCGATCGCGTGGCCGAGATGGTTTCGAAATCCAAGGCGCCAGCCACTCAGTCCGCCCCCACTCAGGCCGCGCAGTGATCCGGAGTATCTGACAATGACCGACACTACCCAGTCCGCCCTGCCGCAGGGCATTTCTCCGGCTCAGTTCGAGGCTGCTCTGGGCCAGCTTCGCGCCTTGCTCGGCCCGGAAAACGTGCTGACCAGCGAAGAAGACCTCGCCCCCTACACCAAGGTGATGATGTCCGACGCGGACGAGAAGCACATGCCCGGTGCCGCCGTGCTCGCCACTTCGGTGGAACAGGTGCAGGGCGTGCTGAAGATCTGCAACCAGTTCAAGACGCCGGTCTGGCCGATCTCCACCGGCCGCAATTTCGGTTACGGCTCGGCCGCCCCCGGCACACGGGGGCAGATCGTGCTGGACCTCAAGCACATGAACAAGATCATCGAGGTGGACCCGGTGCTGTGCACCGCGCTGCTGGAACCGGGCGTGACCTACCAGCAGCTGTGGAACTACCTGAAGGAAAACGACATCCCGCTGTGGCTCTCATGCCCCGCACCCTCTGCCATAGCGGGGCCGGTGGGCAACACTCTCGACCGGGGCGTGGGATACACGCCTTATGGCGAACACTTCATGATGCAATGCGGCATGGAAGTGGTTCTCGCCAACGGCGAGGTGTTGCGCACCGGCATGGGCGGGGTCGAGAAATCGAACACCTGGCAGGCCTTCAAATGGGGCTACGGACCCTATCTGGACGGGATCTTCACACAGTCGAATTACGGCGTGGTGACCAAGCTGGGCATCTGGCTGATGCCGCAGCCGCCTGCCTACAAGCCGTTCTGCATCCAGTATGAGGACGAAAGTGACATCGACACCATCGTGGAGATGCTGCGCCCGCTGAAGATCGCCAACATCGTGCCCAATGCGGCGGTTATCGCCAATGTGATGTGGGAAGCAGCCGCGATCACTCCGCGGTCCAAATATTACGATGGCACCGGTTCCACGCCCAAGGATGTGCTGGAGGAGATCAAGCAGAAGGAAGGCATGGGCGCCTGGAACGTCTATGCCGCGCTTTACGGCACGGCCGAGCAGGTCGAGGTCAACTGGAACATCGTCAAGCAGGCGGTGGAAGCCAGCGGCAAGGGCAAGCTCATCACCGAGGAAGAGGCGGGCAATCGCGAGCCTTTCCGTTATCGCGCCCAGCTGATGAAGGGCGACATGACCCTGCAGGAATTCGGCCTCTATCGCTGGCGCGGCGGCGGCGGTTCCATGTGGTTCGCCCCGGTCTCGCAGGCCAAGGGTTCCGAAACCAAGGCGCAGATGGAACTGGCGCAGGAAATCCTCAACGAATACGGGCTGGATTACGTGGCCGAATTCATCGTCGGCATGCGCGACATGCACCACATCGTCGATGTGCTGTTCGACCGGAGCGATCCGGCCGAAACAGCTCGTGCCCATGCCTGCTTCGCCAAGCTGCTGAGCGAATTCGGCAAGCGCGGCTATGCGGTCTATCGCGTGAACACCGGCTTCATGGAACAGACCGCCGACCTTTACGGCAAGGTGAAGCGCGACGTGGACCAGACGCTGAAGCGCGCGCTCGATCCCAACGGTATCATCGCGCCGGGCAAGTCGGGTATCTTCGTCTGATAGAACGGGCGGGGCGGAAGGCGCGGGATGCGCTGATCCGCCCCGTCTCGATCAGAAATCGTATTGCAGCGTCACGCCCACTTCACGGGGCTTGCCGCGCACCACGGACAGGGCCGAACGCGGCGGTGCAGCAACGCCGGTGCCTGCCCCGCTGTCCCAATAGCCGCCGCCGAAGCGAGTGCCGTAAGTGGCATAGGTGTTGTCGAACAGATTGTTCGCGAACAGGCTGATCGTCACCGGCACATTGCTCGGCTTGAAGCCGATGCGGGCATTGACCAGCTCGATGGCGGGCAGCTGATAGGCGGAATCGCCTACTGCGCTGGGGTGCGTGGATTGTGAGCTGGTATAGGCATAGTTGAGGTTCAGGCTCAACTCGCCCGGGCCGATGTCCTTGCGGTAATTGGCGCCGACGTTGAAGTTGAATTCCGGCGGTCCGGGGAACAGGTTGGGCCCGCCATTGGCCGCCGGGTCTTTCAGGTCATAGCCGGAATAGCCGAACGATCCGTCGATCGAGAAACTGTCGGTGATGAACAGGTTGGCGTCCAGCTCGACGCCGAAGATGTCCACGTCACCCGTGTTCGATACCATGATGGTGAAGCCCACCGGGCAGGTTTGCGGATCGTAGGTGCAGGTCACCTGACGGGCGGCCTGGCGGTTGGTCCACTGCATGTAGAAGACGGTGGGGTTCAGGCGCAGGCGGCCGTCAAGTGCCTCGATACGCATGCCGCTCTCGAAGTTGACTACCTTTTCCGGGGCCAGCACGGGAATGAAATCGCCGCTCTGGTCCGGGCCTGGCACCCCGCCACGGATGGTGTAGGAGAACTGGCCGGCCTTGTAGGCCTTCGATGCGGTGGCATACCACATCCAGTCATCGGTCAGCTTGAAGTCCAGCGTGGCGCGCCAGTCGATCTGGTTCCAGTCGTGATCGCTGGTGACCGTGGTTGACGTGGTGCCCGGGGCCGGAGTGAAGCTGTCCGAAGCATATTCGGTCTGCTCGTAATCCTTCTTGTCATAGGCATAACGCAGGCCCCCGGTGAAATTCAGCCGGTCGGTGATGTGCCAGGTCGCGCTGCCGAACAGGCCGATGGAATCCGAGATCTGCGTCGTTTCGATGTCGCTGCGATGCTGCAGCCCGCCATCGCCGTCCCCCGCCGGGGTCGAGGGATAGACGCTGGAGCCGCGCCGGGTGTTGATATAGCCGTCGCTGTAGGACTTCTCGTGGAAGTAGGTCGCGCCGGTGACGAAATCGACCGCTCCGCCGAACAGTTCGGCATTGAGCTGCAGTTCCTGATAGAGCGTATCGGACTTCACGGCTGAATAGCGCGCTTCGGTGCCGATCATCTGCCAGTCTGTAGTGCTGTTGTGGTCCAGCTTCGAATAGCCGGTGGTGCTGGACAAGGTGACCGTGTCGCTGAGATCGTAACCCATGCGCAGGTCAGCCTGCCAATAGGTGTTGTGCTCGAACTGTTCGCAGGCCTTGTCCCAGTCGGGGTCGAAATCGTCCAGTAGGCAGATGTCGGGCGCGGTGAAATCGTCGAGCACGAGGCGCGGGTCGTTATAGGCGGCCAGCGGCGCCTGCCCGTCCAGCTTGAAGGCATCGTTCAGCCAATCGGCATAATTGCCCTGCAGATAGCCTTCGATGCCCGGACGCATGTCGAATTCCTCGAACACCTGCGGTGAGCTGGTCGCATCGGAATCCGAATAGAGGAAACCGGCGTCGATGCGGAAATCGCTGCTCGGCTCGATGCGCAGATTGGCCCGGCCGATCCAGTCCTCGGATTCGCCCATCATCTGGCTGCCGCGCTGGACCCAGCCGCCCTGCTTCAGATAGGCCCCCTGCATGCGCAGGGCCGCGTCCTGGCTGATCGGCACGTTGAGCGCGCCGACTACGTCGGCCCGGCCCATATTGGCTGCGGTCACCCGCAGATAGCCTTCGGTGCGGTCAAATTCGGGTTGCTTGGTGAAGATGCGGATCGCTCCGCCGGTGGAATTACGGCCGAACAGGGTGCCCTGCGGCCCGCGCAGCACTTCCACCCGGTCAATATCCAGCACGCGCAGCACGGTGCCGTTGGTGCGCGGCACATAGATTCCGTCAATATACAGGCCCACGCCGCGTTCGCTGGTCGCCCCGCCGCCGCCGGACACGCCGCGGATCGAGAAGGACGGGTTGGAATTGCCGCTGCCGCGCCCCGGCGTGATGTTGAGGTTGGGGGTGAAGGTGGCAAGATCGGCCAGATCCTCGATACCCTTGGCCTCGATTGCATCCTCGGTCACGGCCACGATGGACAGCGGCGTATCCTGCAGATTGGTCTCGCGCCGTTCCGCCGTCACCACGATGTCCCCACCGAAGCGCGAGGAATTATCCTGCGCCTCAGTGCTCGTGGAAGTGTCTTCCTCTTCTGCCGCGAATGCGGGTGTTGAAAGTGAACATGCCGCGATTCCCGCAAGCAAAGCCGCTCGCCAGGCCGGTTTCACGTGGCCTGGACGCACTTGTCCCCTAGTTTCCCAGATCATTGCCTCTCCCTTTCTTTTTCTTGTCCCGATAGGGCGTCAGGGGGGCGTGGACTGTCAACCGGCTAATTGTGATTTCGATTTAGATTTCCGTATTTAGGAAATTGTCAAACAGGTCGCGTGCGGGAATGCCTACCGGTGGGCGACGGCGATGTTCCCTGCCTTGGGCAGTGATTGCTCAGCCGGCCATTCCGGCTTGGGCGCTCAGCGCTCTGGCCGCATCGCGCACGGCTTCGGAAAGTTGATCGAGCGGCTGGAGCGGCTCGCGCGAGGAAGGCAGGATCACGCTGACACTGCCCAGCACTTCGCCTTCGCCCTTGAACACGGGCGCGGCAATATCGACGAGGTCGAGGTGATCGTCGCGATGAAGCGCGAAGCCCTTCTCGCGGACATGGGCGAATTCCACCTCGAGCTTGGGCCGGGCGGGGCGGGGGCGTCCGGTGATGGGGCCGGTATTTTCGCTGCGCAGGATCAGTTCGATCTCGGCAGCTGGCAAAAAGGCCAGGATCGCATGGCCCAGTGCCCCCCATGGCAGCGCCAGGACTGCCCCCCGCTCGATGGCAAAACGCAGCGGGTGAGGGGTCAGCACAACTTCGGCGGTGATCGCCCGGTGCGTGGGCGGGCTGTAGACGGACAGCACGGCCGTTTCGTGAAACCGGTCAACCAGGGCTTCGAGCAGCGGGCGGGCAAACCGCCCGATGTCGAACCGGGCAACGATCAGCGAAGCGATGCGCTGCAACTCGCGCCCCTGCCGGTACGTCAGGCCGGATCCCCGCTCCACGAAGCCGGCGCCTTCCAGCGTCTTGAGCAGGCGGTGGACCGAACTGAGCGGCAGACCTGCCCGCACGGCGAAATCGCCCAGCGTGAAGCTGTCCGGCCCGGACGCGATCAGGCGGATCAAGTGCAGCAGCCGTTCCCCCGACCCGCTGGGTGCCGATGCCATGGTCTGACCTCTTTCGATTTCCACTATGCGGAATTTAACTTCCTTCCATCGGAATCCCAATCGAAAATGCAGGCTGCCGTTTCATGCCCTGGCGGGGAGCCGGTCGAGCCTTTGACAGGCACCGCTTGTGTTGCCGTTGGACACGTGTCAAACACTCCGCCGGGGCTTCCGCGCTCAAGAAAGGGCTGGCTGTGGAACCTGGGCTATTCGATGCGCTTGTGATCGGCGGCGGCCATAATGGCCTTGCCTGCGCCTTCTATCTCGCCCGCGCGGGGCACCGGGTCTGTGTGCTGGAAAGGCGCGGGATCGTCGGCGGCGCGGCGGTTACGGAGGAATTCCACCCCGGCTTCCGCAATTCGGTGGCCAGCTATTCGGTCAGCCTGCTCAGCCCGAAAGTGATCGCGGATATGGAGCTGGCCCGCCATGGGCTGGAAGTGCGCACCAGGCCGATGTCCTATTTCGTGCCGCTGGAAAATGGCGACTATTTCCTGATGGGCCGCTCCAGCGAGGAGAAGCTGGCCGAGATCGCCCGATTTTCGGCAAAGGATGCGGCTGCGTGGCCGGAGTATAACCGACGGCTGGATGCGCTGGTGGAGATGCTGCGCGCCACGCTCCACAAGACGCCGCCCAATCTGGGTGGTGGGCTGCATGCGCTGCTGGCCGGGCTGGGGCTGGGCAATGAGTTGCGCAAGCTCTCACCCGAAGCGCAGCGCGATCTGCTGGACCTGTTCGGCAAGAGCGCGGGCGAAATTCTGGACCATTGGTTCGAAACCGATGCGCTGAAGGGCATCCTCGCCTTCGATGCGCTGACCGGCAATTACGCCAGCCCCTACACGCCCGGCACCGCCTATGTGCTGTTGCATCACATATTCGGCGGGGTGAACGGGGAAGATGGCGTGTGGGGCCATGCCATGGGCGGCATGGGGGCCATCACTCAGGCCATGGCCGCTGCCTGTGTGGAAAAGCAGGTGGATATCCGAGTGGACAGCCCTGTGGAGGAAGTCCTGATCGAAGGCGGCCGCGCTGTTGGCGTCAGGTTGAACAGCGGGCAGGTGATCCGGGCGAAGGCAGTGGTTTCCAACATCAATCCCCGCCTGCTTTACGGCAAGCTGATTGAGGAAGCGGCGCTGCCGCCTGCCTTTGCCGAGCGGATCAGCCAGTGGAAATGTGCATCCGGCACGTTCCGCATGAATGTGGCCCTGTCTGAATTGCCGAACTTCACCTGTCTGCCTTCTCCCTCCGATGGCTCGCCGGGCAGGCATCATGGCGCCAGCCTGATGTTCGCGCCTTCCATCCCCTATCTCGAACGCGCCTATGACGATGCGCGCCAGTTCGGCTGGTCGCGCCAGCCGGTGATCGAGATGCATATTCCCAGCGTGCTGGACCCGTCGCTCGCCCCGCCGGGGCAGCATGTGGCGAGCATGTTCTGCCAGATGTTCGCGCCGGAGCTTCCCAATGGGCGCAGCTGGGAGGATGAGCGGGAGCAGGCCGCCGATACGGTGATCGAGACGATCAATCGCCATGCACCCAACTTCAAGGCCTCTATCCTCGGGCGCATGGCGCTCTCGCCGCTCGATCTGGAAACGAAGCTGGGCCTTGTCGGCGGGGACATTTTCCACGGCCAGTTGCGGCTCGATCAACTGTTCAGTGCGCGGCCCATGCTGGGCTTTGCCGATTATCGCGGCCCGTTTGACGGGCTCTACATGTGCGGCTCCTCCACCCATCCGGGCGGGGGCGTCACGGGCATTCCAGGGCACAACGCCGCTGCTGAGATTCTGCGCGATCTCAAGGGCGGGGGGCTGCCTAAGAGGAGGCGTCCGGCCTTATGAGCAGCATTCCTCTCTATGGTTCCGCCGGGCTTCGTCCGGTCGCCGATCAGGCGGGCTGGAGCCTCCCGGCATGGACCTATGAAGACCCGGACTTCATGAAGCTGGAACTGGCGAAGGTCTGGCGCCGGGCGTGGCAGCTGGTCTGCCATGTCAGCGACATTCCCGATCCGGGCGACTGGCAGAGCTTCCGCATGATGGGCGAACTGGCCATCGTGGTGCGGGGCAGGGATGGCACGATCCGGGCCTTCCACAATGTCTGCCGCCACCGCGCCGCCCGCCTGCTGGACGGGGATTACGGCAATTGCGGCGGGCGCATCCTGTGCCCCTATCACGCATGGAGCTTCGGGCTGGACGGTGCCCTGCTGGGCGTGCCGTTCATCGAGGAATATGAAAATTTCGACAAGGCGGATTACGGCCTCACGCCCGTGGAGCACGCTGTGCATGCAGGCTTCGTCTATATCCGCTTCGAACCGGGCGGGCCTTCACTGGCGGATGAAATGGCGCCCATCGCGGAAGAGGCGGGCATTTACCGCTTCGAAGAACTCCAGCAGCTCTATCCCGTGCGCACCCGCATTCGGGAAGTGAACTGGAAGAACGCCTGCGACAATTACGTCGATGCCCTGCATGTCCGCGTGGCGCATCCCGGCCTCGATAGTCTGGTGCGGGAGACCTACACTCTCTCGGTCGATCGCGGAGTGGACAAGATCTTCGCCTCGGTAGACCTGCCGAACCGGGCGGGGCCTTCGGTGGAGCTTTACCGCAGGCTGCTGCCTCACGTGGATCACCTGCCAGCTGAGCGGCAGAAGATGTGGACCTATTTCCGCCTGTTCCCCGGCCTGATGTTCGATGTCTATCCCGATCAGATCGACTTCATGCAGTTCATTCCCCTTACGCCCACCACCTGCATCCTGCGCGATGCGGCCTATGCGCTGCCGGATGATCGGCGGGAAATGAAGCTGGCCCGCTATCTCAACATCCGCATCAATCGTGACGTGAACCGCGAGGACAAGGGCCTGATCGAGCGGGTGCAGGACGGGATGGCATCCTCCAGCTTCACGGCCGGTCCGCTGGGCCGGAACGAGATATGCCTGCGCAATTTCGCCGAACGGATGCGGCGAGAAATCCCGCTGGCGCGCGAGCGGCAAAGGCCGGGCCGGGATCGGCTGGACGCGGCCCTGGCGGAAAACTGAGGGCTGCCTCAGCGCATCCCTTCGAACACCGCCCGTGCCCTGGCGATGTTGCCCATGACTTCGGCCCGTTCGGCATCGTCATTATACTCGCCGGCGCCGGCGGATTTTTCGATCAGGTCCAGCCAGTCGAGCATATAGCGCGCATCTTCCGGCGAGCGGGGCGGGGCGCCTTCCACCGTGACGTAAACCGGGGTGGTGGTGGCATAGGGATACATGTCCAGCACTTCGGGCCGGTCGTCCGAAGTCCATGCCCGCAGCAATACCCAGCCGCTCGTCGCGATCTTCAGCGAGCCGGAGCCGCTGGCGGCCCGCCCATCCGCGCCCGGTTTCAGCGTGGCGACGACCTTGCCGTTCTGCACCACTTCGACATGATCGACCCCCGCGATGGAGGCCATTTGCGCATCCCAGCGCAAGGTGCCGCCACCCTTGGGCAGGGCGATGCTGTCGCCCGGCAGTTTCCCGTCCAGAGTGAAGGCCAGCAGCGGGCCATTGGTGGCGAAGCTGTGCCCGGCGCGCAGCCCTTCGATCCAGGCATCGCGACGCCCGGCCGGGCTGGTGTCGCTTCCGGTTTTCGGCAGCACATAGGTGCGGGCAAGGCCCACAGGCCCATGGAGCGAGGCGTAATTGGCCATGGCATCCGTGCCGCCCGCCGCCGCGATGCGGAAGCCGAGATTGAGCAGGCGATACCAGATGTCTGAAGAGATGATCTGGTCCGAAAAGCCGACCGTCTCGTAATAATCCATCGCGCCCAGCGCCGCGCTGACCGGCACGGCGTGAGTGGAATAGGTGTTCGGCGCCGGCCCCGGATCGAAGGGGTGGACATAGCCCACCAGCGCGCCCTGTTCATGCGCCAGCCGGGCCACGGCGATATTGTCGGGATAGAGGCTGGCAAGGCCGGTATTCGCATAGGCGGAAAAGCCGGGCAGCAGCAGATGGTCCGAAAGGCCGATCACCCCCAGATGGCCCCAATAGCTGGTGTGATATTCTTGCGCCGGGACAAGCAAGGCGTCTGCGGTGGAGGCGGGATCGGGCTGGGGCGAGAAAGTGGCCACGTCGGGCACCCGTTCCTCTTTGTTGACGATGGTGTTGAACACCACGTCCAGATCTTCTGCCCGGGCCTGGGCGATCATCCGTTCCGGCGTATTCCGGTAATTCCCGCCATAATTCATATGGACGTGAACATCGCCGCTGACCCAGCCCTTCAGCGCGGGCAGGGCGATGGAAGTGAGGGGGACGGTCAGGCTGTTCTGTCTGGTGGCGGAGATAGTGACCTTGCGGTGCTCCACCCGGTTTTCCAGCCCGCGCCACACGGTCACTTCCGCCTCGCCCGCCGGCAGGACGAGCGTGCCGCTGCCAGCGAGGTGGAAATAATGTTCCTCTTCCGGGATGTCCTTGCGGTCGAATGTCTCGTTGGCGTGCATCCAGCTGCCTTCGGCGCCATAGGCCCGCCCGTCGCTGCCGATTACGGAGACCCGCGCGGGAACGGGTGAACCGTCCGGGCCGGTCACGGTCAGGTCCAGCGCGCCCATCGGCTGGAGGTAATCGGCGGCTTCGAAGGCGAGCGTGCGGGTCGCGCCGCCGGGCAGGTCCATCACGCGGATTTCGCCGTCGCCATGCTCGTTCGAGATGTAGGCCACGTGCCGCCCGTCGGGCGACCAGCGGGCGGAGGTGGCATCGAACTCCCCGAAGGTCAGCGGCAGGGGATCGCCCTTGCCGCCGGGCGTGGTGAGCCACAATTGGTGCCATTGCCGCCCAGCATAGGATGCCCAGACGATCCGCTTGCCGTCCTTCGCCCAGTCGGGCCTTGCGCGCCAGCTCGTCTCCTCCTCGCGCACCAGCACGGGATCGCCGCCCGCCACGGCGCGGCGCCAGAGCGAGCCGCTGCCGTAATAATCTTCCGGGTTGGTGAGGTAGAGCAGTTCCTTGCCGTCCGGCGACCAGGCGGGGCTAAGCTCATGATCGAAGGCGCTGTAGTAATAGCGGGAAATCCCGCTTTTGCGTTCGGGCGAGAACTGCACCGGCTCGAACGGGCCGGACATGCTGGCAGTGAAGATGCGGAAGCGCCGGGTCGCCTTGGTGGAAACGAAGGCGATCTTTGACCCATCGGGAGAGAAGCGCGGTTCGAGGTTCACGGCCCCGCCGCTGGTAAGCTGCTGCTGGACGCCGCTGGAAAGGTCCAGCGTCCACAGTTCGATCGCATCCTTGCGATAGCGGGCAAAGACGATGGTCCTGCCATCGGGCGACCAGTCCGGCTGATAGTCATAGCCCGGCCCGGCAGTGATCTGTTCGGCAATGCCGCTGCCCGCTTCCTGCCGCCACAGGCTGCCGCCCATGGAATAGACGAGTTCCTTCCCGTCGGGCGACCATGCGAGCGAGCTTGGCCCCATGGTCAGCTGCGGCACATACATTTCGCGCCAATAGTAATTATGCGGCACGTCCACCTGCTTCAGCACCGCCTCGCGCTGGGCTGTGGCCGGAGTGGGCAGAGCGAGCAGCAGAAATGCCCCGGCAAGTGCGGGGGCGAAGTTCAGGCGGCTCATCGCGTCGCTCCCGCCAGGCGGTTGTGGCGCTGCAGGATCGCGCGAAGCTGCGCATGGTCCAGCGCCGGCACGAAATGGCCGTCTACCCCAGTCATGTCGCGCCCGGCGGCCAGTGCATTGACGATTGCCTCGTCCGTTGCCTGCACCGTGGCTTCGAACAGGGCGTCCATCCGGTCATTGGCGAGGAAGGCGGCCGGGGGCGGGCTGGCGGTGCCCGCTTCGGGATTGGCGGTGGAGAAGGCGATGAAGATGTCACCCGATCCATTGCCCGAAATCGCGCCGGAGCGGGCAAGGCCAAGGCTCGACCGGCGGGCAAGGCGCTTCAGCTGGTGGGGCAGCAGCGGGGCATCGGTGGCGACCACTATGATGATCGATCCGGTTTCCTCGTTCCACACGCGCGGGGTGGTCAGTTCCCTGCCCACCGGCACGCCGGAGACCGTCAACTGATCGCGCAGCCCGTGATTGGCCTGCACCAGCACGCCCACGGTATAGCCGCCATCCTGCGCGGTCAGCACGCGGGAAGAGGTGCCGGTGCCGCATTTAAGCTCATAGCAGATCATGCCGGTGCCACCGCCGACATTGCCTTCCGCCACCGGGCCGCCCCTGGCGCTTTCCAGTGCCTGAAACGCGTGTTCCGGCTTCACATGGAAGCCGTTGATGTCGTTCAGATGGCCGTCCCACGTCTCGCCGACCACGGGCAGGGACCACCAATAGCCGCTTGCATCCGCGCCGCCTTGCGCCACGCGCCACTGGATCGTGGCATCGCGCACCGTGCCCACGCTGTGGGTGTTGGTTATCATCACCGGCCCTTCGAGAAAGCCGGATTCCTCCACCCACGTCGTGCCGGTCAGCTCGCCATTGCCGTTCAGGGAGAACCAGCCCGCGAAGGAAGGCTTCGAAAGGGTTTCCGGCCCGCGCGGCAGGATCGCGGTCACGCCGGTGCGGGCCGCATGGGCGCCTTCGCCCTCGACGATGGTGGAAAAGCCCACGGTCACGCCGGCCACGTCGGTGATGGCGTTCAGCGCACCGGGCGTCCCGTCGAAGGGAATGCCCAGATCGCGCCCGCGCGGGGCCTCGGCCATGGCGGCGCCTGCCCAGCAGAGCGCGGCACAGGAAAGCAGCAGGCGCAGCATGGTCAGTTCCTTCCTATTCCCGGATGAAGGCGGCGAAATCCTTGCCTTCCAGCACGAAGAGGCGCTCCTCGTCGGAAGGAGCGAAGCCCGCCTTGAGATAGAAGTGCTGGGCCGCGATATTATCCGCACTGGCGGACAGGCGCAGATATGTGCCCTCCATCTCTTCGCAGCGCTGCGCCACCTCGCTCAGCAGCGCCCGCGCCACACCCGCGCCGCGCGCGCTTTCGATCACGTAGAGATCCTGCACATAGATGCCGGGCCTGCCGCGCCAGCTGGAATATTCGGGGAAGAACAGCAGCAGGCCCACATCGACGCCGCTCTGCGATGCGATCAGTGCTTCGAACAGGCGGGAAGGGCCGAAACCGAAGCGTTCGATATTGGCGACGCTGCCCTTGATCCCGCCGGGCTTGCCGATGCTGGCGGCCAGTTCTTCCAGCATCAGTTGCACGATGGGCGCTTCGGCGCGGCTGGCGGTGCGGATGGCGATGGGCGTGTCCATGGTCAGAAAGCTACCGCTTCGCGCCCTTTCAGCGCCAGCATTTCGCGCGCATCGTCAGGCGTGGCGATGGCAAGGCCGAGCTGTTCCAGTATCGTGCGGATCGCCGCCACCTGATCCGCATTGCTGGTGGCCAGCGATCCGTCCGGCATGATCAGGCTGTCTTCCAGTCCCACGCGCACATGGCCGCCCATGATCGCGCCCACCGTGGCGATGGGCAATTGCCGCGCCCCCGCGCCCAGCACGGAAAAACGATAGGCATCGCCCAGCAACTGATCCGCCCGGTTCTTGAGGTGGACGAGGTTCTCCACCGTCGCCCCCGCGCCGCCCAGCACGCCCAGCACGAACTGGACATAGATCGGCGCCTTTATCCGGCCCTGCCGGAAGTAATAGGCCAAGGTCTCCACATGGCCGATGTCATAGCATTCGAACTCGAAGTGGGCGCCGCGCTTCTCGCCCAGTTCCTCAAGGATCGTCTCGATATCGGCAAAGCTGTTCTTGAAGATGGTGCTGCGCGTCTTCGCCAGCAGCTCCGGCTCCCAATTGTGCTTCCATTCCGAATAGCGATCCAGCAGCGGGAAAGTGCCGAAATTCATCGATCCCATGTTGAGCGAACACATTTCCGGCTCGGCGGCGAGGGCGGGGGCGAGGCGCGTTTCCAGCGACATGACCGAACTGCCCCCGGTGGAGATGTTCACCACCGCATCGCTGCGCGCCTTTATCTCTTTCAGGAACGGCTCGAAATGGGCCGGGTCCGCGCTGGGAAAGCCACTTTGCGGATCGCGCGCATGCAGGTGGATGATCGCCGCCCCGGCCTCTGCCGCCGCCACGGAAGCATCCGCGATCTGCTGCGGGGTGAGCGGCAGATGCTCGCTCATGGTCGGGGTGTGGATCGATCCCGTCACCGCGCAGGTGATGATGACCTTGCGGGCTTCGCGCGCCATGCCTGCTCCCTTGCCATTGTGGCCGATATTATGCCATTCTTCGTTCTGATGGTGATTCCGTCAATCATAGTTTGAATGAATGGTGTCATGACCGGGGTCGACAGCGATATTGCCTTGAAGCTGGACTGGAATCTGGTCCGCACCTTCCTCGTCATCGTGGAGGAGGGCAGCATTACCGGTGCCGCGATCCGGCTCGATCTCAAGCAGCCCAGCGTCAGCAATGCCCTGCGGCGGCTGGAAGAAACCTTGGGCCACCGGCTGATCGAACGCGGCCCGCGCAATTTTGCCGTCACGCCGCAGGGGCAGGTGCTCTATGCCGAAGCGCGCGACATGTTCGGCGCGATCGAGCGCCTGCCCGGCCTGCTGGCCGATGTTTCGGGCGAAGTATCGGGCACGGTGGCGCTGGCCATGGCGACCCATGTGGTCAGCCCGCTGGTGGACGGCACGCTGGCGGAATTCCAGCGCAGCCATCCTTCGGCCAGCGTTTCGATCCATGTCCGCTCCAGCAGGCAGGTGGTGGAAGATGTGCGGGCACGCCGTGCGCCGCTGGGCATCTGCCTTGCCGGGCGGCATTACGCCGACATTACCTACACGCACCTCTATACCGAACATTTCGGCTTCTTCTGCGGGCCGGGCCATCCGCTGTTCGGGCGCAAGGGTCTGAAGCTGGAAGATCTTGCCGGGGAACGCAGCGTTTCCTTCGATACGGACCAGATTGACGATGTGCTCAGCCCCGTTGCGGTGCTGCGCGCGCGGGCCAGTTTTTCCGGGCCGCCGGTGGGCGTGTCCAACAATCTGGAGGAAGTGCGGCGGATGGTGATCGCGGGGCTGGGCATCGGCCCGCTGCCGATCCACGTGGTGGCGCGCGATTGCGCGGACGGCCTGCTGTGGCGCCTGCCGCCCTATGACGATCCGCCCGCAGTGGACGTCTCGGTCGTGCGGCTGAAGGGCAACCGGCTGAGCCGGGCGGAGGCCGCCTTCTGCGCCATCCTTGACCGGCGGATTGCCGAAACCCCGCTCGACAGCCGCACCTATGGCCTCGACCGCCATTTCTCCCGGTCCGCCAACCCCAGGACCGTGCCGCCCAGGATCGTACCCCTATGAACCAAAGCAAATCCCATCTGTTCTATCAGTCCCGTCTGCGCCGCCCGATGCTGGCAAGGGCGGATGGGGTCTATCTGTGGGATATTCACGGCAATCGCTGGCTGGATGGATCGTCAGGCGCGATGGTGTCCAATATCGGCCATTCCAACCCGCGCGTGTTGGAAGCGATGAAGGCACAGATGGACAAGGCGACCTTCGGCTATCGCCTCCATTTCGAAAATGCCCCAGCAGAAGATCTGGCGGCGAGGATCGCGCAGATGAGCCCGGGCGATCTCAACCGGGTATTCTTCGTTTCGGGCGGGTCCGAAGCGGTGGAAAGCGCGGTGAAGCTGGCCCGTGCCTATAAGCTGGCGATTGGAGAGGGTTCGCGCTGGCAGGTGATCTCCCGCATGCCCAGCTATCACGGCTGCACCCTGGGGGCGCTCGCCCTGTCCGGCTATGGCCCGCTGACTGAACCCTTTGCCCCGATGATGCGGGAAATGCCCAAGATCCCCGCGCCGCGCTGCTATCTCGACCGGGATAACCTGACCGACGAACAGCGCGGCATCCGCTATGCCGAGATGCTGCGCGACCGGATCGAGGAACTGGGGCCGGAAACGGTCCTCGCCTTCGTGATGGAACCGGTGGGCGGGGCGACCACGGGCGCGCTGGTGGCGCCCGACAGCTATTATCGCCGCATTCGCGAAATCTGCGACGAATATGGCGTGCTGCTGATCTACGATGAAGTGATGACCGGGGCAGGGCGCACCGGCAGCTTCCTTGCCTGCGAACACTGGGGCATCGTTCCCGATATCGTGGCCATCGCCAAGGGCTTCGGCGCGGGTTACGCCCCGCTTGGCGCCGCCATCGCGCCTGACCGGCTGATCGAGCCGGTTCTGGATGCAGGCGGCTTTGCCCATGGTTTCACTTATGCCGGGAACCCGCTGGCCTGCGCCGCCGGGCTGGCCGTGCTGGACGAGATCGAGCGGCTGGACCTGATGACCAATACCCAGGCCATGGGCGATCTGCTCAAGGCCCGGCTGGAAGGGCTGATGGCCCGCTATCCCTTCATCGGGGACGTGCGCGGCAAGGGCCTGCTGCTGGCCTTCGAACTGGTGGCGGATCGCGAGACGATGGCCCCCCTGCCGCCCGAGACCAATGCCTATCTGCGGCTGGTGGAACTGGCTTACGAGAGGGGCCTGATCCTCTATTCCCGCCGGACGCGCGAAGGGATCGAGGGCGATCATTTCCTCGTCTGCCCGCCGATGATCGTCACGGCGGCTCAAGTGGACGAGATCATGATGAAACTGGTCGCCAGCCTCGATGCCCTGGCGGTGGAACTCGATCTGGACATGGCGGCGTGAAAGCCTTCCTCGCCGAGGCGCGGCAGGCGGAACATTATCCGCAGCATTTCCTCGTCAACGGAGTGATGCAGCCCAATCCGGAAACGCCCGAACGGATCGCGGCGCTGAAGGCGGGGGCGCTCAGGGCCGGATGCGAAATGGTGGCGCCGCGCGAATTCGGGATGGAGGCCATCGGTGCCGTCCACACGCCCGCCTATCTCGCCTTCCTCGAACGGGCTTGGGAGCGCTGGCAGCACATCCCCGATGCGGCAGGGGCGGTGACGCCCAACATCCACCCGCCGCACCGCCATGCGGGCTATCCCGCATCGCTGGTGGCGCAGGCGGGGTTCCACATGGCCGATGCGTCCTGCCCCATCGCAGGCGGTACCTGGCAAAGCGCCCTGTGGAGCGCGTGGAGCGCGTTGAGTGCCGCTGAGGCCCTTCTGGGTGGCGTTCAGTCTGCCTACGCTTTGTGCAGGCCGCCGGGCCATCATGCGGGCACCGATCTGGCGGGGGGCTTCTGTTATCTCAACAATTCCGCCATTGCTGCCCGATATTTGCAGGCGCGCTGGCCGAAGATCGCGATCCTCGATGTCGATCTGCATCACGGCAACGGCACGCAGGACATTTTCTGGACCGACCCCACTGTCTTCACTGCCTCGATCCATTGCGATCCCCGCAGATTCTACCCGTTTTTCTGGGGTTACGCGGAAGAAGAAGGGGAAGGGCCGGGCAAGGGTTTCAACCTCAATTTGCCGCTGCCGCGCGGTTCGGGCGATGCGGAATTCCTCGCCGCGCTCGATACGGCCCTGGCCCGCATCGAACACTTCGCGCCCGATGCGCTGGTGGTGGCCCTTGGCCTTGATGCGTTTGAAGGCGACCCCTTTGGCGGGCTGGGGGTGACGACAGGCGGCTATGGCCGGATCGGCGCTGAGATTGCCCGCCGCCTGCCGGTGCCGACCCTGTTGGTGCAGGAAGGCGGCTATCTCTGCCCCGAGTTGGGCGATAATCTCACGGCCTTCCTGGGCGGGTCTTCCGGTTCAGGCGGCTGAATGATCCAGCATCGCCTCGATCCGCGCGCGCATTTCCCCCTCGATGGGGGAGGCCCGCCGCGCGGCGAGGTCGAAGCGTACGAGGGACGAGGTCATGCTGGCCACAAGATCCCCGCTGCCGCGCCGCTGCATCCGGTATTCGACCGTGACCGAACTGGTGCCCAGCCGCACCGGGCGGCCGGTGATCTCGTACAGATCGCCCGCGCGCATTTCGGCATGATATTCGTAAACCTGCTTCACATCCGCCCAGCCAAGCCCGCCATCGGGCGCGACAGGCGGCTCGCCGGTCATGGCCCAGAGCAGCTGATAGCTCGCATCGTCGAACACGGCGGCATAGCGGCGGACGGTGAAATGGCCCATCACGTCACAGTCCCACGGCTGCACTACACCGAAGGCGAGCAATTCGCTCATCGCCGGGCCATCCGGCAGGCAGCAAGGGGGTAAGCGGCATGCATGTGCGGAACAGTCCTTCCCGTGGCACTGAGGCGCAGACTGCCCGCAAGCCGGGCGGAGCGCAATCGCGATGAATTCCGCAGCGACGGGAGCGGCCGGAACAGGCAGCGAGCGCAAGCTGGGCCGCTGGATGGCGGTTTCGCTGGTGATCGGCAATATGATCGGATCGGGCGCTTTTCTGCTGCCCGCGACGCTAGCCCCTCTGGGGTGGAGCTCGATCGGCGGCTGGCTGCTGACCATTGCGGGCGGGGTGTGTCTTGCGGCGGTGTTCTGCTGGCTGGTGCGGGCCATGCCGCGCGATGGCGGGCCATATGTCTACACGCGCGAGGCTTTCGGGCCCCTGGTCGGCTTTACTGTCACGTGGAGCTACTGGATATCGCTGTGGATCGGCAATGCTGCCATCGCCACGGCGTCGGTCAGCTATCTGGGGGCTTTCTTCCCGGTGTTCAACGGAACCAGCGGGGCCGCGCCACTGGCGGCCTGTGCGGTGACCTGGGCGCTGACCCTGCTCAACATCCGGGGCGTGCGTTCTGCCGGGCGGTTCCAACTGGTCACCACGCTGATCAAGCTGGTGCCGCTCACGTTGGTGGTGGTGCTGGCCGCATGGGCACTGGGCGCGGGCAAGGCGAGCCTGCCGCCGCTGCATGACGGCGAGATTACTCCCGGCGCGGTGACGGCAGCTGCAACGCTGACCCTGTGGGCGCTGCTGGGCCTTGAATCCGCGACCGTTCCGGCAGGCAAGATCGAAGATCCGGAACGCACCGTGCCTTTTGCCACCATGGTCGGCACGGCGGGTACCGGGCTGGTCTACCTCCTCACCAGTTCGGCCATCATCCTGCTGATGCCGAGGGATGTGATCGCGGGTTCCGGCGCGCCCTTCAGCGACTTCGTGGCGCATTACTGGGCGGCGGGGCCGGCGCTGGCTGTGGCGGGGTTCGCCGCGATCAGCTGTGTCGGCGCGCTCAATGGCTGGATTCTGGTTCAGGCGGAACTACCCTATGCCATGGCCCGCAACGGGGCCTTTCCCGAATGGTTCGGCAAGGAAACGCGGCACGGCACGCCGGGGCGGGCGCTGGTGGTTTCCAGCCTGTTGATGACCATCGTGATCCTGCTGAATTACCAGCGGTCCGCCGCCGAGATATTCCAGTTCCTGATCCTGCTTTCCACCGCGACCACCTTGTTCATGTATCTGGCCTGCATGCTTGCGGCGCTGCGCCTTTCGGGCAAGGGGCGGTTGGCCCGGTCTACACTGCTGCCCACAGTGGCGGTGATCGCGGCGGCCTATTCGCTCTGGACGATCTATGGCGCGGGGGGAGAGGCAGTGGGCTGGGGCTTGTTGCTGCTGGCGGCGGCGATTCCGGCCTATTACGCGATGAAGCTGGCAAAGGGGCGTGACACCGTGGATTGACGGGGCGCCGCCCTTGCTGGCCACGGGCGGCAGGGTTTATGCGCGAAGGCGTCGCCCCGGTTGCGGCACTTTCGGCAAGGCGAAGATCCATGAACCCGGCCCCGAGCAAGCCCCGCGCGCCGCGCCAGGATGCGGAGGATCGCCGCAAGGAATTGCTGGCGGCGACCGTTTCCTGCCTTGCCCGGCTCGGTTCGCGCGCCACAACCGGGCGCGAAATCTGCCGCGAGGCGGGCGTGTCCCACGGGCTGCTGCGGCATTATTTCGCCAACCCGGAAGACCTGCTGCTGGAGACCTATCGGGATCTGTGCGACCGGTTCCTGCGCCGGTTCGAGGAAGTGGTGGTCAACCAGCCTTCCGACGATCCGATCGAGGGGATCGACCGGTTCTTTGCCGTCCTGTTTTCGGAAGAATGGTCGACTTCGGAAATCCTCGGCGCGTGGACAGCCTTCTGGTCGCTGGGGCGCAGCAGGCCGGAATTTGCCGCCGTCTATGAGTCCTTCAACCGCGAATACCGGCAATTGCTGGATGTCGCGCTGGCCCGGCTGCCCGCCAGCGCGGAAGGCATTGCCCGCAGCGATGCGGTGGAAATCCTCTCCGCAGTGATGGACGGGCTGTGGCTGGACCTGTGCCTTGCGCCCAGCGGCCGTTCTCGCGAGCGGGCGCTGGCGCTGTGCAGCCTGACCCTGCGACGCATTGCACCGCGGTGAGCCTCAGGGCGCGGTTGCCGCGCCTTTCAGCCAGCGATCGTACCAGTCGATGTCGCTGCGCATGCGGTGGATCAGATAGCTCGGCACGGTCAGCCCGTGGTTCTCGCCCGGATAGACGATCAGCCCGGTGGGCACGCCGTGCGATTTCAGCGCCAGATACATCTGTTGCGCTCCCGCGCAGGGCACATTGTCGTCCGCTTCGGCACATTGGAACAGGGTGGGGGCTGTGATGCGGCCGGATTCAAGGAAGGGGTAGGCCAGCTTCGTCCAGGTTTCGAAATTCTCCCACGGGGCGCCCAGTTCCAGCATATATTCGCGCGCATACATATCGACGCCGAAGGTCGCGAGCACATTGGCGACCCCCGCGCCCGAGACGCCTGCCTTGATCCGCTTGTCGCTGGCGATCATGTAATCGGTCAGGATGCCGCCATATGACCAGCCGCCAATGCCGATCCGGTCAGGGTCGGCAATGCCCTGGTCGATGGCATAGGTGATCCCGGCGCTGATGTCCTGCACGTCCAGATTGCCCCAGTCGGCATAGATCGCGCGGGAGAAGTCGAACCCCCGGCCGGATGACCCGCGCGGGTTGATTTTCAGCACGACATAGCCGGCCGCATTGAACAGCCGGGCATCAATGTCGAATTCATGGCTGTGCTGATAGACCGGCCCGCCATGCAGATCGACGATCAGCGGATATTTCCGCGCCGGATTGTAATCGGCGGGCAGGGTCATGAAGCCGTGGATTTCAACGTCGCCACTGGTGAAGGAAACATCGCGCGTGGCGCCCAGCGCGCGGGTTTCCAGCCAGCGATTATGGTGTGTCAGGGCGCGTTCCGAGCCGTCCAGCGCGACCAGTTCAGCCGGGCTTTCGGTGGTCGTGTCGAGCAGGGCGATATTGCCATTGGGCGCAATGGCGAAATCATAGCCCAGCCGCGCGCCCTTGGTCAGATAATCGACCTTGCCGCTTTGCGGATCGATCCGGGCAAGCCAGGTGTCGCGATCCTGCTCGATCAGGGAGACGAGCGAACCGTCCGGCGCCCAGCGGGGGAAATAGAACCAACGGTCGATCCATGCCGGGTGAGTGACTTCGCCGGTGGTCACATCGCCCACGGCAAGCTGGACCGATCCGTAATATATCCACTTGTCTTCGCCACCCTGCAACCAGACGAGCTTCTTCGAATCCGGCGACCATGACGGGCCGGAACCCCAATCGGGATCGTTGTCGGCCCCGACGAAATTGCTGATCTTGCGCGGCTCGCCGCCTTCAGGGGCGATGACATAGATCTCGTAATTCAGGTTCCGGTCGTCGGCATGATCCTTGGCCACATAGGCGATCAGCTTGCCATCGGGCGACCATGCCGGATGCCAGTGATCGCGCGCACCGGACGTGATCGGCACAGCCTTGCCGCTGGCCAGATCGACCGTGAAAAGCTGCTGCGTGCGGTCATCCAGATAGCCGCGCCCGTCATATTTGAAGAAGAAGCGGTCGACTTCGATGGGCGGCGGAATGTCGGACTTGTCCCCCACGTGGCGGCCCTGTTCGGCCACTGCCACGGCGCGCTTGCCGTCGGGCGACAGGGAATAGTCGCTGATCCCGCCGGGGATCGCCGTGATGCGCCGTGCCTTGCCGCCCTTTGTCGGCATGGACCACAATTGCACATCGCCTTCCCCGTCGGGGCCATCGGCATCGCTCAGGAAGAACAGGGTCTTGCCGTCCGCCGCATAGTGCGGTTGCCACTCGCTTGCCTCGGGCGTGCGGGTCAGTTGCCGGGGCTGGGCGCCCTTCCAGGGCACTTCCCACAAATCGCTGGTTTCCTCGTCCCGGTCCTTGTCCGCCAGCGAGACGGAATAGGCGATCCGGCTGCTGTCCGGGGAGAAGTCGGGGCCGGAAACGCTGGCGAGGTTGAAGTAATCCTCCAGCGTAACCGGTGCAGTCTGCGCCGCCGCACCCGCGGCCTGAAGGGCGAGAAGCAGGCCCCCGCCCAGTACCCAGAGCTTACCCATCGCCTAGAACACCGGGCCGAGCGAAACGGTCACGCCTGCATAGACGAAGCGGCCCATGCCGGAGATCGGATAATAGCTATAGGCAAAGTCCGGCCTGCTATCGAAGATGTTCTGCATGCCCGCATAAAGGTCCACCTTGTCGGCGATGTTGTAGCTGATCTGGAAATCATGCTCCCACTTCGCCTTGATCTTGAAATAGCTGGGATCGGCATAATCCGGGTCACCCGCCAGATCTTCCGCCGTGAAACGGTCGGTCGAGCTGAACCAGTTGATCCCGTAATTGATGGTGACTGGCTCCATTTCCCAGGTGAGGTCGAAGGTGGCCGAATATTCGGGGGCGAACATCTCCCCCTTGTCGGAATTCACATCCGCGCCGGGGCTGGAGATGAATTCCAGCCGGTCGAGGTAATTGCCCACCAGCGTGACGTTGAATGTGCCCAGCCTGGCCGTCGGCAGGCGATAGCCCATCGTCAGGTCCAGACCGGCGGTGCGGAACTGGGCGACATTGGCCGGCATCACGGAAAAGCCCATGATGTAGCCCGTATCGGGATCACGCTCGATCCCCGGACAGAACTGGTTGTCCAGCGTCGGCTGGTCGACGCACAGGCGGGCCAGATCCTGCGCTTCGGGCGTGTTGATCGCATCCTCGATCTTGATGTCGTACCAGTCGGCCGAGAAGCTGAAGCCGGGGATGAAGCTGGGCCGCAGGACCACGCCTGCCGTCCATGTCTTGGCGGTTTCTTCCTGCAGGTCGGGATTTCCACTCGCCAGTCCTTCGGTATAGACACTGGCCACTTCGGGGGCGTTGGAGGGCTGGAACGTGGTGGGGTCGATCCCCATGGATGACAGCAAAGAGGCGCAATTGGCTTCGCGATAGCTGGTGCCGTTATTGGTTTCCTGCGTGTCGCACGGATCGACAATGAAATTATAGGCCGTGCTGGGCGCGCCGAACAATTCGCCGATATTGGGCGCGCGCACTGCCTGCGAATAGGTGGCGCGGAAGGAGATGTCGGGGATCGGGGCATAGACGCCGTCGACCTTCCACGTGGTGGTGCCGCCAACCGTGCTGTAATCGGAATAGCGCGCTGCGGCCCCCAGTGAGAGCAGATAGGCACCCGGCACGTTCTTGAGGATCGGCAGGTTGATTTCGCCGAACAGTTCCTTGACGTCGTAGCTGCCGCTGGAAGGCTGGACGGCGCCCTGCCAGGTGAGGCCCGCCGCGATCATGGCATCGGGATCGAAGCGGCTGCTTTCCTTGCGATATTCCGCGCCCAGCGCGAAGCCGACCGGTCCTCCGGGAAGTTCGAACAGGCCGGTAGTGTCGCCCGAGATCGAGCCGGAGACGACATGCTGGGTGACCTTGGACTTGCTGAGGCTGTCCGTCGTGACGAAGGCGATGGCGGCCGGATCCTGATCATATTCGCCGAAGATGTTGTAGGGCACGCAGCCCGCCATTTCGGGCGGCGCATCGGGGTCGAGGCTCACGCGGCACACCGGATCGCCGGTGATCGGATCTTCGACCACGTCGATGGCGGCCTGCCATTGCGCTTCCAGCCGGTTGCCGCGTGACAGGACGCGGCTCTTGGTCTGGCCATAGACATAGGAGATTTCGTAATTCAGGTGGTCGCTGATCGCGCCCTTGGCACCCACCACACTGCGCCATGTCTCGCGAGTGACCTGCTCGGTATTGATGCCCAGATCGTAATTGTCGCGCGTCACCAGCACGCCGTCGGGGCTGGGTTCGCCGAACCACCATTCCGCCGCCGCGCCGGGAATGATCGCATCGCGGATGGATTGCGGCATGAAGGGGTTTTCAGCCGTCTGGAACAGGTAGAAGTCGAAAGTCGGCTGCGAGAGGGTTTCGCTGCGCGAACGGACATATTTCCCCTCGGCGAACAGCGTCAGGGCATCGCTGAATTCGTAATGGGCAAGGGCGTTCACAAGGTGGCGCTCGATGCCGGGGAACAGATCGCCCTGATAGCCATCGACCGGAGTGCTCGACCCGCCCTGCGCGTAGCCGCCGGATTCATCGAGCACGAGGCCGCGATCGTAGAGCTTGCCGTTGCCTTCGTAATCGGCGGCATAATCGAAATCGACGTCCACCGCGCCCATGGTGGCGCTGTCGGCGTAACGCACGTCATTGTAATAGATCAGGTCCGGAATGTTCGGATCGTCGGGGATGTCCGCCTGATTGCGGTAAAGCGCGCCGGCCACGGGATTGCGCAGCCAGGGCCGCGCCTGATCGGAAACCCGCTCGTCATTGCTGTATTCATAGGCGATGGCGAAATTGCCGCGCCCTTCGGAAAAGTTCTGACCGAAAGTGACCGCGCCGAACAGATTGTCGCCATCACCATATTTTGATGTGCCGGCCTGAAAGCGGGCGGTGATGCCGTCGAAATCGTGCTTCAGGCGGAAATTGACCACGCCGGACACGCCGTCCGCGCCGTAAATGGCCGATGCGCCGCCGGTGAGGACGTCCACGGCCTCGATCAGGTCGGTCGGGATCGCGTTGATGTCCACTGCCGCAGAGCCGGAGACGGCCGCGACATGGCGCCGCCCGTCGACCAGCACCAGCGTGCGATCCGTGCCGAGATTGCGCAGGTTCAACAGGTCCAGCCCGGATTCGCCGAAATCGGGGAAGGAACCGGCGGTCTGGGCGCCGGTGATGGAATTCACCAGTGCGGGGCTTTGCACCAGAAAGTCCGCGATGTTGGTATAGCCCGATTCCTGGATCGCCTCGGCCGAGACCGTCACCACAGGGTTCGCGAAATCCAGCTCGCTGCGCGCCACACGGGTGCCGGTGACGACGATTGCATTGCCTTCGTCCAGAGCTTCTGCGGCAGGGTCCGGGGCCGGATCGGCATCTTGCGCGAAGGCGGGATGGGCAAGGCAGGCGCTGGCTAACAGTGCCGCGCGGAACAGGGCAGATTTCGTCATATTTCCCCCTTGAGGCTGCGCGCCGGGACTCCGAATGCCTGACATTGCAGCTAACTTTTGGGAGCATGTGGTTGCATAGGATATTAGTCAACTGTCCAAAGCTTCCGGTGCGGCAAATGCAAAGGGTTAGGGCGCCGATCGCCAGCCGGATGGGCAAGAATCCTGCTTTGCCGCGAACTTAACTGCATTTGTAACCAATTCTCCCATCTTGGCGGTTGCGAAGCTGCGGGAAACCGGCAAGTTCGGAATCAGTGCGAAAGCTGGAACGATGAACGAAAGCGGGATTGTCAGGACGGGGCCGGGCGGGCCGGACGGTGTGCGCAGGGGCCTAACCATCCTGTATGTGGAGGACGATCCCCGCGCCGCGGCGGAAGTGATCGAGCTCGCGCGCGAAAATGGCGATACGGTGATCTGGGAAAGCAGCGGCCATGGCGGCCTGTTACGCGCCGGCAGGGATGGGTTCGACGTGATCGTGCTCGACCGGATGCTGCCAGATCTCGATGGCCTGGCGATCCTTGCCCGCCTGCGCGAAAGCGGGGTCGGTACGCCGGTGTTGATGCTGTCCGCCCTTGGCCGCACGAGCGACCGGGCCGAAGGGCTGGACGCCGGGGCGGACGATTATCTGGCCAAGCCGTTCGAGGCGGAAGAATTGCTAGCCAGGCTGCGCGCGCTGCATCGTCGTGCCTCCGGGCGGGAACATAGCGCGGTGATCATCTATGGCGCGTTTGAATGCCATGTGAAGGCCCGCACAGTGTTCCGTCAGAACCGCCATGTGCCGCTCAGCCCCAAGGAATTCGAACTGTTCCGCTATTTCATCGAGAATGCGGGCGAAGTGCTGACCCGGCAGATGCTGCTGCGCGACATCTGGCGCATGTCCTTCGATCCGCAGACCAATGTGGTGGACGTCAATATCGGCCGCCTGCGCCGCAAGCTGGAAGATGGGTTCGACACTCCAGCGCTGGAGACGATCTATGGCTCCGGCTATCGCCTGCTGGACGGAAATTGACCGCCATTTCCGCCCACAGGTCGATCTTCTCACGCCTCGTGCTGTGGGCCATCGCGGTATCCACCGTGGTGGTGCTGCTACTGTGGCTGATGACCTATGCCTCGATCGAGCGATCCACCGTCGCGGCGCAGAAGCGGGCTGTGGACGTCGATCTCGCTGGCCTTGTCGACATCTACGCCAGCGGAGGGGAGCAGGAACTGGCCCGGCGGATCAACGATCGCCTCGCCTTCGTGCCGGGAGACGGCAATAGGCCGCATTACCTGCTCGTCCGCGCAGGCGGGGCACATATAGCTGGCGATCTTCAAAGCTGGCCGGCGTTGAACGCGCGCCTTTCCGAACGCGGTGAAGTCGCCTTGCCGGGTGGGCGCAGTGCCATTGCGCGGGCAACCCAGCTCGACGAGGATTTGCGCCTGCTGGTCGCGCGGGAGCGGGGGGACGATGCCAGCCTGCTCCATGCGGTGACGCTGGTATTCCTGGGCGGCGGTGCCGCACTGATCGCAGCGGTGGGCCTGCTGGGCCGATATGCCGCGCGGCGCCTTGCGCGCCGGATCGGGCGGATCAACGCCGCCTTTCGCGAACCCAATGTGCAATTGCTGGATACACTGACCGTGTGGCCCGGCGATGCGGACGAGATCGGCGAACTGGCCAGCCGCAGTGCGGCGGCACTGGCGCGATTGCGGCGACTGGTGGATGCCCACCGCGAAATGTCGGACCAGATTGCGCATGAAATCCGCACCCCGCTGATGCATCTCGACAATCGTATCCTGAAGGTGTTGCGTACCGAACCGAACGAGATGGTTGCCATCGGCTTGGTCGAAGCGCGGGCCGATATTCGCCGCATTGTCGATATGCTGGAATCCCTGCTGGACATCGCCACGAGCGAGGCACGCCGGGGCGAGACTCTGGGCCTGCGCGAAGTGGACCTGAGCGAAATGGTCCAGCGGCTGGGCGAGCTTTATTCCGATAGTGCGGAGGAATCGGGCCATCGCTTCGAATGCGAAGTGGAACAGGGCGTGACGATCAGGGGCGAGGAAAGCCAGTTGACCCGGCTGGTGACCAACCTGCTGGACAATGCCTTCAAATATGTACCGGCGGGCAGCGCCGTCCGCCTCAGCCTGCGGGCAGGCCCGGTGCTGACCGTCAGCGACGATGGGCCGGGCATTCCGGCGGAAGAGCGGGAACTGATCTTCCAGCGGTTCCGCCGGGGCGCGGGCCAGCGGCCCGAACGTCAGGGCAGCGGCCTTGGGCTGGCACTTGCCAGAGCGATTGCGGAGCGGCACGGGCTTACGATAAAGCTGGCCGATGCAGGCGTGGGCGCCTGTTTCGTGATCCGCAGGGAGAAGGCGTGATGGACCTGTCCGGCCGCGAACGTTGCTGTTCGGGCGCGCTTGCGTTGCTGGCGGCGCTTGTCTTGCCGGCTTGTGCCACCGCCCCTGCAGAGCAGACGGTGCGCAGCGGCGGGTTGAACCTTGCTGATCCGGTTGAACAGGCCGCACTCGCCCTTGCGGAAGCGGACGAGGCCGCTTCCGCAGGCGAGATGAAGCGTCTTGCAACTGCTGTTCACGCCATCGAAGCATCCGGTGCACAGCCCTTGGCGGATGAGCCGGAAAATCCCGTTCCCGGCTGGCGCAGCCTTGCGGGTATTTCCCGCCCGCCTTTGCGGGGCAGCCCCTTGGGGCCGGGTTTCCGCAGGGGGCAGCTCAAGCCGGGCGAGACGGTGAGCATCGAGCAATTGTTCCTTTCGGGCGAGCAGGCCCGCGTCGTGCTTTCGGCGCCCGCTCGCGCCCCGCTGGCACTGCAAGTGCGCGATGCCCGGTCTGCCGGTGTGTGCGAGCGCGAGGGGACGCCCAACCAGTGCCAGTGGGTGCCGATCTTTACCCAGCGCTATTCGATCGTAATATCCAACCGGGGGCAGGGGCCTGCGCGCTATTACCTCGTGGTGAAATAGGGGCGGGGCAGACCCTGCGGAATATTTTGCGGCCGGCCTGTCCGGTGAGCTTGGGGGCAAGTTTCCGAAATGCAGATTGACCGAAAGACCGGGTGCCGCCGCGCGCCGCTTGCGATTTTATCCGCCCTGTTGCTGGCAACGGTGGCCATGCCCGGCGCGGCACTGGCCGAAACCGGCGCGCAAACGGCACTTCCGGCAAAGACGCAGGCTCTGGTGAAGGAAATCGACGCATGGGGCGAGGCGGACCCCAGCCGCGATCCGGCCGGCGATCTGGTGAAGCTGGCGGAGCTGCAGAAGCGGGTGGATGCCGATGGCAAGGTGCCCCCTACCACGCTCGGTAATCTCGCCTCCGCTGTCGGCGCGGCATATTTCTACTCCCAGAGGTATAACGAGGCGGCCGATTATTACGGCAAGGCTGCTGTCCAGTTCGAACTGGGTGGGGCGCCGCCAGAGGACATGGCCGGGCTTTACAGCAATCAGGCAACGATCCTTGCGTCCATCGGGCGCTATGCCGAGGCGGAGCAGGGCCATCTCAAGGCGCTGGCGATCCGCAAGCAGATGGAAGGCGAACGCGGACCGATGGTTGCCTCTTCGCTCTTCGGTCTGGGCTATGTCTATTACCGTCAGGGGCTGGTGGAGAAGGCGCTTCCCTTCCTGCGGGATTCGGTCGCGATGCAGGAGGAATTCCTGGAGCCGGGCAATCCGCTGACCGTGACGCGGATGACGTCGCTCGCATCGGTGCTGGGCCGTTCGGGCCGCGAGGCGGAAGGGCTGGACTGGGCGCGCAAGGCCGAAACTCTGGGGCGCGAATATCTGGGTGACCAGCACCAGACCTACGCCATCGCACTGAACAATCTGGGCAATGCCCTGATCGAGAACGGGCTGTATCAGGAAGCCATTCCGGTCCTGCGCGAAGCCTTGCGCGTGCGCCAGTTGAGCGTGGGTGAAGATGCTGCCGGTACGGCAATCACCATGCGCAATCTTGCCACGGCCCTGGTCGAAACCGGCAGCCGGGAAGAGGCAGAACAACTTACGCGCAGTGCACTTCAGGTTTACGAAGCGTCGGGCGATATCGATGTCAATTATGCGTTGGCCTATCTCCATGCCGAGCTGGCGAATTTCTCCGCCGAGCGCGAGGATTGGGAAAGCTATACGCCCGAAGCCGAAAAGGCGATGGCGACTGCGGACGAGATGCTCGCCCCCGACAATTATGAGCGGGCGCAGATCCATATCTACCATGCCAAGCAGTTGCGAAGGCAGGGGAGAATTGTCGAGGCACTGGCTGTAGCCGAACAATGGGTGCCGGTGATGCAGGCGGCGCTTATCCCGACGCACAAGGACAGGATCTGGGCGGAAATGCTGCTCGCCCGCCTGCGGCAGGAAGCCGGAACCGGCGATGCATGGGGGCAGGCCGATGCCGCCATCGGGAAGCTGAAGGAAAAGCTGGCCGATCTCACCGTGACCGACCGCAGTCTGGCGCGCGAAGCGGAAACCAACCGTGCCTCTGCCATACTCTATTTCGAAATGGCGGCAGCCGCACAGGATTCCGAACGAATTTTCGGGGCGATGCAGCTGGCGGAGATTTCGGAACTTTCACTGGGCCAGCAGTTCGCGGACGATAATCGCAACACGGCGGACAGCGCCGCGATGCAGGCGCGCGAGCACCTGTTCGATCTGACGCGAGCCGTGGAAGAAACCCGCAGCCGCTATACCGCCTCGATTGATGCGGGCGATGGCGAGGCGACGGCTGCGCTGAACAATGAGCTGACCCGGCTGGAGGGAGAAAAACGGCAGGCGGAAGAAGCGTTGCGGCGCGACTTTCCCGAATATACGGCGCGGTTCCGCCCACAGCCGATCAGCCTCGATCAGCTTCGCTCGACCCTGGGCGAGAAAGACCGGCTGATCGCCTCGCTTGAAACCGTCGATGGCGAGGACAAGACCTGGATCGTTTCCATCACCTCCAGCGGGCTGCAATGGCACCAGGCCGATCCGCAGACCATTACGGACGATGTGGCCGCCATCCGCCAGGCGGTGAACAATGCCGCGCTCGACGAGGACGGGTTTGCCTTTGCCGAGGCGAATTCCCTTTACCGTGCCGTTTTCCCCGATGGCGTGAAGTCGGGATCGCGCATCCTCTATTACGGCGGCGGCGAGCTGGCCTATGTGCCCTTCTCGCTGATGCTGACGTCCGAATATTCGGGCAGCCTGCGCAAGGCCCCGTGGCTGCTGCGCAAGGCTTCGTTCCAGGTGGTCGGTAATCTGAGCCTGTTCGGCAGGAATCCGGGCCGCGAGGCTGGGCCGCGCGAACTGGCCTTTGCCGGCATCGGCGGGGCCGAACTGCCTTCGGGCCAGCCTGCCGAAGACGCTGCCCAAGGCGTTGCGCTGGCGGGCCTGTTCCGTTCGGGCAGGCCGGCGCTCAACTCGATCGCGGAGCTTCCGCCCCTGCCGAACGCGGCGGGCGAATTGCAGGCGATTGCCGATGCGCTGCCGGGCACGGACGATATTCTGCTGCTCGGCCCCGATGCGGCGGAAGAGAGCTTCAAGGCCCGCGATCTCAGCAAGGCCGATGTGATCGTGTTCGCCACGCACGGGCTGGTCGCCGGCGAAGTGCGCGATTTGTGGGAACCGGCCCTGCTGCTGGGCACATCATCGCCCGATGCGGGCGAAGACGGGCTGCTGGGGGCAAGCGAGATCGCCCGGCTGAAGCTCAACGCCGATTGGGTGATCCTGTCTGCCTGCAACACGGCCAGCGGGGATCGGGCTGGCGCTCCGCTCTATTCCGGGCTGGCGACGGCCTTCTCGCAGGCGGGTGCCCGCTCGCTGATGCTGTCGCACTGGCGCCTGCGCGATGATGCGGCCGCGCGCCTCAGCGTGGGCACGGTCAGGCAGGCGGCAGGCGGTGCGGACCGGGCGGAAGCCCTGCGGCAGGCGCAGCTCTCGCTGATCGGCGACAGGAAGGTGGAAGGCGCGGCTCACCCGGCGACCTGGGCAGGCTTCATCATCGTCCAGAACTGGTAAGCGGGGGCGGCCGAGCCCACACTCCGGAAGCGAGCAATTGCCGCTTCCGGATATATGCATCCATGCGTCTTGTGCGCAAAAATGACAAATATTGTCAGTTAAATAACGCGGTCCGTAGGGGGATGGACAGCCGCGGTGTGCGGCAGGCAAGCGGGTTTTCAGAGACCCCGATCTGCCTGGAGCGACACCGTGAAATACACCAAACTGGCATCTGCCGCTTCCGTCGTGGCCCTGTCCCTGGCACTGGTTGCCTGCGGCAATGGCGGCGTGAATTCCACGCCCAACCCGACACCCACGAGTTCGCCCACGCCGACGCCTTCGGGCAGCCCGACGCCTACTCCGTCGGGAACGCCGACCCCGACGCCTTCCGGCACGCCCACCCCCACTCCTGGGCCGACGCCTACGCCTACCCCCGGTCCCGGTACTGGCGGGGAATCTCCGGCTGCCAAACTGGGTTTCACCTCGAATACTACCTTCGAGGCGGCAACCTCCTTCTTCGCGACCCGTCCGCCCTCGACGATCTATGGCGATCAGGATGCGGAGCCGTTCGGCCAGGGCACCAAGATCGCCTTCAACGCCGGGGCAGACAGCTACACCCTGACGCGCAGCGACAATGTGAAGGTCACTGTGACACCGGCTGACATTGACACGGACGGTGTGCTGACCGGCGAAGGTGGCCTCTACGGCAGCAGCCAGGGCACGGTCTATGTCGTCAAGGATGGCGACATCACTCACACCGTCGCCATGGTCGGCCCCGGCACTTATGACGACATCACGCTGAGCTACATGGCCATCTCGCTCTGGAACATCCAGAACAGCAGCGGAACGCTGCCGACCAACGAAGTGCAGTGGCAGATCTGGGGCAAGCAGACCGAGACCCTGCCGACGGGGTCTGCCACCTACACGCTTGATGGCGGGGTCGGAGCCAATGGTTTCGCTCCGAATGAAGGGATCATCGGCGCGGCCTATGACTTCCTCAACGGCAACTCGACCGGTTCGCTTAACGTCAATTTCGGTAGCGGCGACATCGACGTGCTGCTGCATCTGATCGGCTATGACTATGTCGCTTCCGCGAGCAAGGATTTTGGCAACTTCCTTGGCAATGGCGCGATCACCAGCGGTGCAGCCTATGGCGGTACATTCGACAAGGGCGGCGAATTCTACGGCGCCTTCTTCGGCCCGAATGCCGAGGAAACCGGCTTCAGCTTCTACATCGACACCGCCAATCTGATGGCGACCGGTATCGCAGTCGGCACGAAGGACTGACGCCAGCCAGACAAGCTCCTTAACGGGGGGAAGGGTGTCCGGTCCGACCTAGCCGGGCACCCTTCTTTATTCTGCGAAGGCGGCCGAAGGGCCGCCTTTTTTTTGCGCGAGCCCTGCCTCGTTCGCCTGCGTGATACCTTTTGTGACTGAAGACCGGAAGCCTTTGCCGATCAACTGGTGTATCGGGGAGAACGATCCTTCCAGGCACTAAAGCACCTCACCGGCAGGATTATTCTTGCGAGTGATTTGCGATAGCGATAGGCGAGGGCCGTGACCCGCAGTGATTCCGATTCTTCCGGCCAGTTGCTTGCCGCCAGCCGCAGCCGTGGCTTTTGGCTGCGTCAGGTGCATCGCTGGCACTGGATCAGTTCCGGCCTTTGCCTTGCCGGCATGTTGCTTTTCGCCATCACGGGCATCACCCTCAACCATGCGGGCGATATTGCGGGCGATCCTGTAACGCGCGAGCAGACTGCCACTCTGGACGCAGCTCCGCTGGATGCCTTGCAGCGCCCGGTGGAAGAGGGCGCCAAGCAGCCCTTGCCGCCTAGTGCGCGCAATTGGCTGGAGCAGAAATTCGAGATATCGCTGGCGGACGCCACGGCAGAGTGGTCCGAATATGAAGTGTTCGTACCTATGCCGCGCCCCGGCGGGGATGCCACGCTGACGATTGACCGCGAGACGGGCGAGGCCCGCTACGAAACAGTTGATCATGGCTGGGTTTCCTATTTCAACGATCTGCACAAGGGCCGCCACACCGGCACGGCATGGTCGTGGTTCATCGACATATTCGCGGTCGCCTGCCTGGTTTTCTCCATCACCGGGCTTGTGCTGCTGCAGCTTCATGCGCGGACCCGCCCGTCCACCTGGCCGGTGGTTGGCTTCGGCCTGCTGCTTCCGCTGATCCTCATGCTCCTTTTCGTACACAGGTGAGAGACATGTCCCCCATTGCCTATCGCGTACTGTTCACCGGCGCTGCTGCCGCAGGCCTGACGGCCCCCGCCATGGCCGGAACGGTCGAGATGACCGTCACCATTCCGCAATTGAAGGTGGCTGAATATCACCGCCCCTATGTCGCCATCTGGCTGGAACAGGTTGGTCAGCCCAATATCCGCACGCTGGCGGTGTGGTACGATTACGACAATCGCGAGAATGCCGGCACCAAGTGGCTGCGCGATCTGCGGACATGGTGGCGAAAGGGCGGCCGTAACTCGGCCAAGCCCGCAGATTCAGTGACCGGCGCCACTCGCGCACCGGGCGCGCAGAAGGTCCGCTTCGATGTCGGCAACCTCAAGCCCGGCAATTACGCGCTGGTTGTCGAAGCCTCCCGCGAGGAAGGCGGGCGCGAACAGGTCACTCTGCCGTTCACCTGGAATGGCAAGAGCGCAACCGCATCGGCCAATGGCCGGACCGAACTGGGTGCCGTCAAGGCCACCATCAAGCCCTGAACCGGAGAAGATCCATGAACCGCAAGATTCTTCTGGCCGCAGCCGCCATTCTCGTCGCCGCGCCGCTTCAGGCGCATAATGCCTGGATCAAGCCTTCCACCACTACCGTGGCGGGCGAGGATGGCTGGGTGACGTTCGACGTTGCCGCATCCACCGATGTCTACAATGCCGATCACCGCCCGATGGGCCTGAACATGATCAAGGCGATCGCGCCCGACGGCAGCGAAGCCAAGATCGAAAACGGTTCGACCGGCCAGTTGCGCAGCACGTTCGACCTGCATCTGACCCAGCAGGGCACGTGGCAGATCGGCACGGAAAGCGTCAGCGTGAGCGGCAGCTACAAGCTGGGCGATCAGGAATATCGCGTGGGCGGCCGTGGTGGCCCGCCTCCGGGTGCACAGGGCGGCCCGGGTGGCGCCGGTGCTCCCGGTGCGGCCCCCGGCGGTCAGGGTGGCCCCGGTGGACCGGGCGGCCCCGGTGGCGCGGTGATGGTGCCTGCCAGTGCGGACTTCACGCCGCCTGAAGGCGCGACCGACATCAAGCTGAACGCAACCAGCAACCGCAATTTCGTGTTCGTGACCCTGGGCATGCCCAGTGATCTGCGCCTGTCGGGCACCGGTCTTGAAATGGAGCCGGTAACCCATCCGGCCGACCTGATCGCGGGTGAGCCTGCCACCTTCCGCTTCCTGGTGGACGGCAAGCCGGCTGCGGGCATTGAAGTGGAGGCAACGCCGGATGGCCGCCGCTTCCGTGACGATCAGGGCACGATCACTGCGACGACCGACGCCAAGGGCGAAGCCTCGCTCGATTGGCCGGCTGCCGGGCTTTATTGGGTCCACGCATCGTTCAGCGATGATACTTCGCCGCGTCCGGGCATCACCGGCCGCCGCTTCCAGTACACCGCCAATGTGGAGGTGATGGCGCCCTGATCCACAGGGTGCCCGTCCGGAGCCGGATGTGAGCGAAACACTGGTCCTGTTGCCGCCGGAGGTGGAGCCGGGTCGGCTGGTGCGTTCTGCCGGCGAGGGACGGCATGCCCTGTCCGGCGCCTCCATGGGCACGCGTTGGTCGCTGGACTTGTCCGGCGATGCAGACCCGCGTGAGCTTGAGGCGCTGGTTCAGGGCGAACTCAACGCCGTGGTGCGCGAGATGAGTCAGTGGGAGCCGGATTCCGAAATCTCCCGCTTCAACCGCGCGCAGGCGGGAGGCTGGCATGAACTGTCGCCGGGCTTCTTTCATGTCCTGCGGGCCGGGCTGGCCATGGCCCGTGCGACCGGGGGGGCATTCGATCCCACACTGGGCGCAGTGGTGGACCTCTGGGGCTTTGGCCCGGTGGCGGTCGAGCATATCCCGCCACTGCCCGAGGCACTGGCAGAGGCGCTGGGCGCATCAGGTTGGCAGAAGCTGGAACTGGACGAGGCGGGGCGCCGCGCGCGCCAGCCCGGCGGGTTGCGGCTGGACTTCTCCGGTATCGGCAAGGGGCACGGGCTGGACCGGGTGGCGCGGGTACTGGAACAGGCGGGCTACCGCTCCTTTCTGTTCGAACTGGGTGGAGAACTGATTGCGCGGGGGCTGAAGCCCGATGCATATCCTTGGTGGGTGGAACTGGAATTGCCGCCCGGCGCCGATCTCTCCCCTATCCGGGTGGGCCTGCTGGACATGGCGATTGCCACATCGGGCGATTACCGGCGGTTCGTGGAGATCGATGGGCAGCGCCGGGCGCATTCCATCGATCCGCGCACGGGCGCTTCTCTCATCGGCGCCCCGGCTTCAGTGACCGTTCTCCATCCCGAATGCATGATCGCCGATGCGCTGGCGACGGCGATTACCGTGCTCGGCCGCGAAGCGGGGCTGGAACTTGCTGAAAAGGCGCAGGCGCCTGCCATCCTGATCGAACGGGATGGGCAGGGCTGGCGGCGCACGCTTTCTTCCAAAGCACAGGAAATGGCCGATCTGTGAGCGAAACGGTTCGCCTTGTTCTGACAGCATTGGCCTGCCTTGCCTGGCTTGCGCTGGTAGGCGTGACCATTTGGCGCCACCGTGCGCGACGGGAGGCCGGGGCGGAACCCGGCGCGGTGCTGGTGATCCATGCGAGCCAGACAGGTACTGCAACGGCGCTGGCCAAGGCATCGGCTGAGGCACTGGAAGTTTCGGGCCGCAAGGTTGCACTGCGTTCTTTGGCGAGCGTTACCCCAGCCGTGCTGGCCGATGCTGGCGAAGCCCTGTTCATCGCTGCGACGACCGGCGAGGGCGATGCACCGGATGATGCAGCGGCGTTTCTTTCCCGCTTTGCCGCCGGGAAGCCGGAGCTTTCAGACCTGCGGTATGCCGTGCTGGCGCTGGGCGACACACATTACCGGCATTTCTGCGCCTTCGGCCATGCGCTTGACCGGCTGCTGCACGATGCGGGCGCGGTTCCGGTGGCCGATCTGGTGGAGGTCGATCAGGGCGACGCCGGGGCTTTGCGCCATTGGCAGCAGAATCTGCGCTTGTTCGGCGCCTCTGCCGCCCTGCCGGACTGGGAAGCGCCCAGCTACAGCCGCTGGACTCTGGCCGGGCGCGAATTGCTCAATCCGGGCAGCGCGGGCGGGCCGATGTATCGCATTCGCCTGACCTGCGAGGGTGACGCATCCGCCTGGGCAGCGGGCGATATTGCCGAAATCTACCCCGGTGATGTGGAAGAGGCCTTTGCGCCCAAGCCCCCACTGCCCCACCGGGACTATTCGCTGGCAACAATCCCGGAGGAAGGCGAATTGGGGCTGGTGGTGCGCCTGTTCCGCGATGAACAGGGGCGCAGCGGCCTCGGTTCCGGCTTCCTGTGCGAGCGGGCGGAAATCGGATCGGGCGTGGCCTTGCGTATCCGGGCCAATCCGCGCTTCCACACGCCTGCACCCGAAGTGCCGCTGGTGCTGATCGGGAATGGTACGGGCATTTCCTCGTTGCGTGCCCACGTCCGGGCGCGCAGGCCGGGCACGAGCAATTGGCTGATCTATGGCGAGCGCGATCCGGTCCATGACCGGCCTTTCGCCGGGGAGATCGAGGACTGGCTGCGCCTTGGCCATCTGGCCCGTGTGGACCTGGCGTTTTCGCGCGCCCGGCAAGGGCATTATGTGCAGGATGAGGTGCGTCACGCTGCGGATATGCTGCGCGGTTGGGTGGCGGGCGGCGCAGCGATCCTCGTCTGCGGCAGCGTGGTGATGGGCGAGGGCGTCGATGCGGCCCTGCGCGAAGTGCTGGGCGCCAGCGAAGTGGATGCACTGCTGGCTGCCGGACGCTATTCCCGCGACATTTACTGAGGGGCAGTGAACAACCGGTCGGCAGAAATGTCGCCGGGTGTCGGACAGCCAAGCTGGGCCATGGTGAGTTCGAGTTCCGCGCGCAGCATGTGGAGCATGTGGGCAACCCCAGCCAAACCTGCCACGGCAAGCGCATGCACTTGTGGGCGGCCAAGCAGCACGGATGAAGCGCCCAGCGCCAGCGCCTTGGCCATATCGGTTCCGCGCCGCACGCCGCCGTCCATCAAAAGCGGAACCCTTCCGCCAGTCGCATCGGCAATGGCGGGCATTACGTCCAGCGCGCTGGGCATGCCGTCCAGCACTCTGCCGCCATGGTTCGAGACGACGAGGGCGTCCACGCCTTGTGCAATGGCCTCTACGCCGTCTGGGGCGGCCATTACGCCCTTGAGGAGCAGGGGCAGGCTGGTTTGCGAGCGAACCCATGCCAGATCGCTCCAGCCGGGCGCTGAATCTGCCAGCGGAGTGCCGAACAGGATGCGGCCGCCGGCGCCCGCCGTCTGGCGCAGGCGGGGCATGCCGCGCAGATTGGCGGCATCGACGCCGGGGGGCAGCGTCAGCGTGGCGCGCTTGATCGAGGCATCCACCGTCAGCATGACGGCTTCGTAGCCTGCGGCTTCGGCGCGCTGGATCAGTTCGGCGGAAAAGGCCCGGTCTTCCTGCAGATAGAGCTGGAACCACAGGGGCGGCACGGCCACGCCCAGTTCCTGCGCCGCGCCGCGCGCGGCGTCGGCGATTTCCTCCAGCGTGAAGCTGGACAGGGTGCTGACCACCATTCCCGTGCCCAGCGCCGTTGCGGCGCGTACGGTGGCCAGTTCGCCTTCGGGATGGGCAAGCCGCTGATAGGCCACCGGGCCGAGCAGCAATGGCGCCTCATGTATGCGGCCGAGCAGGTCCAGGGCCGTATTGCCGCCGCGCAGATCGGTTAGGATACGGGGCAACAGGCGCAGCCGGGCGAAAGCCTTGCGGTTTTCCGCCAGCGTAATCCCATCGCCCGTACCTTCCTGCAGATAGGCCCAGGCATCGGCGGCCATATGCGCCGCGGCCCGTGCCTCGTAATCGGCAAGGCTGGCGATCCCCGCGGGGATCGCTGCCAGCGGCGGCAATGGCTCGCTCACGTCTCGGACCAACCGCGCATGAGGTTGTGATAGGTGTTGGTGAACCCGTCGATGGAAGGGTGATCCGGGTGGTCGGCCGTGAGCTGCTGGATCGCGCTGTCCAGTTCGAACAACATGCGCCGCTGGCGGTCGTCGCGGATCAGGCTCTGCGTCCAGAAGAACGAGGCGAAACGGGTGCCGGATGTTACAGGTGTTACACGGTGGAGGCTGCTACCCGGATAGACGATGGCGTCGCCTGCGGGCAGTTTCACGTGCTTCTCGCCGAACGTATCCTCCACCACCAGTTCGCCGCCTTCATATTCATCGGGGTCGCTGAAGAAGATGGTGGTCGAGACATCCGTGCGCACTCGCACCGGGGTTCCGGGCACGGGGAAGACGGCGTTGTCGACATGATTGCCGTAGGTTCCGCCACCTTCATAGCGGTTGAAGCGCGGCGGCAGGATGCGCAGCGGCAGGGCGGCTGCGAGGAAAAGCGGAGTGACGGAGAGCCGCTCAAGAATGCGTTCACCCAGTTGCCGGGCAACCGGATGGTCGAGCGGGATCTGCAGATTGTCCTTCACGCTGACGGCGCGGTGGCCGGCGGTAACACGCCCGTCCACCCATTCCGCCCCTTCCAGCAAGGCGCGGATTTCGCGGACTTCTTCGGCTGAGAAGAGAGCGGGGATCTGCAGGAGCACGCAATGTCCTTCCCGAAAACGGCTGACGCCCCGGTCTTAGCCGAGGCGTCAGGATCATGCCACCTCGGGAGGCGGTACTGGATGGCCCAGGGCGGGACGGGCATCCTCCCCGGGCCATTGGAGAGGCATCAGAAGTTGAAGTTCGCCGTGAGAATGGCCGAACGGCCGTCGCCCGGGGTTGCCCAGCCATTGTTGCGAACGCGAGTGAAATAAAGCTCGTCCGTGAAGTTCTTCACATTGAGCTGCAGGTTCACGCCCTTGGCCACATCGTAGGAAACGAAGGCGTTGTGGATCAGGTAATCCTCCACTTCGAACAGCGTGGTGGCATTGTTGTTCAGATAGAAGCTGCCCTGATAGGTCAGGCCGTAACCCAGCGTGAGGCCGAAGGGCAGCGTGTAGGTGGTGAACAGGCTGCCGGAATGCGACGGCGTGTTGGTCAGCGGATTGCCAGCCTGCGGGTCGCTCGTGCCGGGCAGGGAGTTTTCCGCGATGCTGCGGATCACCTTGCTGTCCAGATAGGTGTAGTTCGCGGTGATCGCCCAGGCCGGGGTAATGTGGCCCGAAGCGCTGAGCGCGATGCCGTTCACGCGCGAACGGCCGTCAAGCTGCTGTTCGGGAACGGTCGGATCGCCGGTGGCCACCTTGTACTGGTCACGCTCGTTGCGGAAGGCAGCGGCAGAGAGCAGCAACCCGCCGTCGAAGAGTTCCGCCTTGGCGCCGATTTCGTAATTCAGCGCGCTTTCCGGCTTCACGTTGCAGGTCAGATCCGTGCAGGAACCGTTGACCGAGGTCTTCGAAGGCGTCTTGGAATTGCCATAGGCGACATAGAGGCTGACGGTTTCGACCGGCTTGTAGACCAGGCCCACGCGATAGGAGAACAGGTCGTCCTCGTTCTCGAACTTCGTGCCCAGAGTGGTCGTTCCGGCGCTGGTGGAGGTCGCACCGGCAATGGTGTCGGCGCGGTACCAGCCCTTGTTGTGCTCGTAACGGATGCCGCCGTTGATTTCGAACTGGTCGGACAGCTTCATCGTGTCGAACAGGTAGACGGCGTAGTTTTCAAGCTCGCCATTCTGCTTGGTTGTTGGGATGAAGTTGACCGGGCCGGTCCAGTAATTGCTGCCATAGGGGGCGGCGTACCCTGCCGGACCCTGCACGATCTCATCCGGGTTGGCGATGTTGATCAGCATCGAGGTCGAAACCGAGGTGCCATCGGCATTGCGTGCCCAGTTGCCGCTGTAAAGCTCGTACTTTTCCCAGCTTACCGAACCGCCGAAGACGAGCGTGTGCTCGATCCCGCCGGTGTTGAACGTGGCCGAAAGGTCGGTCTGGTTGAAGGCAAGCTGATTGCGGGAATCGCGGGTGTTACCGCGCGGGCCGCCGGTCAGGTAATAGCCTGCAGGGGCAGTGGTGCAGGCGGCGCCCGTGGGCAGGGTGCCGTCGGCAAGGCACCAGGTGCCCTGCGGCGGGCTGACCATGGTCAGCTGCGTCACGTCCTGCCAGCGGGTGAGGTTGCGGATGCTCAGTGTGTCGCTGAAATCATGCTCGAAGATCATCGTCGCCTGGTCGACATTGCTGTCCTGCGTGTCGACGTTGCGGTTGCCGTAATAGGAACTGCGATCCACGCCCGGCAGCATGCCGCTGGTCACGCCATTGCTGAAATAGGGCAGGCCGTATTGCGGCGTATTGGTATCTTCCTGATGGAAATACTGCAGCGTCAGGCGGGTGGGGTTCTCGATCCCGATCGTGACCGACGGGGCAACGCCCCAGCGGCTGAAATCCTCGTAATCGCGGTCGGGCACGTCGTTGCGGTGCGCCATGGCGTTGAGGCGGAAGGCGATCAGATCGTTCGCGCGGACATTGATGTCAGCCGTGCCGCGCAGATAATCGTCGGTGCCGACGCCCATCGTGGCGTTATATTCGGTATCCGCCTTGGGGCGCTTGGTCACGAGGTTGATCGAACCGCCGACCGAGCCGGAACCGGCAGTGACCGAATTGGCGCCGTTGGTGATTTCCACCTGTTCCATGTTGAACGGATCGGTGCGGCTGTACTGCGCGCTGTCGCGCACGCCGTCGGTGGTGATGTCGGTATTGGCGGAATAACCGCGCAGGTTGATGCTGTCGCCATAGCCGCCGCCGCCTTCGCCTGCGCCGAAAGTGATGCCGGGAACGGTGGAAAGCACATCGCGCAGGGTCAGCAGGTTCTGCTGCTGGATCACTTCATTGGTCAGGATGGTGACGGTCTGCGGCGTATCGCGCACGGGGCGCGTTGCCTTGGGGCTTTCCTGCTTGCGGCCCGGTTCCTCGTCGATGGCGGTGTCGGTGACGGTCACTCCGCCCAGAACGCGCGGTTCCTCCTGCGTGGAGGAATCCTGCGCATAGGCTGCCTGCGGTGCGAGCACCGAACCGACGCAAGACAGCGCGAGAAACGCGTGTGCTTTGGCGGCGCGCGAAGTGGACTTGGTCATGAGTTCCCCTTGTTATCCCTGAGAAGCGAAGTTGGCGCCTGTTATTGCGAATCGTTCGCAGGGTCAATTGGGAATGATTCTCAATAGCGAAATTTTCCTTGCATATCGGCGCATGGCCGGAATGCAGGCGCCGGCCAAGGACGCACCCCGTTGGAAAACCGCCGGAAAGAGGCCTGTTGGGGAGGGGTTACGTGCTCAGCACGAAGGGAATGGCGACTTGCCCTTTGACGGTGACGGCGATCCCGTCCCGCTTGAAGGGTGCCCAGCGCCACTTCCTGACTGCATTGAGCGCGGCTTTGTCGAGCCGGTCGAACCCGCTGCTCTTCGCGACGGAGATTTCCGCCACATCGCCTGCGGCTGAAAGCAGCACCGCAAGCACCACGGTGCCCTGTTCCCGCTTGCGCCTGGATTCCACCGGATAGGAAGGTGGCTTGGCGGAAATCAGATTGCCGCTCAGATCGCCGCCATCGGCCGGTCCGGCCGCCATTGCCGCCCTGGGGGCCGGCGGTGCGGGAGGGGCGGGCGGAGCAGGAGGGGCCACCATGACTGGTGCGGGCCGGGAAAGTGCCAGAGCAGGGGGCGGCGCTACCGGAACGGGCGCCTCCGGCTGAGGGACGGGGGCTACCACTTCCTGCTGCACTATCTCCACCTCTTCCGGTGTCGGTCGTTCCAGTTCCTTCTCAGGTTCCTTCTTGGGCGTATTGTCCAGCTCCACCACAGCGATGCTGGTCCGTTCTTCTTTCCGGCCGGCCACGTTCAGCATGAAGAGCGAGGATACGAGCAGCGCCGTGAAGCCGACCGATGCGGCCATCGCAAACGCTTTGCTGCCCCCCGACGGCTGATAGGCCGCGGGCGTCATCCGGCGTTCGATCACGATTTCCGGCCTGAAGGGCGCATTCATTTCCGGGGGTCCAAGAATCGGCTATTGCGAGGCATTCGCATATGCTTTTCGCGTGCCCCGGTCCAGAGATCATTGACTTGAGTCAAGCGGAATCGTCTGACAGCCGACGGAACGTCAAGGCGATTACTCGGCGTCGAAGCGCCGTTTCAGCTCCGCCAGTGCGCGATAGGCCTTCTGCAGATCCTTCTCCACCGAACTCAGGCTCACCCCCAGTTCGCGCGCGATGGTTGCCTGGCTCTGTTCCTCCAGCCGGTATCTGCGAAAGGCGATGCTGACGCGCGGGCCGAGATCGCCCAGCACTTTCTCGACGGCTTCCAGCCGCTGGCGGGCGATCAGTGCCCGCTCGCACAGGGCATCTTCCGATGCGGCCGATACGGCCTCATGCCAGTCGAATTGCCGCCGCGCGCTGCTCTGGCGGGACCGGCGCAGATCGCACATCAGATTGTCGGCAGCCCTGAACAGGTAGGATAGCGGATCGGAGATGGGCTGGGCAGGCGGGCGGGCGGCGCGTTGCCACAGTTCCTGAAACAGATCCTCCGCATCCTCGCCCGCGCCGCGTGCCGCAAGGAAGCGCAGCAGACGCGGGCGCTCGGCGATGGCAACCATTTGCAGGCTGGTCCCGGTCATTGCGCGTCCCCCGCCTCACGGGCGCGGGCAAATGCGGATATGTAGGGTGCGCTCCGTTCCAGCGGTGCGGCGGCAGGCAGGATCTGGCGCGTGTCGCTAGTCAGGAAGCCAAGCGGGTCGAGCGGGCGGCCCCCGCGCCGGACCTCGAAATGCAGATGGCTGCCAGTCGCCCGTCCGGTGGCGCCCATCAGGGCGATGCGCTGGCCCTGCGCCACTTCGGCGCCGGGGCTGACAAGGCTGAGGGAGAGATGGGCATAGCGCGTGGTCAGGCCGCCCCCGTGGTCGATCTCCACCATTTCGCCATAGCCGCCCCGCCAGCCGGTATAGACGATGCGTCCGCCCGCTGCGGCATAGACCGAGGAGCCGGCTGGGCCGGGAATGTCGATCCCGGCGTGCAGCCGGACCCCGCCTTCCAGTGGATCGGTGCGGTAGCCGTACTGGGAACTGAGGCGCGGCAAAACGGCGCGCGCTTTGCGGGGCGGCGCGGGCGGCTCCGTCTGGACAGGTGCAACAGTGGATTGGGGGCGCCATTCCATCATGCGCTGACGGAAGGCGGCATCCGCGCCGGAAGGCAGTTCCTCACCTCCTGCCAGTGCCGCCGGAGGTGCGGCAATCAGTGCGCCTGCAAGGGCGGCCAGAACGGATGGGCGTAGGGGCATCTTCTATAGAACGGAGACGTCCGGGCCGGGCCTTGGCCGGATCGGGAAAATTTTTCCGGATGCATTTTTCGTTGAGGGGAGCGCCCGCCTGCTCCGTCTCCCGGTGCGTAGAACATGCGCTTCACCACGGGAGTCCACGATGAATACCACCGAACGTTCGATGCTCGACATGCTCAGGAAAGGCCGCGAGGAATTCGGGGTCGTGGCCGTGAAGGCCGAGTTCGAGGCCGAAGGCACGCGGCCGGACGAATTGCTGCGCCTGCTGGAGCTTACTCACCGCGCCGGGCTGGATGTGGCACTGAAGATCGGCGGCTGCGAAGCCGTGTCGGACTTGCTGGCCGCGAAGCTTTATGGTGCGGACTACATCATCGCTCCGATGGTGGAGACGCCCTATGCGCTGACCAAGTTCGCCGAGGCGCGCGACAAGAGCTGGGGTGAAGAGGCGCAGAACGCGAAGTTCCTCTTCAACCTGGAAACCACCACTACGCTCGGCAATCTGGGCGAGATGCTGCCGATTGCGCGGCGCCATCTGGATGGCGTGGTGTTCGGCCGGGTGGACTTCACTCTTTCGGGCGGGCTTTCGCGGGCGGACATCAATTCGCGCAAGATCAGCGAATGCGTGCTGATCGCGGCGCAGGCCTGCCGCGATAACGATCTGGAACTGGTCGTGGGCGGCGGCGTCTCTGCCGAGGCCGCAGGCGCATTGCGCGAATTTCGCCAGATCCGGCTCGACCGGTTCGAGACGCGCAAGGTGGTGTTCGACGGGGCCATGGCGGAATCCCCGCGCTTTGCCGATGCCATTGCCAATGCGGTGCAGTTCGAACTGGCATGGCTGGAAAACAAGCGCGCCTATTACGGTGCCATCGCCGACGAGGATCTGGCCCGCATCCGCATGATCCGCGAACGTAGCGGCGCGGCCGCCCCTGTCGCGAGCCTTGCCGCATGATCTCCATGACGCTCTACCGTGAGGTCGGCGCCTTGATGGAGCAGGTGGCCGAATGCGCCATCCTGCCCCGCTTCCGGCGGCTGTCAGGCGCTGATGTGGCGGAAAAAAGCCCCGGCGAAGTGGTCACCAGTGCCGATCTGGAGGCCGAACGGCTGCTGGCCGAAGGGCTGGCGAGCCTGTGCCCTGGCGTCCGCATCGTGGGCGAGGAAGCAGTCTCGGCCGATCCGGGCCGGCTTTCCGGCGTGGGCGAAGGGCTGGTCTGGCTGGTCGATCCGTTGGACGGCACCGCCAATTTCGCTGCCGGCTCCGCCCTGTTTGGCATGATGGTGGCGCTGGTGGAAGATGGCGTGCCGCAGATGGGCTGGATACTCGACGTGGTCACCGGCCGCATGTGCTTTGCCGAAGCGGGCAAGGGCGCGACCATCGATGGCCAGCCGGTCAGGGCGCGTGGCACAGGCTCCCCCCGGCCGGTGGCGGCGCTCGGCACCCATTTCCTCGAACCGCACCGGCGCGAGCGGGTGCATGCCCATGCACAGGGCCAGTTGCAGCGCGTGGCCGTGCCCCGCTGCGCCGCCGAGAGCTATCCCCGCCTCGTGCTGGGCGAGAACGACATTGCCCTGTTCCAGCGCTCCCTGCCGTGGGACCATGCCGCAGGCGCGCTGTTCGTGAACGAAGCGGGCGGGCGCGTCACCCATTGGGACCGTTCCCCCTATCGCGTCGGCGGGCACGGTACGGGCATCCTTGCGGCGACCGATCCCTATCTGTGGGAAGTGGGCGCGCAGGTGCTGCTGGGCGAAGAGGCGGGCCTTCTGTCCGTTCCGGAACTGGTCGGATGATTTCCATGCCGGGCAGGATCGCTTCCACATTGGCTCTGGCGGCTGCCTTGCTCGCCACGCAGGCGACGGCGCAGCTCGCTCTGCCGGTCGATCCCGGCCAGCAGCAGGGGGCAGCCGCGCGCAGCGATACGGGTGGCGGCACGCAGGTTCCGGGCGTCTCGCCCGCGCCGGTGCAAGCCTATGAGCCGGACAGCCTTGATGGCGGCATCGCCCCTGCGGTGCTGGACGATCCTTCAACGGCCTCAGCAAAGCCCGTCAAGGTTCTGACCAAGGCGCCGCCAGCCAGCGAATTCGAAAGCTACGTTTCGGAAATGGCGGGCAAGTCGCTGCGCCGCTTCGGCTCGGAACTGCTGATCCCCTCCGCGCGCGATTTCACGCCGCCGCCCGTCGCTGCGATTCCGCCCGATTACCGCCTGAACCCGGGTGATCGCATCCGCCTGTCGCTGGCGGGGTCTGTGCAGGCGAGTGACCTGCAGCTGACCGTGGACAATGAAGGCCGCATCTTCGTGCCCAAGGTCGGCTCGATCATGGTTGGCGGCCTGCGCTATGGCGATCTGCGCGAGGCGATCGCGCGTGAAGTTTCGCGGCAATATCGCAGCTTCGAACTGGAAGTGACGGTGGCCCGCCTCAAGGGCGTGACCGTTTACGTCACCGGCTTTGCCGCCACGCCCGGTTCCTTCACCGTGGGCAGCCTGTCCACGCTGGTGAATGCCGTGCTGGCGGCCGGCGGGCCTTCCTCCGGCGGAAGTTTCCGTTCCATCCAGCTGCGCCGCAATGGGGAGCTGGTTTCCGATTTCGATCTCTACGATCTGCTGCTGAAGGGCGACAGGCGCGGCGATGCCGTGCTGCAGAACGGTGACGTGATCTATATCGCCCCTGCGGGTGAGCAGGTGGCTGTCACCGGCAGCGTCAATCGCGAGGCCATTTTCGAGCTGGCCCCGAACGAGACCCTCTCCGACGCGCTGCTCTATGCTGGCGGGGTCAACACGATTGCCGACCGCAGCCGCCTGATGGTGTTCGATCCGCTGGGGCAGAGCGGCACGGGGTGGGAAGAAATCTCCGCCGCCGATGCGCAGGCTCGCCCGGCAAAGCGCGGCGAGATCATCCGCGTGGTCAGCAATGCCGGGATCGCCCGCCCGCTGCAGCAGCAATCTTTGCTCGTCACCATTGGCGGCGAAGTGGCAAAGCCGGGCCGCTATTACTTCCGCCCCGGCGCCACGCTGGAAGAAGTACTTCAGCGCGCCGGAGGGCTGACGCAGGAGGCATTTCCCTATGCCAGCGTCATCACGCGCGAGAGCGTGCGCCAGCAACAGCAGGCCAGTTTCGAGCGGGCAATCCAGGATGTGGAGATGCAGCTCACCGCGCAGCCGCTCACTTCGGTTGATCGTGCCCAGCGGGTGCAGCCCGCCAATATCGAGCTGATCCGTTCGGTGGTTGCCCAGATGCGAGAGCGTGAGCCGACCGGGCGGCTGGTGTTCGATCTGCCCGTCAATGCAGCAGACCTTCCGGGCGAACTGATCCTTGAGAATAACGATACGATCTATGTCCCGCCCCGGCCGGTTACGGTCGGCGTGTTCGGCGCTGTGCCGACGCCTGCCTCCTTCGCCTATGCCGATGGGCGGCAGATCCGCGATTATGTGGGTCTTGCCGGCGGTATCCAGAAGCTGGGCGACAAGGGCGAGATCTTCGTGGTCCGCGCCAATGGCACTGTGCTGGCGGACGGCAAGCGCACGCTGAATGCCAAGGCGCTGCCGGGCGATCTGGTGTTCATCCCCATCGAGGCCAATCGCGGCGAGTTCTGGGCGCGGTTGCGCGACATTACCGGCAGCCTGTTCGGCGGGCTGATCGGCCTGGCATCCGTGAAGACGATCGTCGAATGAGCCGGGTGGAGCAAATGACGGCGGCGCTGGCCGATCCGCGCAAGCGCCGCAGGGCCTATGCGGGCCTGGGCTTGCTGGCGGCGGTGCTCTGCGTGGTGCCGCAGCCCTATGTCGCCCGGTCCAAGGTGGTGCCGCAGGACGTCAACAGCCTTGGCCTTGGCAGCATGACCAGTTCCTATGCCGGGGGCTTCTCCGGGGTCGCGGCCCTGCTGGGCGGGGCCAAGCAGCCGGTGGACCTCTATCTGGCCGTGGCCCGCAGCAGCGAAGTGAGCGGCGAAGTGATCCGCAAGCTGAAGCTGGTGGAAAAGGGCGATTATGCCAGCGAGCGTTCCGCCCGCGTCGCGCTGGACAAGATGGTGGACATCCATTCGCTGACTGGCGGGATCATCGAAGTGGAAACCCGCAGCCATGATTCCGCCGAGGCCGAGGCGCTGACCAAAGCCTATAGCAGTGCGATCAGCGACAGGATCGTGGCGCTGGGCCGCGACCGGACAGAGCGCAAGCGCCGGGTGATCGAACAGCGCTTTGCCGATGCCTCCGCCAAGGTGGCAAAGGCGGAAACCGCGCTGGAAGCCTTCCGCCGCAAGAACAACCTTGCCGCGCCCGAGGCCCAGCTCGGCACCGAAATCTCGCTGCGCGCAGGGCTTCAGGCGCAATTGCAGGCCAAGAAGGTCGAACTGCAGACGCTCAGCGGCTTCCTTGGCCCTGAAAATCCGCGCCTTGCCGCCGTCCAGTCCGAAATCGCCTCGCTTCAGGGACAGATCGGCCGGACCGCGCGGCCCAGCACCGATGCCGCAGGGCCGAATGTGGCCGGGCTTTCGGCAGTGTCGGGCGAATATGTCGATCTCTATCGCGACTATCGCTTCGCGCAGGCGCTGTACGAAGTCTATTCCCGGTCTTCCGAGGAAGTGGCGGTGGAAACGCTGGCGGGCGATACCGCTACCGATGTGCAGGTGATCGAGGCTGCGCGGCTGGATGCGGATCGCAAGTTTAATGTCCCCGCCGTCGCCGCTCTGGCCCTGCTGCTGCTGCTGGCGGTCTTCACGGAAGTCTATGCCCCGGCAACCGGCATTCGCCTGCCCTGGCTGTCCCGCAAGGATGGGGAGGGCGGCGAATGACGCGGCCGGAACTCTCCATCGTCATCCCCTGCTTCAATGAGCAGGAGAATGTCAGGGCGATCTGCGCAGCCGTTACGCTGGAGGCGCAAAAGGCGGTCCGCTCGCACGAGATCGTGCTGATCGACAATTGCTCCACTGACGATACGCGCAGGATCATCCGGCAATTGTGCCGTGAGGATGGCCGCATCCGGGCGATCTTCAACAGCCGCAATTACGGCCAAATGCGCAGCCCCACTTACGGCATCTATCAGGCCAGCGGGCAGGCGGTGATCGGCATGTGCGCCGATTTCCAGGACCCGCCCGAAATGATCGGCCGTTTCGTGGAAGAATGGCGCAAGGGCGCTCAGGTGGTGCTGGGCCAGCGCCGCAGCGAGCCGTCTTCGCTGGTGCTGCGCATGGTGCGCAAGGCTGGCTATGCGTTCCTGAGCCGCTTCGGCGATCAGCCGATCATTCCTGGTGCGACCGGCTTCGGCCTGTTTGACCGCAAGGTGGTGGACGCGCTGGCCGCATGGAACGAGCCGGAGCCGTTCTTCCGCGGGATGCTGGTGGAAGTGGGCTTCCGCCTTACCGTGATCCCCTTCGACCGGCCGCCCCGCGCGGCGGGGGAGAGCAAGAACGGCTTTCGTACCCTGTTTTCCTTCGCCATGTCGGCCCTTGCCGGATCGACCCGATCCTTGTTGCGACTGCCTCTGTTTGCGGCCGGTTTCTTCGGGCTGGCTACTCTGGGGTTGGTGATCTCCACGCTAGTGGCCCTGTTCCTGGGCGGGCCGGCGGGAGAGCTTGCCCTCTTCGGGCTGGCAACGGCATCCATGACGCTCATCATGCTCTGCATGGGGCTGGTGGCCGAGCAGGTCCGTCTGCTGAGCGAGCGCAGCCGCAACGTGCCGTTGGTGATCGAGGATGAGCGGATCAATTTCCCGGCAGGCGCGCAATGAGCGAGGCGGAGGCCGGGGGAGGCCGCCGCTTCTGGCCGCTTCTGCCCGAAATTCTACTGGCGCTGGCCGTGCTGGCGAGCCTTGGCATGACTGCCGCATTCTTCCTGCACCACGGTTATCTGCCGCAGCCCTTCGTACTCGATACGAACGACACCTTCATGGACTGGTTCAACACGGCCTATTGGGCGAATAATCGCGGCATCTACGATGTGTGGCGCAGCATCTATCCGCCGCTTTCCTTTGCCTTCCTCGACAGTTTCAGCCTGCATTCCTGCTATCTCCAGTCGCCATTCTACGCCCGCGATTGCGACCGGCTGGGGCGGGCGACGCTGATCGGCTTCTATCTGCTGGACGTGGTGCTGATCTGGCTCAGTCTGCGCCGGATCGATCGGGTGACCGCGCCCTGGCGCACCATCGCACTCGGGTTGGGCCTGCCCCTGCTGTTCACGCTGGAGCGGGGCAATCTGATCCTGGCCTGTTTCGCATTCTTCGTGCTGGCCCACGGCCCGCTGCTGCAATCGCGGCTGTGGCGCGGGCTGGCGGCGGCAGTGACGATCAATTTCAAGCCCTATCTGGTGCTGCCCGTGCTGGAACTGGCCGTGCGCCGCCGCTGGCGGATGCTGGAACTGGCGGGGATTGCCACCATTGCCCTCTTCCTCGTCACGCTGGCGGTGGTGGGATCGGGCACGCCGGGGGAAATCGCCTCCAACACCGCCAACTGGATCGTGTTCCAGAGCGGGCAGGTGTGGAACGAGGTCAATTACTCCACCAGCTATGCCCCCTTCCTCACCATGCGGCAGGCGCAGGTGCCGCTGCTGGATTTCGTGCCTTCGCGCACCATCGAGACCATCGAATTTGCCGTGCCGCTGGCCATCCGGCTGACGCAGGTGATGGCACTGGCCGCACTTGTGGCGGCATGGCTGCAGCCGCGCGCCTTGCCGGCCAGCCGCATCGCCGCGCTGCTGCTGGGGGCCTATCTCGTCACCCAGTCACCGGGCGGGTATACGCAATTGTTCCTGCTGTTTCTGGTGTTCATGGAACCGATGAAGCGGCCGGGGCCGTCTCTGGCGATCCTGTGCGCCTATCTGCTGTGTCTGGTGGGCGATGTCATGCTTGCCCCCGTTCTGCAGATCACCAGCACCAGCTGGCTGGGTGAGCGGACGGTCGATCCGCAATTCGGCCTCACCTATGGCCACTTCGCGCGGCCTGGCCTGATCATCCTGATCGTCTGGGCATTGTCGCTGGATGCCATTGCGCAGGTCGCGCGGGCACATGGCGCCTCGCGGCCCTCGCTGGGGCTGGCGGCGGCATGATCGTGCAGCAGGATATTGCGGCGGCGGTAGAGGCCCTCGCACCCGTCTGGCCGAAGCTGGACGGCGCGCGCATCTTCATGACCGGCGGAACGGGCTTTATCGGTCGCTGGATGCTGGAAATGCTGGCCGCAGCGCCAGTGCAGACGGAAGTTTTGCTGCTCAGCCGCAACCCGGTGCGCTTTGCCCAGTCGGCACCGCATCTGGCGGCACGTTTCTCGCTTATTCAAGGGGATACGGGCGCATTTCACAAACCTAAAGGTGACTTTAGCTATGTGATTCACGGCGCTACGGACGCCAGTGCGGCACTGACAGCCAATGATCCGCGCCGTATGTTCGACACGATCCTGAACGGTACGCGACGCACATTGGATTTCGCGCTGGAAAGCGGGGCAGGGCGCTATCTGTTCATGAGTTCCGGTGCGATATATGGCTCCCAGCCACCTGACATAACGCATATTCCTGAAGACTGGATGGGCGGGCCGGATCTGTGCGATCCCAAATCCTCCTATGCGGAAGGCAAGCGCGCGGCGGAGACGCTTTGCGCGATCTATCGCCACCAGTTCGGGCTGGACACGGTCAGCGCGCGCATCTTTGCCCTGCTGGGGCCGATGCTGCCGCTCGATACCCATTTCGCGGCGGGCAATTTCATTCGGGACGCAATGGAAGGCCGCCGCATTCGGGTTGAGAGTTCGGGGCAGGCGGTGCGATCTTACCTCTACGCGGCAGACCTTGCCGCATGGCTGTGGACCATGCTGGCCGATGCCCCGGCAGGCGCGGCCTATAATTGCGGATCGGAGGAGGCTGTCTCCATCGCCGATCTGGCCCGGCTGACGGCGGATGTCCTCGGCGGACCCGGCGTCGATGTGCTGGGCAAGCCCGATCCCGGCTGGAACCCCGGCCGTTACGTACCTTCGACAGCGGCGATCCGCCGCGATCTCGGCCTGCGCCCCACGGTCCCTCTCGCAGAGGCGATCCGGCGCACGGCCCTTGCCAATGGATGGACCAAGTGAGCACGATCAAACTTTCCGACTGGGTGGCGCAGACGCTGGTGGAACACGGCATTGCCGATGTCTTCATGCTGACCGGCGGCGGGGCGATGCACCTCAACCATTCGCTGGGCACGCATCCGGGGCTGAAGACCACCTTCACCCATCACGAACAGGCGCTGGCGATGGCGGCGGAGGCCTATTACCGGCTGACCAACCGGCTGGCGGTTGTGAACGTCACTTCCGGGCCGGGCGGCACGAATGCGATCACCGGCGTCTATGGCGCCTATGTCGATTCCATCGGCATGGTGGTGATTTCCGGGCAGGTGAAGATGGAAACCACCGTGCGCCACACGGGCCTGCCGCTGCGGCAATATGGCGACCAGGAACTGGACATCGAACCGATTGTCCGCCCGGTCACCAAATATGCCGCGATGGTCACCGATCCGCGTTCGATCCGCTATCATCTCGAAAAGGCGCTCTATCTGGCGAAGAGCGGCCGCCCCGGCCCGGTGTGGCTGGACATTCCGCTGGACGTGCAGGCGGCCAAGATCGACCCGGACGACCTGCTGCCCGGCTTCGATCCCGCCGAACTGGACGAGCCGTGGAAGCAGACCGATCTGGAAAGCGCGGCCTCCGCCATTCTCGCCATGGTCGCATCGGCCCAGCGTCCGGTGGTGTTTGCAGGCGGCGGCGTGCGGCTGAGCGGCGCACATGCCGAATTCATTCGCCTGATCGAAAAGCTGGGCGTGCCCGTGGTCACCGGCTGGAACGCGCATGATGCACTGTGGACCGACCATCCGCTGAATTGCGGCAAGCCCGGCACGGTGGGCGACCGGGCGGGCAATATGGTCACCCAAAGCGCGGATCTGCTGATGGTGCTGGGCAGCCGCCTGAACATCCGGCAGGTCAGCTACAATTGGCAAAGCTTCGCGCGTGAGGCGTTCAAGATCTGGGTGGACATCGATCCGCTGGAACTGAGCAAGCCCAATGTCGCTCCTGACATGCCCGTGGTGGCCAATCTTGCCGATCTGATCCCGGAACTGCTCGCCGCACCCTATTCCGGGCCGACCGAGGCGCATCGGGAATGGCTGGTATGGTCACAGGAACGCGTGCGCCGCTTCCCCGTCGTGCTGCCCGAATATCACAGCCATTCGCAGTTGATGCATCCCTATGTCGCGCTGGACGAGCTGTTCCGCCAGCTGGGGGATGACGATATCGTCGTCACCGGCAATGGCAGCGCCTGCGTGATCGGGTTCCAGACGGCCCATATCCGCGAAGGCCAGCGCCTGTGGACCAACTCGGGCTGCGCCACCATGGGTTATGATCTGCCCGCCGCCATCGGCGTTTGCACTGCCACCAGCGGCACGCGCCGCGTAGTGGCCCTTGCAGGTGACGGCAGCATCATGATGAATTTGCAGGAGATGCAGACCATCGCCGGATACGGCCTGCCGGTGAAGGTCTTCGTCATCAACAATTCGGGCTATGTCTCGATCTTCCAGACGCACCGCAATTTCTTCAACGGTGTGGAAGTGGGCGGCGGCCCCAAGAGCAACGTGACTTTCCCGGAATTCGCGCGTCTGGCCGATGCTTTCGGCTTCGCCTATTTCAGCGCCCGTTCGCATAATGAACTGCCGGGCGCGGTGTCTGCCGCGCTTGCGGCGGACGGCCCGGTACTGTGCGAGTTGTTCGTGGACGAGGACGTGTCCTTCGCCCCCAAGCTGGGCGCAAAGTCCCATCCCGACGGGCGGATCACCTCGCCCGCGCTGGAAGACCTCTCCCCCTTCCTCCCGCGCGAGGTGTTGCGTGAGAACATGCGTATCGAGCTGATGGACGAGGAATGAGCGGCGCGCTTTCCCTTGGCGGCAGGCCCCTGCGCTTTCTGGCGGCAGGGGCACTGAACACGGCGTTCGGGCTGGCATTCTATCCGGCGCTGGTGTGGTCTGTGCCCTTCTTCCACCAGCATTATCTGGCTGCGCTGGGCGTATCGCAGGTGGTGTGCCTGCTGTTCGCCTTCATGACCTACAAGCTGGGCGTGTTCCGCACGCGCGGCAATGTGATGCGGGAATTCGGGGCGTTTTCGGGGTTCTATCTGGTGAACTACGCGGCCAACTGGGGGGCGCTGCCGCTGCTGGTGGAACTGGCGCATGTTCCCCCGGCCGTCGCCCAGACGGGCTTTACCTGTCTGGTCATTGCCGGAAGCTGGTTCTGGCACAGCCGCGTAACCTTTGCGGAACGGGGGCGGAAGGCATGAGCGAACAGGCCTTCCTGCGGCGCCTGTGCCCTTGCTGCGGATCATGGGCGGGCGAAATGGAGATGGAAAGCCGCCGGGTGGCGGAACACCTCCCGCTCAGCCAGTTGCGCCCGCTCTGGGCCGGGCTGGACAAGGAACCGGTGTTCTTTTCCTACCGCCGCTGCGCCAATTGCGGGCTGCTCTACAATCCGGTCTATTTCACCGGGCGCGCGCTGGCCGATCTCTATTCGGAACTGGCGCCGAATATGAACATGGTGCCCCGTTCGATGATCGAGGCGACACAGCGCGGCTATTTTGATGCGATTGCCCGTTCGGGTGCGCTTGGCGGCGATTATCTGGAGATTGGCCCCGATGTCGGCCACATGACGGCGGATGCCGCCCGACGCGGCAGTTTCCGCCACTTCTGGCTCTATGAACCCAACCGTGCGGTCCACAGCCTGCTGCGCAAGGCGGCAGGCACGGAAGCGGTCACGCTGGAAAGCGGGATGGACGATCTTTCCGCCGTACCTGAAAACACGGTTGGCCTTGCCGTGATGGTCCATGTGCTGGACCATCTGCTCGATCCCCTGCCGCTCCTCACCCAGATCCGCGCCAGGCTGCGGCCCGGTGGCATGCTGGCGATTGTCACCCATAATGAGGGATCGCTGCTGCGGCGCGTGCTGGGTCGCAAATGGCCGCCCTTCTGCCTGCAGCACCCGCAGCTTTTCAGCCCCGTGACGATGAAGGCGATGCTCGAACGGGCCGGGCTGGAACGAGTGGAAGTGACGGGCAGCAGCAACCAGTTTCCCAGCGATTTCCTCGTCCGTCAGGGCGCGCAGGCTGTTGGCCTGCCGCTGGGCAAGGTTCCGCTGCCTTCGTTCCCGGTGCGGTTGCCGCTGGGGAATATCCTCACGCTGGCGCGAGCGCCGGGTTAAAATCGTCACTCGTCATTCCCGCGCAGGCGGGAATCCAGCAGCAACCGTTGATCTGGATTCCCGCCTGCGCGGGAATGACGAAGGTGAGAACAACCTCCGCTCATCCTGAGCCTGTCGAAGGACGAGCGGTGGTTGGAGGTATTCCCCCCTCAAGCCGCCGCCGAAAGTCCCGCCCGGTCGCCGCACAGCCGGGCATAGGCAGCGATTTGCCCCAGCGTTACTGCCCGCGCATCCGCTCCTTCGCCCACGGCCTTGTGCCATTCCACGATCCAGTCCAGCGCGCTTTCGAGCGGCAGAGCCGGTTTCCAGCCGAGCATTCCATGCGCCCTGGAGCAATCGAGGCGCAACAGGCCCGCTTCGTGGGGATGGGCGCCGGACTGGCGCTCTGCCGGGATCGTGCCGCCCCAGCGCGCCTGCATCCGGTTCACGATCCATTGCACGGGCTGGGCATCCTCATGCGCGGGGCCGAAGTTCCAGCCATCGGCGAAGGCGCGCTCTCCCGCCAGCAGGCGCTCGGCCAGCATGAGATAGCCGCGCAGGGCCTCCAGCACGTGCTGCCATGGGCGCACCGAATGGGGGGAGCGGATCAGTGGCGCAGCGCCAGCCTCGAAGGCGCGGACAAGGTCGGGGATCAGCCGGTCCGCCGCCCAGTCCCCGCCGCCGATCACATTGCCTGCCCGGCCCGAGGCGAGCAGTGGGCCTTCGCCGGAGAAGAAGGATCGCCGCCAGGCCGAAACCACCAGTTCCGCGCAGCCCTTGCTGCTGGAATAGGGATCGTGTCCGCCCATCGGATCGTTTTCGCGATAGGGCCAGGGCCATTCGCGGTTTTCGTAGCATTTATCGCTGGTGATGGAGACCACTGCCTTCACCCCCGGCACGGCGCGGGCAGCTTCCAGCAGGTTCACCGTGCCCATCACATTGGTGGCGTAAGTGCCCGCAGGGTCTTCATAGGAAAGCCGCACCAGCGGCTGGGCGGCGAGGTGGAAGATCACTTCCGGCCGGGCCTTCTCCACGGCAGAGGCCAGATGCGCGGCATCGCGCACGTCGCCTGCGATATGGTGCAGGGTTTCGGCAACGCCGGCGGCATCGAACAGGCTCGGCTCGGTCGGGGCAGGCAGGGAATAGCCCGTTACCCGCGCGCCCATGGCGTGCAGCCACAGGGCCAGCCAGCTGCCCTTGAAGCCGGTATGGCCGGTAAGGAAAACCCGGCGGCCTGCCCAGATCGGGTTCACCAGCGTTTCCACGGCGCGGCCCCGCTGTTCCACAGATCTTCCAGATAGAGCTTGTCGCGCAGCGTATCCATGGGCTGCCAGAAGCCGTCATGGCGATAGCCCATCAGCTCGCCGCTGCTGGCCAGCCTTTCCAGCGGTTCGGATTCCCACGGCACATGCGGCCCTTCCACAAGGTCCAGCACGGAAGGATGGGCCACGAAGAAGCCGCCATTGATCCGTCCGCCATCGCCATCGGGCTTTTCCTGAAAGCCGGTGACGCGCTGCCTGTCGAACGCCAGCGCGCCGAAGCGGCCGGGCGGGGAGACGGAAGTGATGGTGGCCCGCTCGCCATGGCTCTTGTGGAATTCCACCAGCGCGGCGATGTCGATATCGGCCACGCCATCGCCATATGTGAAGCAGAACGGCTCATCCGGGTCGAGATAGGGGCGCACGGCGGCAAGGCGGCCGCCGGTCATCGTATCGGCGCCGGTCTCCACCAGAGTGATGCGCCACGGCTCGCTGCGGGCATTGTGGATTTCCATCCCGTTGCCGTTGCGCAGGTCGATCGTCACGTCGGAGGTCTGGAGGAAGTAGTTCGCGAAGAACTCCTTGATGACATAGCCCTTGTAGCCAAGGCAGATCACGAAATCGTTGAAGCCGCTGGCGGAATAGATTTTCATGATGTGCCACAGGATGGGCATCCCGCCGATTTCCACCATCGGCTTGGGGCGCGTGGCGGTTTCCTCGCCGATGCGGGTGCCAAGACCGCCGGCCAGAATTACGGTTTGCATCGATCCTCCACGTCATGTCGTTCGAGACTATGACGAAGCCATCCGCGCCCAACCGTAACCGCCTTTTGGGCCTGTTGCTCCGCTACGGACCTGTCGCCGCCGTTCTGGCGCTGGCCACATGGCTGCGCCTGGACGGGGTGGGCTTCGGCCTGCCCGCACTGAACGATCCGGACGAGCCGCTGTTCATGATGCTGGCCTATTCCATGCTGGATCGCGGATCGTTCGACCCGCAATGGTTCGGCCATCCGGGCACGATCACGCTCTACAGCCTGGCACTGGTGATGGTGGGGGTGGCCGGTTTCGGCCTGATGAGCGGGCGCTTTGCCAGCATCGCGGATTTCGGCGCGGCAGTGCATCTCGATCCCGGTATCGTCTTCCTGCCTGCCCGGCTGTTCATCGTCGCCAATGGGGTGGCCTGCGTCTGGCTGGTCTATCTGATCGGCAAAAGGTTGTGGGGGGAACGGGCCGGGCTGGCGGCGGCCCTGGTGCTGGCGGTGAATGCCGTTCACATCTCCTGGTCGCAGGTGATCCGCACCGATGTGCAGGCCAGCCTCTTCATGCTGGCCTGCGTGCTGCAATCCATCGCCATCATGCGGGACGGGCGGCTGAGGCATTATGTGCTGGCGGGCATCTTAGCCGGGCTGGCCTGCGCCACCAAATGGCCGGCGGCAGTCATCGCGCTCAGCCCGCTGGGCGCCGCGCTCTGGCGAGTGGTGAAGCTGGGGGATGACCGGCGGCTGGTGCTGGTGGTGGCAGGGGTGCCGGTGCTGACCCTGTTTGCCGTCTCGCCTTACCTCCTGCTCAGCTACGACATCGTGCTGCGCGATCTTTCGGGCGAGGCACGGCCAATCCATCCCGGGGCAACCGGGGGCGGAGTGCTGGACAATCTGGGCTGGTACCTCTCGACGCCCCTTGGCACCTCCTTTGGCGCCATAGGCCTCTTTCTGGCCGCCTTGGGTGCCTTTGTGGTCCTGTTGCGCGACAGGGGGTGGTTATGGGCTGTAATGCCCGGATTTGCGGCGTTTCTGCTGGTGATTTCCACTCAACATCTGATCTGGGAACGCTGGCTGGTGCCGGTGTTGCCTTTCCTGGCGCTGGGGCTGGGCTGGGTGGCCGGTCCGGCAGTGGATATGCTGGTTCGGGAACGCAGGAAACTGGCGGAATTCCTCGCCTTCGGGGCACTCGCCGCCCTGTGCCTGCCGATGCTGCAAGCCAGCCTTGCCCGCGCGGAAGAACGCCGCCACGATACGCGCCAGATGGCCAGCAATTGGGTGAAAACCCATGTCCCGCCCGGTTCCACCATTCTTGTCGAACATGCCGCCATCGACCTGATTCAGGGGCCGTGGAAAGTGATCTTTCCGCTGGGCAAATCGGGCTGCGTCGATGCCGGCGCCATGCTGAAAGGGCAGATTTCCGCCGATCAGGTGGAGGATTCCCGGCAGGGCAGCCCGGTGGTCGATTTCGCCCATGTGGACCCTGCACGGCTTGGCACCTGCAAGGCCGATGTAGCGATCTTTTCGCATCTTGGCGTCTATCGGGCGGACCGGGCGCGCTTCCCGGCGGAATATGCCCGCTATGCCGGGGCAGTGGGGCAGGGCAGAATATGCCATGAAATCAGCTCGATGGTGGGGAAATCCGGCGGGCCGGAAATCGTGATCGTCGGCTTTCCCACGGCGCGAAACGCTGGCCTTTCCTGCCCGGCCTGAGGCCGAAAACTTGCCTGCCCGCGCACATGATGGGTGTTGCTGACGGACAAGAAATTGCTCGCGCAATGCAAAGCCGCATGTGCCTTCCCCACGTATGCTGCAACGCAGAAAGTCGGATTCGTACCGGATTTCCGGGTTTCGGGTGCTGCACATGCGAGCTCTTGCGCGACTCGTATTGTGCGTTGCACAATAGGCATGCACAGGATCGAGGTCACACAATGACACTTCTAACCGACCAGTTCTTCGACAGTTTCGCCACCTCCGTGATGCCCACGGAAGATGCGGAAACCCTGCCTCCGGAAATCTATACCAGCGAGGAGTTCTACCGCTTCGAAAAGGAAGCGCTGTTCTACCGCGAATGGCTTTGCGTCGGCCGCGAGGAATGGATCCCCGCTTCGGGCGACTATTTCACCGCCAGCCACGCGAACGAGCCGATCATCATCGCCCGTGACCGCGAAGGCAACATTCAGGCCATGTCGGCCGTGTGCCAGCACCGCGCGATGCTGGTGGCGGAAGGCAAGGGCAATGCCCGCGCTTTCATCTGCCCCTATCACCACTGGACCTATGACCTTGACGGCAAGCTGGTCGGCGCTCCGGCGATGAACAAGACCTGCAATTTCGACAAGGCGAAGAACAATTTGCCCAAGCTCAAGGTCGAGCTGTGGCACGGCTTCGTGTTCGTCAATTTCGATCCGGACGCCGAAGCCCTCGTCTCGCGCCTTGCTCCGCTGGAGCCGGTGGTCGCCAATTACGAGCTGGAAAAGCTGCGCGGGCCGGAACCGATCGTCGAGAACTTCGCTTGGAACTGGAAGGTCCAGTTCGAAAACAACAATGACGGTTATCACGCCAGCCGCCTGCATCAGGGCCTGCACGATTACATTCCCAGTGCCAAAGCGAGCTTCCCGGAAGTGCCCAAGGGCACCGCAGGCTATTACCGCCTCAACGGCACTCTGCATAAGAACGCCGCCTTCAACCCCACGGAAAAGGCGCTGTTCCCCGTCTTCCCGAAGCTGAGCGAGGAAGAGCAGAACCGCCTGCTGTTCGTGAACCTGCCGCCCAGCCTTTCGCTGGTGATCACCAATGACGTGGCGATCTACATCATCATGGATGCCGTTTCGGCAACCACTCACAAGGTGACTTTCGGCAGCCTCTATATGCCCGAAGCGATGGAAGATCCGCTGTTCGAAACCAAGGCGAAGGTGACGAGCGACTACACCAATTCGATCTTCGCGCAGGATCTGCACACCGATCTTCTGGTGCAGCAGGGCCTGGGTTCCAAGTTCGCACCGCGTGGCCGCTACAGCTGGCAGGAAGATGCCCAGCGCCAGTTCAACGTCTGGCTGGTCGATCGTTACATGGCCGAATGGGATCGCCGTCGCGGCCCGGCAGCTCCGATCACGAAGCTGCACGCAACGTCCTGATCCAGAGTTTGCGCCGGCCGCACGGTGCGCAGCCCCCTGCGCCCCGTTGCGGCCGGCGTTCCGATTCCGGCCCGGCGGTAAATCCGGTGCAAGGGGCCATTCTGCCGGCCCGCCACAAGGCAGATACAGCGCCACATGCGACGGACCGAGTGACGTTCCGTTTTGCGGGCAGTGAAAATCAAGAATTTGTTCGCCAGCGCGCCAGCCGGGCAACCGCCACTCCTGATAGCGGAAAACTCACGAGCTTTCCCAATCTGCATATCAGGGGTTCCGATGACCAATACGCTGATCTTCTTCGACATTCCGGCCGACGATCCGAACGCTGCCGGTGAGTTCTACGCCCAGGTCTTCGGCTGGGAAAACGATGCCCGCCCGATGGGCAAGTATCACCGCATGGTGCCCGGCGGCTTCTTCAAGAAGAAGGACGGGACCGACAGCGAAATCGGCAATCTCCACATGGGCATCGCCAATGTCGCCAATATGCGCCCGCATCCCGAACCCTATGGCGTGGAGCCGCGCTTCATCGCCACCGAAGGACGCAAGCCGCGCTTCTGGGTGCTGGTGAGCGACGACGATTCTCACGAGCGTATTCTCGAAACTGCCGAGAAGCTGGGCGCCAAGATTCTTTGGCGCAACCACTATTGGGCCGAGTTCAACGGCTTCAACCACGCCTTCGCCGATCCCTGGGGCAATGAAGTGGTCCTGTGGGTGAAGGCTGGTGAAAACCCCGTGATTCCTGAGGATTACACCCGCGAATAATCGTCTGACGCGGGGCGCCGGAAGCCGGCTCGCCAACATCTTGTGCGTGAATATGCAAGACCGTTTCGCCCCCCGTTCCATAGCCTTTGATCAACAAGACTAAACACAGGGCCGCTCTTCCAGATGCGCGAAGCCAAGACAGAAATTCAAAGTTTGCCGTCCACCTGCGGCACTCTTCAAGCGACCGGGAGGCAACTCCCATGAGCCGCCTTCCGGTCGTCTTTTTCGGTCACGGCAGCCCGATGGTCGCGCTCGAAAAGAGCGATACCACGGCCGCCTGGAATGCGATTGCCGGCAAGATCGGCAAGCCCAAGGCCATCCTGTGCATCTCGGCGCACTGGCTCACTCGCGGCACGGCCGTCACGGCGATGGATCAGCCGCGCACGATCCATGATTTCGGTGCCTTCCCGCAGGCGCTGTTCGACATGCAATATCCCGCGCCGGGCGATCCGGAACTGGCGATGCGCGTGCGCGAGCTGCTCGATCCGGTGCCGGTGGCGCTGGATGCCAAGTGGGGCCTCGATCACGGGACCTGGTCCGTGCTCGTCCATGCCTATCCGGAAGCGGACATTCCCGTTGTCCAGCTGGGCATGAACGTATCGGCCACACCTGCCCAGCACTGGGAAATCGGCAAGGCCCTGCGGCCCCTGCGCGATGAAGGCGTGCTGATCATGGGCACGGGCAATATCGTGCACAATCTTCCGGCGATGGATTGGGATAATCCCGATGCGCCGCCCTATCCTTGGGCCGAACGCTTCAACACCGCGATGCTCGATGCAATCGTGGAAGACCGGCCTGAAACGGTGATCGACTTCGCGAAGCTGGGCGACGATGCCCGCCTTTCGGTGCCGACGCCGGACCATTTCTGGCCACTGCTCTACGTTCTGGGCGCGCGCCATCCGGGTGAGGCGGCAGTGCTGAATCCGGATTTCATCCATCACAAATCTCTCGGGATGACCAGCATCCTGATCGGTGCCGCCTGATGCCCCCGGCAACAGGACGGTTTGTTCCAATGACCCACAGGGGAAAGACATGGCGTTGATCTGCGATCACGGTTTGCGGCGGAGCGAAGTGCAGCCCAAGGCGCTGCACTATCTGAGGGCTACGCCCGAAACGGTACACTGGGGCTTCTTCTCGCCCGAGTTGAAGCCGGCTCTGACCGTCCAGAGCGGCGATCTGATCATGGCTCAGGCAGTGACGCATCACGCGGGCGACGATCCGGAACTGATGTTCGACGAGGACATCCAGCGCATCTTCACGGAGATCGATCCGAGCACCCGTTCGCCCGGCTGCCACATCATGACCGGCCCGATCTATGTGGAAGGCGCTGAACCCGGCGACATGCTGGAAGTGCGCTATTTCCAGATGACGCCGCGCTTCAATTACGGCTCCAACCTGCAGGCCAACTGGGGCCACCTTTACAAGGAATTCGGCGAGACCGAGCGGGTTACGATCTATGAGCTGAACCCGAACGCCAATACGGCCAAGGCGCTTTACGCCTATGACGTGGAGGAAACCTACCTCGTCCCCGGCCGCATCACCCACTGCGCCGCGTGTGATCGCCAGCCCGCGCTGGAAGGCATCACCATCCCGGCCCGTCCGCACCTCGGCACTGCCGGTGTTGCACCGGCCGTGAACGAGCCGGTCAGCACCATTCCGCCGGGCCTGCATGGCGGCAATATCGACAACTGGCGCATTGGTGCCAATTCGCGGATGTATTACCCGGTTCAGGTCAAGGGCGGCCTGTTCTCCATCGGCGATCCGCATGTCAGCCAGGGCGACGGCGAAATCAGCGGCACCGCGATCGAGGCCTCGCTCAACGTGCTGTTCCAGATCATCCTGCGCAAGGACTTCAAGTTCCCGTCGCCGCTGCTCGAAACTCCCGATCACTGGATCGTCCATGGTTTCGGCGAAGATCTCGACATGGCGATGAAGAACGCCTCGATGGACATGCTCCACCTGCTCAACGAGCATCAGGGCCTGTCCAAGACCGATGCCTATTCGCTGATGAGCGTGGCGGCCGACTTCGGCGTCACTCAGGTCGTCGACGGTACGCAGGGCATTCACGTGCGGATCGATCGCGGGATCTTCCCGGACAAGGGAAGCGTCAGCGATCCCGAATGAAAGGGGCCGAATGAAAGGGGACGTGAAGGCCTTGGCTGACCGGCAAGCAGCCTGGTCCTTCGATGCGGCAAGCCTGCCGCATGGCGAGCGCGCCGCCGCATGGGCCGATGCCATGCGGCGGCTGCACTTGCCTTTTGCCGGCCCCGCTCCCGAAGCGGAAGCGGTGGGGCGGGTTCTTGCTGCCACTTCCCCCATGGGTTTCGAATTTGCGGTGGTTTCCGGCGGGGCGCAGTCCATTGCCGGGCGGACGCCCGGCGCGGAACGGGGCCTGTGGATGGGCCTGCTGATCGACGGCAAGGCCCGGCTCAGCACGGATGACATGCCGGTTGACCTGACCCCTTCAGTCTTGATCTATGGCGCCACCGGCGTGGATGCCTCGTTGCAGTTCGATGGGCCGTTTCGGCAGCTTTTCGTGCGTATTCCCAGCGTTGCCATCGACGCGCGCCTGCTGGCGCCGCTGGCGGCACGGGTATCGCTAGTCGAGCCGAGAAGCATGTCGGGCCATGCGCTGCTGGCGCTACTCCATTCCTTGGCGGCGTCGCTTGCAGAAGGCCGACCGGGTGAACTGGGGCCTATCGAAAGCGCGCTGATCGAACTTCTCGTTCCCGTCATCGCGGTTTCCGGTGGTTTTGCGGGCAAGGGCGGGGCGATGGGGCAGCGGGCGCGCCAATATGAGCGCATTTGCCGCGCGCTCGAAAGCCAGCTTGGCGATCCCGATCTGACAGTGCAGGCGATTGCCGCGGCCGAAGGCGTTTCCGTGCGCTACCTCCAGCAGCTTTTCGCCCGCTTCGGTCAGACAGTGACAGGATACCTAAAATCCCGCCGGTTGGAACGCGCACGGGCAGAGCTTGCCAGCCCTCTCCATGCGCAGCTCAGCATCTCGGAAATCTGTTTTCGCTGGGGTTTCAATCAGTCCGCACATTTCAGCCGGGCCTATCGGGAACGTTTCGACGAAGCACCGCGCGACACGCGCAACCGGGCAAGGCGTAGCGGCACCGCCTGACAAACGAGCCTGCGCAGGGCGACAAGACTTACTGGTGCGATCTCGCCCAGACATTGCGCATCATGCTTTCCCGATTTCGTCCTGACGGATTTCTCCTGCTGTTGCTGGCTGTGCAGGCATTCGCCACCTTTCTGCCCGCCCGCGGCGACGGTGCGGTGTGGCTGGATCATCTGACCGATGTGGCGATCACGCTGCTGTTCTTCCTCCACGGGGCCAAACTGTCCCGTCAGGCGATCCTGGCGGGGATCGGCGCGTGGAAGCTGCACCTGATGGTGCTGGCCACCACCTTCGTCCTGTTCCCCCTGCTGGGGCTGGCGATGGTGACGGGGCTGGGCAGCTGGATCGATCCGGCCGTGGCGAGCGGTTTCCTGTTCTTGTGCATCGTTCCCTCAACCGTGCAGTCGTCGATAGCGATGACGGCGATTGCGCGGGGGAACGTTCCGGCGGCGGTCTGCAGTGCGTCCCTCTCAAACGTGCTCGGTATCGTGCTGACCCCGCTGCTGGCCACCCTCCTGGTCAGCAGCGGGCAAGCCGGGCAGGAATTCTTCCTGTCCGCGCTGATGAAGGTGGGAACGACGCTACTGCTACCCTTCATTGTCGGCCATCTGTCGCGCCCGCTGATCGGCGGTTTCATCGACAAGCACCGCAAGCTGGTAATGCGCACGGATCGCGGGGTGATCCTGCTGGTGGTCTATGGCGCGTTCAGCGCGGCGGTTGTCGAAGGGTTGTGGACCCGTTTTTCGGCCATGGACCTTGCGACCATCCTTGCACTGGACGCGGTGCTGCTGGCTGCGGTGCTGCTCGTTACGCGGCAGGCGTCCCGCCTTGCCGGCTTCTCTCACGAAGATGAGGCCGTGATGGTTTTCTGTGGCTCGAAGAAGAGCCTTGCCAGCGGCGTGCCCATGGCAGGCGCGCTGTTTCCGCCGGCGCAGGTCGGCCTGGTTGTTTTGCCATTGATGCTTTTTCACCAGCTCCAGCTGATCGTCTGCGCCGCCCTGGCGCAGGCCTATGCCCGTCGGAGCGAAGCCCAATCCAAGAGCGAGGAACTTGTCCATGCCGTATGACGTGCTCGAAGTCCGCCCGATGACCAAACCGATCGGTGCCGTGGTATCCGGGGTCGCTCTGAACGAGCCACTCAGCAACAAGGTGGTGGATGAACTCCACTCGGCCCTGATGGAACATCAGGTGCTGTTCTTCCGCAATCAGCCAATGGACCACGAAAGCCACGAGCGGCTTGGCCGCTATTTCGGCGAACTGGCCGGGCATAGCGGCGTGGGCGGTATCGAAGGCCATCCCAATGTTGTGAAAATCCACGCCGATGCCGATAGCAAGTTCGTCGCCGGGGAAGACTGGCACATGGACCTTTCGGAAGATCCGGAACCGCCCATGGGCAGCATCCTCTACCTCCACACGGTTCCGCCTGTCGGCGGCGATACGCTGTTTGCCAGCATGTATGCGGCCTATGACGCGCTGTCGCCCGCGATGAAGGCCTTCATCGATCCGCTGACGGCGGTGCACGATTCCAACCATATCTATCGGGAGCTTTTCCCGGATGTGGACAAGAAATATCCCACCAACACCCATCCGCTGGTGCGCACCCATCCGGTAACGAAGCGCAAGTGCCTGTTCTTCAGCAAGTCCAAGATCATTCGCATCAACGGGTTGACCAAGCCGGAAGGCGAGGCGCTGCGCGATTTCCTGGCGCATCATTGCGAGAACCCGAACTTTCAGGTGCGCTTCCGCTGGGAACCGCATTCGATCGCTTTCTGGGATAATCGCTGCACCCAGCATTTCGCCACCTGGGACTATTTCCCTGAAACCCGTTCGGGCTACCGCGTCTCGGTTGCAGGCGATAAGCCGTACTGATGGCAAAGTTCGGCATGGCTCGTGTTTCGGCGCTGACGGCCCTGGGGCTTGCTCTGGGGGCGTTTGTGCCTGCTGCGCCGGCATATGCCGAAACGGCTGCCGTTGCGCCTCTCAGCGCCGTTACGGAGCTGCATGACGGGCTGGCGGCGATGATCGCGGACGGCACATTGCCCAATGCGCAGGTCGTGATCGCGCGGGGCGGCAAGGATATCGTCCGTTTCCACATGGGTGACCTTGACCGGGAAAGTGCCACGCCGTTGCCGGAAGATGCGATCTTCCGCCTCTATTCCATGACCAAGCCGATCACGACCGTGGCGGCCATGATGCTGGTGGAAGAGGGGCGGATTTCGCTCGACGCGCCCATTGCTCGCTACATACCCGAATTTGCGGACATGCGGGTGTATGAAAGCGGCGATCTGGACCACATGGTCACCGTGCCCGCCACCCGGCAGATCACCGTCCGTGATCTGATGACCCACAGCAGCGGGCTGACCTATAATTTCACCGGCAATACGCCGGTCCAGCAATATTACCGCAAGCATGGCGTGATGCGCGGCGGCGGCGTTGGCCGCCAGCCCGGCGATGCGGCCCCAGCGGCATCGATGGACGAGCTGATCGCGCGCCTCGCGGCCGCACCGCTGCTCCACCAGCCGGGGGAGCGGTTCTCCTACAGCAATTCCACGGGTGTGCTGGGCGTAGTGGTGGAGCGGGCCTCCGGCATGCCGCTTGATCGGTTCTTCAAGGAACGGATTTTCGATCCGCTGGAAATGCACGATGCCACCTTCGTGGTGAGCGATGCGCAGCTTCCTCGTTTCGTTACCAATTACACTGCCAGCAAGGGCGGCATGACGGCGGTCGAAACGGCTGAGGCGTCAGAATATCGCGACCCCCAGCGCATGTTCGACGGGGGCGGGGCGCTGGCCGCGACGATGGAGGATTACCTCCACTTCGCCCAGATGCTGGCCAATCGCGGCGAATGGCATGGCCGCCGCCTGATCAAGGCGGAAAGCGTCGATGCGATGTTGACGCCGTTGCTGCAAACCGGCGGGCAGGCCCATGAAAATGTGATGTTCGGCCTCGGGCTGGGCATTGGCGATGCAGCGAGCGAAGCCATCGGCGGCATGCCTGCCGGGGCAGGTGGCTGGTCCGGCTCGGGCAATACATATTTCTTCGCTGACCCGCGCCGCAATCTGGTGGCCATTCTGATGACCAACGAATTGATCGGCGGCGAGTTTACCGAACGGACGGTGCGGATACGCACTTTGCTGGACCGTGCTGCGGTTGAAGTTGGTTCGGGGCAGTGAGGGTCAATTCGTCATTGCGAGGAGTGTAACGACGAAGCAATCCAAGGCGGAACGCACTGGACGCTGGATTGCTTCGCTACGCTCGCAATGACGGAATTGGGTTCACCTTGCTCAATCAGGCCGTGAACAAACCCTTGCGGATGATCGCGTGGACGCCCCAATTGCCGTTGGCGACCTGGGAAATCCCGAAATCGACCGCAACCGAGATCAGCGAGATCGCCTCGTCTTCCGAGAGGTTCTTGGTCGTCATCAGGAAGCGGCGGGTCTTGCGGAAGGCATCGCGCATCGCGCTGTCGATCGAGGCGCGCTTGTAGACTTCGCTCTGTGCGTCCTCGCCCAGTTCCTTCAGGTAATCCGGGTGGCTGAAGCCCATGATGACCCATTCGCTCTCGGTCTCGATCATCGGGTAATCGAGATCGCGCATCATGCCCGAAAGTTCGCCCTTCGGATGGCGGATCACCTGGATCAGCGCCGTCATCGAACATTCAATGGCCGTGCCGCACAATTCGGAATCGCCCTGCGAGGCATGGGGATCGCCCAGCGAGAGCAGCCCGCCGGAAACCTGTATCGGCAGGAATACGCTCGATCCCGGGCCGGTACGCCAATTGTCCATATTGCCGCCGAAGGAACTGGGCGGAATGGAATCGACCGGGCCGGTATGGGCGGGCGCCACGGCAATCACGCCGAAATGTGGGCGGACCGGGATTTCGACATCGCGCAGGATGTCATAATTGCGCTCGATCGTGTCCGGATCCACTGGCACGCCGGGATAATTATACCGCTCATGCACGATGCCTGACGGATCGGTTTGCGGGGTCCAGCGGAAGGAATAGACCGCATGGGCGGTGGGAACGCGTTCCTTGCCGCTTTCCACTTCGTAGATCGTCACGACTTCGCGTGGATTGGGCTGGGTCAGCAGATCGTTATACTGGAAGCCCCAGAAGGTCGCGGCATTGCTGCCGAAAGCCTTGCCCTGAAAGCGCGGATTGCCGCTGCGCCGGGGTTCCAGGCTGAGGATGCGCACTTCGACGATGTCGCCCGGCTCCGCACCCTGAATGGCGATAGGCCCGGTGCAGATATGCACGCCGAAGCCTTCGCCCGCGCCGCGACCCACTTCGCTTGCGTCCATCGGCCCGGCGCCGCGCCGTTCCACGGCCTTGCCATGTTCGTCCCAGTGGAACACGCTTTCGGCGCCTTCATCGCCTTCCACCATGCGTTCCGGATCGTCATTGGCGTGATGGGTCAGCGTTTCCACCGTCACGAAATCGCCGGAGCGGACAGTGAGGACAGGCTTCAGCAGCGAGCTGAAATAGCCCCAATGGACCGTGTTCGGGCTGACGGGCAGGTGGTGGTGGCGCACCGTGCCATCGTCGCCGATAGGCAGCAGGCTGGTGGGGATGCCGACCGTTTCCGAAATTTCGGGGAATGCTTCGGCCTGCGCGGCCTCATCCTGCGCACTGCGCCGCGCGGGGCGGCCACGACGCAGGGTATCGTTCGCATCCCCTTCATCGGGCATGCCGGACTTGCGGTATTCGCGCGGCGAGATCCCGTATTGTTCGCGGAAGGCGCGGCTGAACGATGCGGAATCGTTGAAGCCCCACTGGAACAGGATGTCGGAGATGGATTTCTGCGTGTGCAGCGGGCTGCGCAGGTCCAGTCGGCAGCGTTCAAGCCGCCGCACTTTCACGTAATGGCCGAAACTGTCATCGATCGATTCGAACAGCTTCTGCAGGTAGCGCGGCGAAATGCCATGTTCGCTCGCCACCTGCTGATAATTCAGGTTCGGATCGGACAGGCGCATTTCGATGGTCTGGAAAATGCGTTCGAGCAGCGCCGCGCGCATGCCGGCAGCGCCGCCAAGGGCGCGGGGCGGGGCGTCGGAGAGGAGAGCCGCCAGCAGGAATTCGGGCAGGGCCAGCTCAACCGGGCGCAGGCCTTCATCCGGCGTGTCGCTGGTCGTCATATCAGCGACGGAACGCAACATGCTGGAAAGAACCCTGCCAGGGCCACCATCGGAAGAGAGGGTGCGCGGCTTGTCCGGCAAGGGCGCCTTCAATCGCTGATCCAGCGATTTGGACGGAATTTTCAGCAGCAACATCCGATGATCGCTGGTGAATTGCAGCGAGACCGGTGTCTCGCCGCGCCCGCAGATCATGTCGCCATCGTTGAAGGTGATTGTTTCCGTGCCGCTGCGCGCAAGGCAAAGCCCGTCAAGCAGCACTGCCAGCCAGAGGCTGCCCGGCTCTTCGCGGAAGTCGATCGTATATTCCTGAGCCGTCCCCACAAGGCGGACGAACTGGATGCCGACATCGCTGCTGAACTGGATGATTTCGCCGTAAAGGCTGGCCTCATCTGCGGCTTCAAGGGCAAGCGACGCGCGTTTTAGCGCAAAGCGCCATGCGTCGTAACGCTGTTCCTTGGGATAGGCATTAGTCGTGAAACGCAACGGGGCTCTCTATCAAACTTGGACCGGCCCCTCTCCCGGCGTGTCTTCTATGCACGCATAAGTGATATTTCGGAGGCCGCACGTCAACTGGCCATTCTGACCTTGTATCAGAATGGGGTCTTGTTGTGTCTTGGCGACACGCACCTGCCCCGTCCGGAAGGCGCGTGTCGCAATCTTTCTCCCGGCCCTCAGCAGGCGGGGGCAAGCACCGTTTCTGCTTCTTCGGCCTCAACCGGCTGAGTGGGGCGCTTGAACAGCAGCAGCGCCATGAAGAAGGCGGTGCCGATCAGGCCGCATGCAAGGAAGACCAGCGAAAAGCTGCCCAGCTGGTCGCGGGCAATGCCGCCCAGGGCCGGGCCGATCGCCGCCGAAGTGGAGATCAGGCTCATCGTCGAATAGAGTTCCAGATTGGGGCGCTTGCCGAACACGTCCAGCAGCAACATGGCCACGCTGACATAGCTGAAGCCGATGCCGATCCCCAGGCCAAGCGTCGCGATCCCGATTGCCGCCGGATTGTTCCCGCCCATCAGCGCGAAAACGCCGATGATGGCAGTGGCCAACGACAGCATCGAAAGCGCACGGGGCTTCATCTTTTCGCCCGCCACACCGGCCACGGCCGATGCACCGGCACTGATCAGGGCCAACGCGCTCATCACCGTGGCCGCACCGCCCATGCCAAGGCCGCTGTCGGACAGGTGCTGCACGGCGAAACCATGAACGGTGGTGCTGATCAGCAGCAGCGAAGTGTAGGCGCCCACGATCACGTAATACTGCGGCGTACGCATGGCTGCGCGCACGTTCCAGCCAACCTTTGCATCCGCGGACTTCGCCTTGCCGCCGGCATCCTTGTTGTTCCAGCGCGTCGCAGTGACAGCGGAGGTGAACATGGACAGCAGCAGGGCCGCAACCGCCGCGCCGCCCCAGAACAGGCGCCATTCATTGGTGAATTCCTGCGTGGCGAAGGCAATCAGCGGGCCTGCGACCGAGCCGAGGCCGCCCACGGTGAAGTAGAAGCCCATCGCGGTGGAGTGCTTCTTGAAAGAGTGGGAAATGACATTGACCGCCGGAACCTGCCCGCAGATCGCAAAACCGATGCCCAGCAGGATCGTGCCGAGGAAATAGACGAACGGGTTGTAAGTCAGCGCCAGGCAGGCGAAGCCGCTGAACAGCACGGTGCCGCCCGTCAGCATCGTGCGCGAAACGCCGAACTTGCGGATCAGCAGGGCGGGAATCAGGCCGGAAAGCCCACAAGCGATGCCCAGCAGGGTAAAGCCCACCCCGGCAGTCGCCCAGCTCCAGCCCAGTTCTTCCACCATATAGGGCAGAACCACGCCGAGGCCGTTGAAAGTACAGGCGTTCAGAATGAAGAAGAGCAACGCAAGCGCGCCCAGCACCAGATATTTCAACCGGCCGTCGAACGTCATGGCGGGAACACTCCTTCGCGCAGAAACTATTAGCGTAGAATGAAGTGAGGCCGGTTTTGAGTCTTGATCGCCTGCGCCCTCACGCTTTGCAGCTTTGACATACGGCCCGAAGGCCGCCGCTTAATGGGCGACGGCGACTGCGGCCCCTGCCGGAACCTTCCGCTCGCCGCGATAGGCGGGGAGAAGGAACAGCAGGGTGCTGCCAAGTCCCATCACCGCCATGGAGACGACGATTGCGTCGCGATAGCTGCCTACAGCGTCAAACGCGGCATCCAGCAGCACCGGAGTGATGCCCTGTCCGGCGATGACGGCGGAATACATCACGCCCAGGATCGCGCCGAAGTGACGCAGGCCGAAATAGCGGGCGATGAAGAAGGGCAGCGCGCCGAACTGGGCGCCCAGTGCAATGCCAAGGCAAACGCCTGCGCCGAGCAGCATGGGGGCCGAAGTGCCGAATTCCAGCAGGAACAGGCCGGGAATCGCCAGCGCATACATCGGCACCACTATCCGGGGCGTGTTCGCCTTGTCGAGCATGCGGCCGCTGGCGACCTGCCAGGCCGAGGCCGAAAGGGCGAAGACGCTGACCACGGCAGTGCCCAGGCCGAGGCTGTAGCCGCGGTCACCCACGATCGGCACGACATGGCTGAGGATGGCGGTGGAAATGCCGCCACCGGCAGCGATGGCGATCATCAGCAGCCAGAACGCGGGAACGCGCGCGGCTTCCTTCAGCGTCATCCCTTCCAGCTTCGCGCCGGCGGCGGCGCGCTGGGCGGGATCGCTGCGGCTGGGCACGTCATGCAGCAGGAAATAGAAGACCGGGAAGCCTACCAGCAGGATGATCCCGGCAATACCGAGATAGCCTGCGCGCCAGCCCATGGTGGAAACAAGGACAGCCGCGACAATCGGCATGATCGTTGAGCCAACGCCATTGCCGAAGCCGGAACTGAAGCCCATCGCCGTGCCGCGATTGCGGTCGAACCATTCGGCCACCAGCTTGGCGAACATTGCGGTGCTGGGCAGTGCGCCGAAGATGCCGATGGCCAGGAAGGTGAGATAGAACTGGGCAAGGCTGCCGCTGGTCAGCGACAGTGCCGCAATGGACAGGCCGAGCGCGACATTGCCGAACAGGATCATCTTGCGCGAACCGTGCTGGTCCGAATAGCGGCCCGCAAGCGGATAGGCGATGGCGCAGGATACGGCGATAATCGCCATCACCGCCGAGATGCTGGCACGGGTCCAGCCGAAATCTTGGGACAGCGGCACAAGGAACGTCCCGAACACCGCGTGGACCGTGGCCGTGGTGGAGAGCACGCTGCCGGTTGTCGCGGCGGCGAGCACGCCCATCTGGCGGCGGCTGTCGAAGAAACCGGTCATAGCGGCGCTCCTTGCGCATTATTCGCCCATGCCGAGACTACCGCATCGGCGGTCGTCAGCAGAGCGCAGTTCTTGTGGAGGACCTTGAGCGTTCCGGTGTGCAGTTCCTCTTCATAAGAGGCGCAGGCGTCGGAAACGACGAAGACGTGGAAGCCCCGGTGAAAACCGGCCCTTGTGGTGGCATCCACACAGCAATCGGTGGCTACGCCGGTCATCACCAGCGTGTCGATGCCGCGCGCACGCAACTGATCTTCCAGGTCGGTGCCGTGGAAACTGTCGTAAAGCAGCTTGGCGATTTCGATGTCGCCGGCTTCGGGCGCAACGCGGTAATAATCTGCCCCGCCATCCGCAGTGCGGCAGATCGCCTGACCGCCGGGCCGCCCCTTGCGGGCATAAAGCGCCTTGAGTGCATCGGAATCGGTTTCCGGTTCCGTCACCACGCGCATGAAGGCCACAGTGGCGCCTGCTGCGCGAGCCGCCGGAATGATTGCCTCGATCCGGTCGATGGCCGCTTCGGCCAGCGTCATGTCCACGCCAACACGCTTCAGCAAGCCGGACGGTCCGGCGAAATCGTTCTGGATGTCCACCACGATCAGTGCAGTCCTGGCCGGATCGATCAGCGGCGCAAGCGTTGCCGCATCCAGATGCGGCAGACCGGCAAGATCGGCCTCAGCCATGCACCGTTACCTTTTCACCAGCGGGAAAGCGTTCACGCAACGCGGGAAGCACCTTCTCGCCGAAGGTGGGAATACCCTTCAGATAATCGTCGAAGATCAGCATCAGCCCATCGGAGCCGGAGATTTCGAACAGGTCCGTCAGATATTGCAGTACCGTTTCCGGCGAACCTGCCACATGCGGGGCCATGAAGCCCGAACGCGCCTTGCGGGTGAAGTCGTTTTCCTTGCCGATCTCGCTGTCGAGGAAGCCATAGGCGCGCATCATGCCCGCCAGTGCGCCTTCATCGAAGCCTTCGCGGATCGCCTGAACCTTCTCTTCCGCCTCGGCATCGCTTTCGCCGAACACCAGGGTCATCATCGAATAGGTGCGGATCGAGCGGCCGACAGCGGCGGCATCGGCCTTGGCGGCCTCGCTCTCACGCTTCAGCTTCTCGTGCTGGCCGCCATAGAGGAAGATCGCGTCCATCTCGGCCGAGGTGAAGGCCATGCCCTGCTTGGACGTGCCCGCACAGACCAGGAAGGGCCGTGAAGAGGGCTTGGGCCAGCTGTGGCAGTCTTCCAGATTGAAATAATCGCCATGCTGGGTGACGCTGTCCTCGCTCCACAGGCCCTTGATCGCACGGATCCATTCGAGCGCGAGGTCATAGCGCTGATCGTGCCCGACATTTTCGGGCCATGCGCCCATCTGGTCGAACTCGCCGCGATAGGAGCCGGTCACGACGTTGAGGCCGGAACGGCCGTGGCTGATCTGGTCCAGCGTGGCGACCATCTTGGCGGCAACGGCGGGGTTCTGCAGCAGGGTGTGGATCGTCCCCCACACCTTCACCTTGCTGGTCGCTTCAGCGATGCCGGCAACGGTGAGGAAGGAATCCAGCTGTTCGTCCCAATGCCGGGTTTCGCCGCCATATCCGCGGAACTTGGCCATCGCCATGGCAAAATCCAGCCCGTGCTGTTCAGCAAGAACTGCCGAGGCCCGGCAATAGTCATAGGAACCGTCGATCTCCGGCTTGTTCTTCGACATGATCCAGCCGCCATTGGCGATGGGCAGGAAAACCCCCAGATCCTTGCCACCAGTATCGGAAGGCAACCCGAAGGGCGTGTGCTCAAGCTCGCTCATATCTCTTCGATTCCGTATTACTGTTGGCGGAACCGAACTTATGCCTTGTGCGCAGGCGATCTTGATTGGGGGCGTAGTTTAATTTGGCGGGCTTGTTCCCTGTCCGGTTGATGGGAGGAAGCGGAGCTTGCTCTGCAAAGGCCCGAGGCGCGTGGACCTGTCCGGCAGCTTGCCCAATGGCGGCTTTTTGCGATCTTTGACCGGAAGGGGTCATTCCGGAAACGATGACATTGCGGACACTCGCCATTCATGTTTTCATCGCGGCGTGGGCGACCGAAAGCACCTTCCCGATCCAGTCAGCTATTGCCGAGCTTTGCCTGATGAGAAGGTTCGGGCCTATCGCTCCATCTTCGGCACGGAATCACGCGAGTGGATCATCGCAAAACGCGAATTAGCTCGACGCAAATTTCCACGTTGGAAGCGCTACATCTACGATCGCTTGAACTGCGGCTATTGGCTTCCCTGGGATCCACCTGAACCAGACTAGATGGTAGGAGTGATGCGAACCAATGTCCGCTAACCCCAACTTTCCAGTCAATCAGGTTGGCAGCCAGGCGGTTCGTTAGCTGCCCATAGTTCAGGCTGACTGCAAAGGGCGGCTATCCTTCAATCTGCACCAAAAGCGGCCTCTCCGGAGACGACAATATTGCGGACGTCTGCGCTATCGTCATGCTGAACTTGTTTCAGCAACCATGTATCCTCACGAACTGCCGTGCGATCCGGAGAAATGGATCCTGAAACAAGTTCAGGATGACGGGTAAGATGCCCGCTCTCCACCCAAGAAATGCCGAATGCCGCCAGCCCGGACATGACAACATTGCGCACGTTTGCAACCAGCTAGGCTTTCACCACAAGCGGATCAAGTTCTCAATCTTGTCAAGAACGAACGGGTGAGCGCATCACATGTAAGTCACCTCCGTTGAGCGCCTTGAGCAGTCACCAAGGTCTATTATCGACAAAGAAGTCTAGCATCACTCCAACGGTCCTATCTTCGGCATCAGCCAACCTATATGCCGGATAGTCACCTCTGCTATGGCCACCATGAAACAGTATGGCCGCACTTGATCCTTCTTTATTCTCTATCCTGATTGATTTGGATCGAGCGTTTTCTTCATCAGAGGCTTGCTCGCGAAAAAGGTCCATAACCCGCAACGTCCATCGACCTGCGTGACCCCCCGCTACTTCTTGTAGCACTCCTGAACCCGCAAAAGCAAAGAACCGCCCGGCGATGCCAAGCTCTTTGCCATGCTCATCCATAAGGGAGCTAATCGACACAACATCATGTTTGGGTTGAAGAAGAGCAAACGCATGGGAGATGTGCTCCTCATAATCATCTGTTCTCTTATCTCCCATATGTGCGATGATTAATGTGATTTCATATTCACCCGGATTAACCTTTGTTGTGAAACCATCATGGGGCAAATCCCCATCGGCGATTGTCAGAAGGCCATTCGTGAGTGCAATGGTTCCCGCACAAAGCCTTCGACTATTGACGAGAGAATTATTCCAGGCTTCGCCCAATCGTTCCGTCCAATCAGGATCAGGGCGGACTCGATATCTGACGAGTGGATTTAGAGGGTCTTCGACCAAGGAGGCATCATTTTTGGCCTCGATTTCCGCCATCGTCTGGGCCGACAAGCCGATACGTGCAGCCAAGGCTCTAAATCTCGACCACATCTCACTTCTCAGCCAAGCTGGATATCATGGATTCTTCATAGCCAATCTGGGCAAAAGAGGACAGTCCGCTTCCCACCCCAGAAATGCCGAATGCCGCCAGCTTCGCTTCCGACAGGCTCAGGATGAGCGGGCGTGGTGGCTTGGGATAAGGATTCTACTCACTTACCTTCGTCATTCCCGCGAAGGCGGGAATCCAGATCAACGGTAGCCACTGGATTCCCGCCTTCGCGGGAATGACGAAGTGGGGTCTGGCTCACACCCCGCCCGTCAGTGCCGCCTCCGCTTCGCTGCGCGACGGCATGGCGGGAATTGCGCCCTGCTTCTGCGTGCAGAGTGCGGCGGCGGCATTGGCGAGGGGCAGGGCTTCTTCCACCGATTCTCCCGAATCGATCAGGGCAGCAAGGGCGCCGCAGAAGCAGTCGCCCGCGCCGATCGTGTCGATCGGGCTGACTTTCAGGGCGGGGGCATGGAAATGCCGGTCTGCCCACACCGCCACGGCGCCCAGTGCCCCCAGCGTCACGATCACGATCTGGCCGTCCCGTTCGATCAATTGGCGTGCGATCAGGGCGTCCTCGGCGCTCTGCGGCGCGTCGGAAAGGCCCAGATAATGTGCCAGCTCATGCTGGTTCACGATCAGGATGTCGGTATGTTCGAACAGATGCGCGGCCTCGCGCAAGGCGGGCGCAGCGTTGAGAATGCGGACGCGATCCTGTGCGTCGGGCGCAGTGAAGAAGGCGCGAACTGTGTCCGCCGGGATTTCCAACTGCGCCAGCAACACTCGGGCATCGGCTCCGATCTGTGTGGCCTGATCCGGCTCCACCGCTTCATTGGCACCGGGATTCACGATGATCTGGTTCTCTCCGCTGCAATCGACGGCGATGGAGGCAAGGCCGGTCGCCATATCTTGCAGCGCGGCGATTGCCTGCGTGTCGACGCCATGTTCCTCCAGCATGCCGCACATCCACCGGCCGCCGTCGTCACCGCCGACTGCGCCAATCATGCGGGTGGTCGCGCCCATGCGCGCCGCGGCGACTGCCTGATTGGCTCCCTTGCCGCCCGGCAGGCGGGCGGAGCGGAACGAAAGCACGGTCTCGCCCGGACGGGGAAGATCCTTCACTGACTGGATCAGGTCGACGTTGATCGATCCTGCAACCTGAACTGCCATAATTGCCTCCCTCTAGGACGATATGTGGCAGCATTCCTCAGCACGGACGCCGGGTGGATCGCAACCGGAACGCCATCCTGTGCGCCAGCGGACAACAAATGCGGTTTGCCCTGCAAAGCGCTCTGCGCAGCCTGGCGTAGACAACGCGGGTAACGCAAAACGAAAAGGTCCATTCGAAATGACGAACTGGTTGATTACGGGAATTGGCGGCGGTCTGGGGCGTGAACTGGCCAAGGCCGCGCTGGCACGGGGCGACAAGGTGTTCGGCACGTCGCGCAGTCAGGAAAGCTGCGACGCGTTCGAAGCACTGGCGCCGGGGCAGGCCTTTGCCGCCGTGCTCGATTTCTCGGACAAGGAAGCGCCCGCGCGCGTGGTTGCCGAGGCTGAAGAAAAGCTGGGCGGGATCGACCGGCTGGTGAACAATGCCGGTTTCGGCATGGTCGGCGCGATCGAGGAAGTCTCGGCCGAGGAAATGCGCGCCCTGTTCGACGTGAACGTGTTCGGTGCGATCTCGATGATCCAGGCCGTGCTGCCCTATATGCGCGAGCGTGGGGCCGGCCATGTGGTGAACATCACTTCGGTCAGCGGCCTTGCTCCCTGGGCTGGCACCGCGCTCTACGGCGCCAGCAAATATGCGCTGGAATGCATCGGCCAGACGCTGGCGCAGGAAGTCGGCCCGATGGGCATCCGCGTGACCAATGTGGCGCCGGGCGGCATGCGCACGGAATTTGCCGGTGGATCGCTGCGCGTCGCGGCCAAGGACATCCCGGCCTATGAAGATACCGCCCACTTCGCCAAGCGTTCGCTGGCCGAAGGGCAGGGCAAGGAAAAGGGCGATCCGGCGCTGGCCGCTGCTGCCATCATCGGCGCGCTGGACCAGGCAGAACCGCCGCTGCACCTGCTGCTGGGCAAGGATGCGCTCCATTACGCGGAAGGGCAGACCGATCTGCTCCGTTCGGAAATGGAAAAGTGGAAGAGCTATTCGCTCTCCATCGCCTATCCGGAATATGCCGATGCATGATGCCTTTCTCCCCGAATGGGCGGTGGAGCGCGGCAAGTGGCTCAACTCCTTCGGGGAGATCGACCCGGCGCGCACGGCGCTGGTGATCGTCGATATGCAGGGGGCGTTCGTCGCGCAGGGGGAGATTTTCGGAAATCCCCATGCAGAGGCGATTATCCCCGCCGTCAACCGCCTTGCCGCCGCCATGCGCGCGGCGGGCGGAACGGTGATCTGGACCCGCCAGACCGTGAGCGAGGAAGCCCCGCTCGCCATGGCGCCATGGCAGTATGATCCGACGGACGCCCGGGTAAGGGAAGCGATCGACGCGCTCACTCCGGGTGCCGCGTCGCACGGACTGCACCCCGATATGGTCGCCGCCGGTTCCGATCTGGTACTCGACAAGTACCGATACAGCGCCTTTGGGTGCCCGTCAGGCGCCCTTGAGGCAGCCTTGAGGCAACGCGGGATAGAGATGCTGGTGATTGCCGGAACGCTCACCAATGTCTGCTGCGAAAGCACCGCGCGAGACGGCTATATGCGCGGATTCAAGGTGATTTTTCTCTCCGATGCGACGGCCACGGTCTGCGACGAGGAACACAATGCGGCGCTGCTGAGCCTGCGCCTGCACTTCGCCGATGTGCGGGATACTTCCGCCGTCATTTCCATGCTGGAACAGCACTCTAATCAGGTAACTTCATGACCGTTCACGATACCAGAGCGACCGAACACCCGATCCACGAAGTCTTCACCCGCCGCTGGTCTCCCCGTGCATTCGACCGCACGCCGCTGGAAGAAAGCGAGCTTTTCCGCCTGATCGAAGCCGCGCGCTGGGCGCCGTCAGCCTTCAATGTCCAGCCCTGGCGGTTCCTGTACGCCCTGCGCGACAGTGCCGACTGGGAGCGTTTCTTGGAAATCCTGGTGCCGTTCAACCGGGCATGGGCGGCCAATTCCGGGGCGATCGTCTTCATTCTGTCGGACCGCTATGTCCGCGATGAGACGGGGGCGCCCAAGGAAGAGCTTTACAGCCATGCTTTCGATGCCGGTGCCGCCTGGGGCCAGCTTGCTTTGCAGGCCATCCATGACGGGCTGCATACCCACGGCATCACCGGGCTGGATTTCGAAAAGGGTTACAGGGAACTGGGCATCCCGGAAGACTTCCGCATCGAGATGGCCGTAGCCATCGGGCGGACCGGCGATCCGGAGGAACTGCTGCCCGACTATCTGCGCGCCCGCGAAGTTCCCTCGGGCCGCATGGGAATTTCCGAGCTGGCATTCCCCGGAAACTTTCCGGGTTAAGAACCTCCAGATAAAGAAAAAGGCCCGGAAAGCGATCCTGCTTTCCGGGCCTTTTCATTTGGCGCCGTGGCGCCCGATCATGTGATCAGGCGCGGTACGCAAACTTCGCGGATGCTGAAGTGCGCATCGGGATGCTCGGTCTTGCCGTCGCGCGGGGCGGAGCGAATCTGCACCACACCGTTCTTGCCGAAGCCCTCCACCACCGGACGGCCGGCGTCGCGGTGCAGCCACAAGCGCAGCAGGTGGCGGCGGCGCTGCGGTTCGGGGAAATCGTAGAAGGTAGTCCGGGCATGAAGCGCGGCATAGTTGGACAGCCACTGGATGTCGCCGGGGCGGAAATCCATTTCGATGGCCATGCCTTCTTCATAGGTGATCTTGTCGAACAGCTCGAGCACTTCGACCTGTTCCGGGGTCAGCTTCGGCACGCCCGGATAGTTCTGGGCAGTGATGATGTAGAGCGATCCGGCATACATGCTGAACACGCCTTCTTCCATGCTGATCACCGGCGAAGTGTAGGTATCGGCCGGGGCTTCCTGATCCTGGCGGCGCCAGTCCCAGTGGAAGGGTTCGAGCAGCAGTGGAGCGAGATCCGGGCGGCGCTTGAGGATCTCGTTATAGATCTGCGCGCCGGAAACGAGGCAGGATGCGCCGCCGGCCATGGCCGGACGCAGGCACATCAGGGCCACCACGTCCGAACTGTCGGAGTGGTAGACGAGCTGGTCGCGTACCTTGGAGGACTTGGCGGTGGGATCGTCCATCGTCTTGTCGGACGTGGCATAAACGTGGTCGATCAAATCGCCCATTTCGTTCTGGCGGATCGGATCGCCCATGTAGAGGCCGAGAATGTAGTAGATGGCCGAGGAAAGCGCGTCGGAATAAAGATAGGTGCGCAGCCCGCGAACGAGAACGAAGCCGCGGCCATAATCCACGTCCTTGCCCCATTCGGCTACTGCATCGGCGCAGGCGACCAGCGGATAGTCTTCCTTCTGTACGAAGCGCAGGTCCGGGTCTTCTTCAACGAAGCGCTTGCCCAGTTCCTCTAGCTCCGCGACCTGTTCGTCGGACAGCAGGTAAACCCAGTCCTGCCGGGCCGAAAGTTCGTCACCGCGCCAGGCGGCCTCGGTGCGCACGGGTTCCAGCTCGGTAATCACGGACATCGGACAGTCTCCTTGTTCGGCCAGTCTCGCGGAATCGACACAGCTGTAACGTGCCTGCCGCAATATTGTGTCTATCCCGAGTTGCGAAAAGCATCTTGGCCGGTCGTGCAGAATTTCTGTTCCGGGCGCGAATCATATGCGTTCTGAGGCAAAGCGCCTCCCGACCATTAACCATCCCGATATGGGAAACTGCCCCGGTGCGAGGGGTGGAGGCGCGATCGCGTCAACAAGTTCTGCGCGACTCCTCAAGATTGGAACGCCGCTTGATGGCTCAATGTAAGGCAAGCGGTACCCCGGCAAACGGGGGCCTCTCAACAGGGTATGAGATGAGGGTGCCTCGAGCGGGTTTCGATTCCAATCGGGGAAGCGCGATGACCATGACAAGAAATAACAATCGTAAGTTTCTGCTCGCCGGGGTTGCTCTGGCCGTTTTGGCGCCCAGCAGCGCCTGGGCGGAAGAAGCAGCTGTTGAATCCGGCGAATATGAGAACGAAATCGTCATTACGGCGACGAAGCTCAACACCAGCCTGCAAGATGCATCGCTTTCGGCAACGGCAGTTACCGCCGATACGCTGAAGCAGAACAACATCACCGACGTCACCGGCCTTAACGGCAGCGTGCCCAGCCTCGTGGTCGCCAAGAGCGGCGGCGGCGAGCGTATGGTCACCATTCGCGGTATCGGTTCCGAAACTCCGGAAAACCTGAACTCGCAGCCGGGCGTTTCCTACCACATCGATGGTGTCTACATCTTCAACTCGATCGCCGCCAACGCGGCCTTCGTGGATGTCGGCCAGGTCGAAGTCCTGCGCGGCCCGCAGGGCACTACCTTCGGTCAGGGTTCGACCGGCGGTACGATCAACGTCGTGTCGCGCGAACCGCTGCTCGGCAAGTTCGGCATGAACGGCGAAGTCGGCCTGGGCAATTACAACCTGATGAATGCCGAACTGGGCATGGACGTGCCGGTTGGTGAAACCCTTGCATTCCGCGTCTACGGCAACCGCCGCAAGCATGATGGCTATGCATATGCCACCGACGTCGAAGGCTACGACAAGTACGAGCTGGACGACGAGGACTCGACCTCGTGGAAGGCCATGATGCGCTGGGAGCCGACCGACAATCTGAAGGTCACGCTCGCCACCATCCAGTATGACAGCGACACCCACGGCCCCGCACAGAAGAACGTGCTGGATCCCTCGGAAGATCCGCGCATCGTGACCCAGGACTATCCGGGCCGCTCGGTCGTGAATACGGACCTGTATTACGGCACCATCGCGCTGGATCTGGATTTCGCCACGCTGAAGTCCATCACCAGCTACCAGAAGCTGCACAGCGAACAGAGCTGGGACGGCGACGGCCTGAATGCCGACCTGTTCAGCGATGTCACCTACTGGGTTGGCGCGAACCCCTGGGAAACGGGTTACTTCAACTACGACCACGTCGCCCTGTGGGAAAGCAACAACGAAAGCTGGACCCAGGAAGTCAACCTGGCATCCAACGGCGAAGGCGCGTTCAACTGGATCGTCGGCGGTGTGTATCTCTGGTCCAAGAACGACCAGTACATTGTCGAATATCGTGGCGCTGACGACGTGCTGGTGCGCGATCCGCTTCCCTCGAGCGCTTCGTGGGACGATCCCAACGTCCAGTATCTGACCTATGCCAGCCTGCAGTCGGCTACCCGCAAGGCATGGGCCGCCTACTTCCAGGGCACCTATGACGTGACCGACAAGTTCTCGGTTACTGCCGGCATCCGTTACAACCATGACGAATATAGCGGCACGAGCGACAGCATCAGCGGCGGTGAAACGCCCTATACTTCGGGTCCGTACATCCAGCCTTCGGTCAGCCCGGGCCTTTCGACCAACGAATGGACCGGCAAGTTCGCGCTGGAATACAAGTGGACGCCGGAAAACATGGTCTATGCCAGCTATACCCGCGGCTTCAAGCCGGGCGGTCTTAACGGCAATTCGACCTCTTACGTGAACTTCGGTTGGGAAACCGGCATCAAGCCGACCTATCAGCCGGAAATCGTGGACTCGTTCGAAATCGGTACCAAGAACCGCTTCTTCGACAACGCGCTGCAGCTCAACCTGTCGGGCTTCTACTACAAGTACAAGAACATGCAGTTCCTCGATGAGGATGCGATCCTGTACGGCGAAGGCACGGCCAATGCTCCCAGCGCGAAGATCTACGGTCTCGAACTGGAAGCCAACTATCGGATCACCGATAGCTTGCGCCTGGAAACCAGCCTGTCGCAGCTTAACGGCGAATTCGACGAGGACTACTACGCCCTCGATCCGGTTGATGCTCTCGCTGCCCAGAATGCAGCCGGCTATCCCGACTGGCTGTTCTGGTCGAACTACTATGCCGCTTCGCTCGCTCGCGAAGGTGCACGTTCGAACATCAACGGCAACAAGGTGCCCAAGCTGCCGAAGTGGCAGGGTTCGGCCGCGCTCGTCTATGACGGCAAGGTTGGCCCGGGTAATCTGACGGCCCGCGTGCAGTACCAGTATCGCGGTGAGTTCTTCTACCGCGTGTTCAACAACGAGTTCTACGACACGACCCCGGCCTACAGCGTAGTGAACCTGTTCGTTCGCTACGAACCCGAAGGCAGCCCGGTCTATGTCACTGCTTCGGTCAGCAACCTGTTTGACGAAGCCGGCGTGAACTCGCGCTTCTCGGATCCCTACGGCAGCTCGCAGGGCTTCGAAACCTACATCGCGCCTCGCCAGGCGATCTTCTCGGTCGGCTTCAAGTTCTGAGCCACCGGCATTCCACCCTTGCGGGCGGAATGATTTGAAGAAACAGAATTGCGGCTCCTTCCCGTCCGCATACGGGAAGGGGCCGTAACCACGTTTGAAACGGGCATATTGGAAACGGATTGCATGACCGAAAAGCCGATTATCGAAGCCGATCTCCTCATCACCGGCGCGGAAATCATCACCATGAACGCCCAGCGTCATGTGATCCGCGACGGGGCGTTGGCCATCAAGGGCAACCGCATCGTGATGGTGGGCAAGCGGGAAGAAGCGGAACGCATCGTCCGCGCGAAGGAAACGCGCGACGGCAGCAACTTCGTGATCTCGCCGGGTTTCGTCGACGGCCATATCCACATTACCGCCGATCCGCTGACCCGCGGTTTCGTGCGCCGCGTTCCAACCGATAGCTGGAACGACAATCTCACCAAGTGGGTCATCCCGCTGTTCAAGTCGCAGACCCCGTCGGACGAGAAACTCGCCGCCCAACTGTCTGCGCTGGCGATGATCCGTTACGGCACTACCACTTTCCTCGAAGCGGGCACGGTGATCCATCTCGACGATGTGATGGAAGGCCTTGCCGAGGCAGGCATTCGTGGCCGCGTGGGCCAGTGGGTCGAAGGCCGGGCCTACGATCCTTCCGCCGATCAGGCTGCCAAGATCGCCGATGCGATTGCACTGCTGGAAGGGGAAGTGGAAGCCTATCCCGACGATGGCGATTGCATGCTGGCCTGCTGGCCGGTGCTGGTCGGCCATTCGACCAATCCTGACGAGGTCTGGCTGGCCGCAAAGGCACTGGCCGACGCCAAGGGGCTGAAGGTTTCTGCCCATATGAGTCCGCGCCAGTCAGATCCTGACTGGTTCATGGCCCGTTATAACCGCCGCCCGATGGAACACCTTGCAGACATTGGCGCGCTGGGCCCCAATGTCTGCATCACGCACCTTGCCGCGATCGACCGCAGCGAGATGGAACTGGTGGTGGAAACCGGAACGACCTGCATCCATTGCCCCGATGCCGCCTTCAAGGGCGGTATGGGCCTGGCCAAGCAGGGCCTGCATCTCGAAATGATGGAAGGCGGGGCCACGGTGATGTTGGGGACGGACGGCAATGCGACCGATATCCTGTCTTCCGCGCGCCTGATGGCTGCCGGCTATCGCGATGCGCGTGGCGATCAGGATCTGCTGCCTTCCACCACCTTGATGGAACTGATGACCGTCAACGGTGCGAAGGGCATGGGCTGGGAAGACCGGATCGGCACTCTCGCCCCCGGCTACAAGGCCGATTTCGTACTGCATGACACGCGCCTGCTTGAATGGGGGCCGATCTTCGATTCGGTTGGCCAGCTTGCCCAGCATGCGCCGCCGAACGGTGTTCACAGTGTGTGGATCGACGGTCGTCAGGTGCTCGACGGTGGGCGCAACCTGCTGCTCGACGAGGAGAAACTCCTCGCAGAAGCGGTGCCTGCCGGGAAGGCGCTGGTTGAACGCACCGGGCTGCCGATCCGAACGCCGTGGCCCATCCTCTGAGATGACGGAAATGCGTCGCGACACGCCATGTCGTGCGCGTAGAGTTCAAAATCTGGGCATCAGTGGCAAAGTGCCCATGCGTCTGCGGTGATAGGTTGCAGGCCAATCCGTAGTGGAAGGAAGCACCAAGGTGAATCAGATCGTTCATTCGGTTGGCCCCAAGAAGGCCACCTGGACCCACCTCGCACTCGCTGTCAAAAGCGTCGATGACACTATCGCCTGGTATGAAAAGTACACGCATCTGCGTGTTCTGCGCCAGCGCGAAGACGAGGATGGGAAGAACGTCTGGCTTGCCGATCCGAACGAGAAGGATCGCGCATTCGTGCTCGTGGCCGGGCAGTTCTTCGAAGGCCATGATCCCTTCGCACCCAAGCAGCACCTTCCGCTGGGGCCCTTTGCTCATATCGGCATCGAACTGCCCACCAAGGAAGCGGTTGACGCTGTGGCCGAACTGGGCCGTGAAGGCGGCTGCCTTGCCCTGGGCCCGATGCAGTTTCCCAAGGAAGACGTGGGCTACATCTGCTTCCTGAAGGATCCGGACGGGAACACGATCGAATTCTCCTACGATCAGGGCGTGTTTGAAACGGCTCGCGAACTCTGGCAGGTTGGCGTCGACGCATGATTGTGCTGGCGGGCGCCTTCGGGCGCCCGGTAGCTTCCTTATCTGATGGAGTAGCGGAATGAGCGAACGTATCGGGCCGTTCGGCTCGATCGGGGTAATCCTGTCTGCGGTGCGTTCGGGCGAAAGTTCGGCGGTCAAGATCGCGCAAGATGCCCTTGCACGTGCGGATGCCTATGAGGCTGTGCAACCGCAGGTCTGGATTTCGCGGGTTCCCGCCGCCGATGTGCTGGCCGCCGCCGCCGAGGTGGACCGCAGGATTGCCGCGGGGGAAGACCTTCCGCTCGCGGGCGTCCCTTTCGCCGCCAAGGACAATCTCGACGTTGCCGGGATGGTGACGACGGCAGCCTGCCCTTCGGCAGGCTATGTTCCCGAACGCTCGGCACGAGTGGTGGAACTGCTGCAGGTGGCCGGTGCAGTGCTGATCGGCAAGACCAATCTGGACCAGTTCGCTACCGGCCTTGTGGGGACTCGTTCCCCCTACGGCGCCTGTGGCTGCGTATTCGACAAGGCCTTCGTCTCGGGCGGATCGAGTTCAGGCTCTGCCGTTTCAGTCGCGGCCGGTGTAGTCGCCTTTGCGCTAGGCACCGATACGGCGGGTTCAGGCCGGGTTCCCGCAGCGTTCAACGGCCTTGTCGGGCTGAAGCCCACCAAGGGCCGCTGGAGCACTCGCGGATTGCTTCCGGCCTGCCGCTCGCTCGATTGCGTCAGCGTGTTCGCCCATTCGCTGGAGGATGCCCGCGCGGTGGACGCCGTGCTGACATCTTTCGACGAGGAAGACATCTATTCGCGCGAGGCCGGCGCTTTCGCTGCACCCGAAAAGCCGCGCATCGGCATTCCCCGCAAGGAAGATTTGCACTTCCTGGGCGACGAGGATTCCGCCGCTTTCTACGCCGAGGCTGCGCGTCATGCCGCCACGCTGGGCGAAGTGGCGGAAGTGGATATTTCCCAACTGCTCGATTGCGCGCAGCTGCTCTATTCCGGCCCTTGGGTGGCGGAACGCACTGCCGCGCTGAAGGATCTGCTGGAAACCAACCCCAAGGCGATCCACCCGGTCGTGCGCGGGATCGTCCAGTCTGGTGTGAGCAAGAGCGCGGTCGATGCCTTCGAGGGGCAATATGCCCTCAAGCACTATGAACGGGCCGCACAGGCCATCTGGCGCGCGGTGGACCTGCTGGTGCTGCCCACCACGCCCACGATCTACACCAAGGATCAATTGCTGGCCGATCCGGTGGCGCTGAACAGCAATCTGGGCCTCTACACCAATTTCGTGAACCTGCTGGACATGAGCGCGCTGGCCATTCCGGCAGGGTTCCGCGCCAATGGTACGGGTTTCGGCATCACGCTGATGGGCCCGGCATGGGCCGATGGCTTCCTGCTCGATTTCGCTTCCGCCTTTCAGGAGAACCAGACCATGTCCGCCACGCCGCCGCTCGACGAAACGCCGCACAAGGCGGACATCCATCTCGCCGTGGTGGGCGCGCATCTGCATGGCATGCCGCTCCACTTCCAGCTGGAAGAACGCAATGCCCGGCTGGTCCGTAAAGCCAAAACCGCGCCCGCCTATCGCCTCTATGCAATGGAAACCACGCCGCCCAAGCCGGCACTGATCCACGTGGGCGAAGCGGATGGTTCTGCGCTGGAACTGGAAATCTACGAGATGGATTACGCCAGCTTCGGCAGCTTCGTGGAAGAAGTTCCCGCGCCGCTGGCCATCGGCACGGTGACGCTGGACGATGGCAGTGAAGTGAAAGGCTTCGTGGCCGAACCCCGTGCGATGGAGGGATCGAAGGACGTCACGTCGTTTGGCGGCTGGCGGGCCTATATTGCCTCGCTGAAGGGGTAGGGGCTTTTACACCCAAACCCGTTCGTCCTGAGCCTGTCGAAGGACGCGCGAGACGTTAATTGTTGGGGCATTGTAGCATCGCCAGTTCGCGTTCGGCATCCGGCCGAGGCGGCCCCTTGATCAATGGGTAGTGCGCGTCCTTTGACAGGCTCAGGACGAACGGTGGCTGGGGCGAGGAATGAAAGCCGGATGGGGCGGCGTTCATCACCCTGTCCGGACAAACGCCCGGCGCTCGGGCGCCGCGCTCTCCCAACTCTCAGGCCCGCATTAGCGGATCGCTCATGCCCGGTTTACCGTCTTCGATGCGGCCCGCGAGGCGGATGGTCCAGCCTTCCGCGTCGATAGTGAAATCGTACCAGCCATGGCTCTGCGAGGTGGGCCAGCTGGCGTTGGCTTTCTTTCCTTGTGCCAGCGCAAGCTGCTTGCGCGGGTTCGCACCGTACAGATCATTGCCCAGCGTCAGGGCGAGATCGCCTTGTGTGGCGTTTTCCAGCGTCAGGCCGACCGACTGGCCTGCTGTATCGTAGCGTGCAGTGAAGGCGGGCAGGGCGGCGCCGGCACGTGCGGTGAAGGAACGCATGAAGCCGTTGGGGCCAAGCACCAGCAGGTCCGCACCCTGTGCCGGGTCGATCGCCCATTCGTCGCTCAGCGCCTTGCCCGCTTCCACGCAATAGCGGCGCGGGATGCGGTCGAGGTGGAGCTTGTCATAGACGTGGAAGGTGGTACCCACCTTGCCATCGTTGATGAAGCCGAGCGTGATCGCCTTGCCGGCGGCCCTTGCGTCGACATGCAGCACATAGGGCAGCGGGCGCGCACGGCGCAGGCCTTCTTCCTGAAACAGCCCTTCATCCGCGCGCGGGGGCAGGATCTTGGGGCGCTTGAGGTGCTCGGCCAGCACCGCCACCGAACCGCTTGCATCGGGCAGGGCGGGGAAGGCGGCATCGCCTTCCATGCTGAAATCGAAGCAGGATGTCAGGTCGCCGCACATCTTTCGGTGCCACGGGCTGATTGCCGGGATGGTCACGCCGAAGCGCTGCTCGAGGAAGCGGCCGACCGAGGTATGGTCGAATGTCTCCGAACTTACCCAGCCGCCCTTGCTCCAGGGGGAGACGACATAGAGCGGAACGCGCGGCCCGAGGCCGAAAGGGCGGGTGGTGCCGGAGACATTGTCGTCGCGCGAGGTATATTTGTCTTCGTGGTCGTCGAAATATTCGCCGTCCAGCGGGAAGGTCGATTTGCCGGCCAGCGTGCCATCGAGATTGTAGGAAGGCGGGGCGGGCGGGGGCAGATGGTCGAATAGCCCGTCATTCTCGTCGAAGGTCTGGAAGAAGACAGTGCTGGCCCAGACATCCGGATTGGCAGTGAGCGCGTCGAGAATGCGGGCGGTATATTCCGCGCCTTCGATGGGAGTGGAGGCCGACGGGTGTTCCGACCATTCCTTTGGCGGCAGCACCCAGGATACGGCGGGCAGGGTGTCGTCCAGCACGTCCTGTTCCAGTTGTTCGAGCGACCAGTGCTTCATCCCGCGCTCGTAAAGTGGTTCGCCCGGCTTGCAGTTGCGGAAGCCACGGAAGGCCAGCCCGCCATGCATCGCGCCGGTCCAGTTATCGTTCGGGTCCTGATAGATGCGCCAGTCCACCCCGTGCTGTTCCAGCACTTCGGGGATGGTCTGCCATTCCAGATCGTTACCGGCATAGGTGTAGCCCGGTTCGGGCAATGACCCCTTGATCCAGCAGCGCAGATTGTTCGGCTCGGACTTGTCCTCGCGGCAATTGCGGCCTGCGGCCTGTTCGGCCGGGTCGAAGTTGGAGCCGGACCAGAACACGATCCGGTTGGGATCGGTGCCGGTGGTGATGGAGCAGTGATAGGCGTCACAAATGGTGAAGGCCTCTGCCAGCGCGAACTGGAAGGGGATGTCCTCGCGCTTGTAATAGCCCATGGAATAGTCGGTCTTGAACTTGGGCCACATGCCGAAGCTGCCCTGGTTCCATGCTGCCTGTGCGTCGGAAAAGCTGTGCGGCGTGCCGGGCACTTTCATGCCGTTGGTCTTTTCCGTGTCCAGCCAGAAGGGCGGTAGCACGCGCGCGCCATTATGCTGTTCCCACACGCTGCGTCCACCAGGTAGCGGCACGGTGTGCCGGTCACCAAAGCCGCGAACGCCTTTCATTGTGCCGAAATAGTGATCGAAGCTGCGGTTTTCCTGCATCAGGATCACGATGTGTTTCACATCCCTGATAGTGCCCGATACGCGCTTGGCAGGCAGGGCCAGTGCCCGTTCGATGCTGAGCGGAAAGGCGGAGGCGGCGCCCAGCGTGCCGATGCCTTTCAGAAAATCGCGCCTGTTGTTCTTCACCACGGGACACTCCTGCAGGGGATGGGATCAGAGGAAGCGTCGCCTCAGCCGGGCCGAAATGTGGTCCAGCACAAGCACGACAAGGAAGATGGCGATCAGGATCGTGCCGACATGGCCATATTCGAACATGTCATAGCGACCCTTCAACTCCTGCCCGATGCCGCCACCGCCCACGAGGCCGATAACGGTGGCCATGCGGACATTGCGGTCGAGCACGTAGAGCGTCGCGCCGATGAATTGCGGCATCACCTGCGGCAGCACGGACAGGCGCCAGATGGCCAGCTGGCCCGCGCCGATGGCCGCTAGCGCCTCTTGCGGGCGCGGATCGGCATTTTCCATGTCGTCGGCATAGAACTTGCCCAGCGCGCCTGCGGCGTGAAGGCCCAGCGCCATGAAGCCCGCAATCGGCCCGAAACCATAGGCAATCACCAGAAACAGCGCGCTGATCAGTTCCGGCACCGCGCGCAGGAAGCTGACCACAGAGCGGGCAAGGAAACGAACGCCGCCTTGCCGGGTGATGTTGCGCGCGCCCAGCATGGCCAGCGGCAGGCCGAGCACTATGCCCACCAGCGTGCCCCACAGGGCGATTTCCAGCGTCTCGAGAATCTTGATCGCGACATGGCCCACATAGCCCAGCGGCCGGACCAGATAGGTCTTCGTGACGGGCCTGGCCTCAAGCTGCAGCGTGGCCGGGTTGAGCGTCTGTTCGGTGGAGCGGACTTCTTCCAGATAGGCAAAGGGCGGCAGATGGCCGGGATCGAAGTGCTCCATCCGGGCCACGTCCTGCCGATCGGAAATCTGGATCGGGAACAGCCGGTCCATCACATTGCCCAGACCCTCGCCGGCCCCCGAATTGTTCGCCACCCCCGTCTTTTCGAGCAGGGCAGTGCCGGTGAGTGACAGCATCTTGCCGACTTCCACGCGCTGCCCGGTGAAGAACAACAGGGCCAGTGCGGCGATGACGATCAGCACGGTCTTCGTGCCGAAGGGCTGCGGATAGGCCCATGCCTGCGAGCGGAGGGAGGCGACAGTCATACGGCCTCCTTCAGCGGCAGTGGCAGAGGTGCCGTATCGGCTTGCGCTGCAGGTTCCGCCCTTGCGTAGATTACCGCCAGATCGCGTTCGCACAGCGCATCGGGCGGCCCGTCGAAGATCACCCGGCCGCGATGCAGCGCCACGATCCGGTCGGCAAAGGCGCGTGCCAGATCGAGCTGGTGCAGGCTGCACAGCACCGTGGTGCCATGTTCGCGCGCCTGCGCCTTGAGCAGTTCCAGAACTTCGCGGCCAAGCGCAGGGTCGAGGCTGGCCACCGGCTCGTCCGCCAGAATGATCGCCGGATCGGCCATGAAGGCACGGGCAAGGCCGAGACGCTGCTGCTGCCCGCCGGAAAGCTGTTCGGCCCGGCGGCGCAGATGCGCCTCTTCCAGGCCGACCGCCTCCAGCAAGGCACAGGCCTTGCGCTTCAGGGCTTCAGGATAAAGGCCCGTCAGCACGCGCCAGAGTGGAAGCCGAGCAACCGCGCCGGCCATCACATTGGCCGCCCCGCTCGATCTCGAGACGAGGCCGAAATGCTGGTGAACCATGGCGATGCGGCGGCGCAGGCCGGGCAGGGACCGTCGATCGACTTCCTGCCCGCCGATCAGCACGCGGCCCTCGCTCGGCGTTTCCAGCCCGTTCACACAGCGCAGCAGAGTGGATTTGCCCGCGCCGGAATGGCCCAGCAGCACGCAGAACTGCCCGGCGGGAACTGCCAGGTCGACGGTATCCAATGCACGCGTGCCGTCGGGCCAGCACTTGGCCAGCCCTTCGAACCTTATGTCGAGACCGGCGGCACTCACCGTTCGGAGGCCTTTTTCAGGATCTCGCCCTTCATCTCGTCGGTCACCAGCGCCAGTTTGCGCGCAGCACCGTCGAACTTTTCGGGCGGGAAATGGGCGTCGTAGCCATCAAGCTTGGCCCCGGCATAGCCGCGGATCATTTCGGGCTTGATGCCCGGCGCCTTGGCAACGCCTTCGAAGGCATTGCGCAGTTTGGCCTTGGTTTCTTCCGGCAGGCGGCTGTTCACCACCAGCGGCGGATAAGGGATCGGCTCGCTGCGGGCGATTACCTTCACATCCGTTGCGCCGGGCACACCTTCGCGCACGGCCTTGTCATAGGAATCGAACGACAGTGCGGCGGCATCGACGCGGCCCTCGATCAGCGCGGCAAGGCTGTTAGCATGGCTGCCGGTGAGGCGAAGGGCGGAAAGATCCTTCACCGGATCGACCCCGGCTTCGATCATCATGGCCAGCGGATAGGCGAAGGACGAGGTGGAGTTCACATCGCCGAAGGCGGCGCTCCTGCCCTTCAGATCGGCAATCGTGCGGATCGGGGAATCCTTGCGGGCGAAGATGCCTGCATAATAGATCGATTGCCCGTCCTTCACGCCCACGGCGAGAAGCTGGGCGCAATCGCGCTCTTTGGCCTGAAGATAAGTGACCGGGCCGACAAAGGCGATGTCGGCATTGCCACTGCACAGGGCCTCCACCACGGCGCCGTAGGATTGAGCTACCTTGAGATCGAAATCGATCCCGGAGCTTTTGCCGACTGCGTCGAAGATCGGGCGGTAATCGGCCAGAGTGCCGCTTTCCGTGCCGCCATCGGCCGGTATGAGCAGCACCTGCAGCGGGTGTTTCTCCGCCTCGCCGCCCTGGTCGGAACAGGCCGCAAGGCCCAACAGCGCCAGCGCAAAAATGCCCTGCAAAGCTTTCTTCAACTTGAGTTTCATGATCCCATCCTCCTGGACAGACGCACATCCTGCCGGGCCGCTAGGCCTGCGGCATGACGGGCGGATGAAACTGGGTTGAATGTGGCGGTCAAAGGGCGGATTCTTCTGGAAAAATGGGGTGCCGGGCGGGAGATGAGGGATATCCCGCCCGGCGATGGGGTCAGAAGCTCGTCGAGTAGGAGACGAACACGCTGCGCGGCTTTCCTTCGAACGGATAGCCGTAGTAATATTCCGGGCTGCTGGTCGTGATCTCGCCGCGGACGAAGGCCTCGCTGAAGCGCATGTTGCCGTAGCCGTAGCGTTCGGCATATTTCTCATCGAGGATGTTCACGAGACGCAGCTGGAAGCGGTGCTGCAGGTCATCACCCGCCCAATAGGCAATCGACCCGTTCATCACGAAGTAATTGCCGAAATTGTGGCGAAGCACGCCGCCGACGCCGCCCGTGGCCCATTCAGGCCCCTGGTAACGGGGGAACAGGCTGACGTGGAAACGCTGGTCGGGCGAGTTCCAGTTCAACGTACCCTGGATCATGTATTCGGGCGTTTCGTTGATCTGCAGGTCTGAACCCTTTAGATGTGCGCTCTGTTTGGTGAAGCCGAGGTTGAGCACCCATTCCTTGCCGATCGCCAGATCGAGATCGGCAGTGATGCCGCGGATCTGGGTGACGGCGGTGTTGTTGTAATAGGTGTTCGGCGTCAGGCCCGAAGTGCCCTGGATGCGGTTGGTGATGTCCGTGTGGAACAGGCCGGCCTCGATCCGCAGATTGGCGCCGCCCAGGTCCTTCTGGAAGCCGATTGCTCCATTATAGGTCTCGGTCGATTCCGGCTTCAGGTCGGGGTTGCCAACGGTGGTGGCGCTTTCGGCATAGAGTTCGTTGGTCTTGGGCAGGCTGTACGACGTGCCGCCATTGGCGCGGATGTAGAACGCACCGATGGGCTGACGCAGGCCGAACTTCCAGATGAACTTGCTGTCGAACGCCTTGGAGAAGTCCAGGCGGCCTGCAAGACTGATGGCGGTGTTCGGGCTGAAGGGCAGCACGGGACGAAGGTCCGCATAGATGCCGGTCGTGGTGTTCCAGTCATTGCTGATCGGGAAAACCGGATCGGAATCATTGCGATAGGACGTGCGCTGCGCCCCGAACACGGCTTCGCCGACATTTTCCAGCGTCACCGTGTTCCGCAGGTTCAGGCCGTATTCCATGAAGCCGCTGACCTTGGAATCCGCGCCGAAGCCCTTGTTGGCGTAGGGGATCGAATGGCCGGTGGCCTTGCCGAACGCGATCGTCTTGCCGGTGTCGGGGTTGATACAACCGGCGGGCTGGCGACAGATTTCGGCATAGGTTTCTGTATTGTTGAGCTTGGGATTGCTCCAATAGGCCGAAAATTCGGTCAGAACCGCATCCGACCAGCGGTGCGAGATGCCGCCATCAATGATGGGATAACGCACGCGGTTGGGCGAATAGGTTTCATTGTCCGGGAAGGCATCCTGGAACTCGATCTGGGTGTATTGGCCGTTGAGCGTGATCTCGGTCGCGTCGCTCGGGGCGTAACGGAACTTGATGCCCACATTGTTGCGGTTGAGCGGGTATTTCTGGATGGCGCCGGCAGCGGCCACATTGTCCACGAAATCAGCGGGATTGAAGATGCGCGGGCCATCGGTGTTCTGCGAGCTGCCATAGACCATCACGCCCAGCTTGCCGTCGCTGTCCAGCTTGGCCTGGGCATTGCCCCACAATTCGCGCGAATTGAACGAACCGTAGCTGGCGCCCAGTTCCACCTTGTTCTCGCCGGTGGGGCGCTTGGTCTTGATGCTGACCACGCCGATGCCGCCGTTCGAGCCGAAGAACAGGCTGTTGCCGCCACGGAACACTTCCACATGGTCGATCATGTGCGGATCGATGGTGGTGGTGCCCCAGATTTCCTCCAGAGCGGGGCCGCGGTCGTACAGGGGCACACCGTCGAGCACGACCAGAGTGTCACGGTCGCCGCCACCATCGAGGCGGATGGTGTATTCGCCTTCGTCCGGCGAATAGCCGACATTGGCGCCCTTGATCAGGAACTGGGCCAGTTCGGCGAAGTTGCTGGCGCCGCTGGCTTCGATTTCCTGCGAGGAGACGATTTGCACGTAATTGCCGAACTCGGCGGCTTCTTCGGCTACCTGGGAAGCCTTCACGGCCTCGCCGGTGACGACGATGGCGCCTTCGCCGGGCGCACCTGCTTCGGCGGCGGCTTCTGCATGCGCCGGGGCGGCCGTGAAGGCGGAGCCTGCCGCCAGCATCGCCAGAATATGCGCGACCGAATGATAAGAGCGTTTGTTCACCGCTAGTCCCCTGAAATGGTTTGTCCCGAAGCGGGGAACCGGACCGGCCGCGGTGTTGCCCCTCGGGCATCAGCCGGTTGCGATTCGGTTCCATCGCCTGCGGGCTGGCCACTATGGGGTCCATGTGACACTTGAATGAAAAACACTCATTTCAATGCGAGTCATAAAGTAAGAAAAGCGCACTTCGGATTGAGATTTCGGCGCCGCTGAAGCGCGCAGCCTGCGGAAATCGCGGGGCTTTCCGGAATTGAGTGCTACTCAATGCTGGCGGTATCGTTGTTGAGCATGCATGGTGCACACGCGCAAAAATTGTGAAGGGGGCAGAGGTGGCAACTAACGGCAAAGGCGTGAAGACGCCGAAGGGCAGGGCGTCTCAGGCGGACAACCGCCCCGTCGAAAACGCACTGGGGCGAATCCGCGTTGCTCAGCCCAATATGGCGAAGAGCGCCCAGCGCATTGCCCAGTTCATTCTGGAACGCCCGGAAGAGATCGTCGGCATGTCCGTGACGGAGCTTTCCGAGGCGACAGGAGTAAGTGAAGGCAGCGTGATCAATTTCTGCCGCTCCATTGGCCTGTCCGGCTTCCAGCAGATGAAGCTCAGCCTTGCACAGGAGATCGTCCAGCCAGTCCAGTTCATTCACGAGGATCTGGAACGCAATGACGACATGGATACGATCTGCCGCAAGGTCTTCCATTCGGGCATTCAGGCATTGCGCGACACTTTGTCCGTACTGGAGCCGGACGCGCTGGAGCGGGCGGTTGGGGCCGTGCGTGGGGCCAAGCGAGTGGAGATCTATGGCATCGGCTCCTCGGCGCCGATCGCCGAAGACACGCATTACCGCATGCTGCGCATCGGGCTGGACGCACGGGCGGTGACCGACAGTCACGTCCAGGCGATCAGCGCATCGCGCTGCGATCCTGACGTGACCACGATCACAATCTCTCACAGCGGCGCCACGCATGAGACGGTGGCGGCAACGCGTCTTGCCAGGGAGGCTGGGGCGAAGACGATCGTGATCACCAACTTCGCCCGGTCGCCAATTCAGGCCTATGCCGACATCGTACTGTTCACAATGGCGCGCGAGACCCGTTTCCGGACCGAGGCGATGACCAGCCGTATCGCGCAGATTTGCGTGGTCGATGCATTGATCGCCGGTTTGGCCCTGACGGATTACGATCACGCCACCGATGTGCTGAAGAAGACCTTCGACGTCTTGTCGATCAAGCGCTTCTGACTATTCGGCGGCCAAGGGTTCCAGCAAATCGTCCATGCGCAGCCGAGAGTTGCCGCCGATCAGGATCGGGCGGATTCCGAATTGCAGTGCGCCTTCACCATCGGTTTCGGGATTGTCGCCGATCATCACCGCTTCGGCCGGGCCTATGCCCAGATGTTTGCAGGCCCGATCAAACAATATCGGACCCGGCTTGCCGATCATTTCAGGGGCGGGGGCGTATTCGCCGGCGCAAGAGAGCAGGGCGGCGAGCAGCGCGCCGGTTTCCGGCACCAGTCGCCCGCCAACTCCGGGGTGGGCCCGGTCCGCATTGGCAACCACCAGCCTTGCTCCGTCGCGCAGCGCATTGGCTGCGCGTTCCAGTTTGGCATAGGTGAAGCGGGGGTCACGCATCAGCAGGACGAGATCTGGCTCTTCGCGGACGAGCGGAATGCCCAGATCGAGCGCATGGCGCCGCATCGCGGTGGATGAAAGCATCAGCACTCGTGTGCAGCCGCTATCCCGCACGCGATGAAGGGCCTCGATCCCCGCGGTGAAGATGCGCTCTTCCGGAATTTCCAGGCCGTTGCGTTCAAGAATACGGACGAAATCTTCCCGCAGATGGGTCGAATTGTTCGTGATGACAGCCACGCGTTCCAGATGCCGGGCGATCAACCGCGCGGCGGACGGCAGAATCCGGTTATTCACCGCGACACATCCGTCCCAGTCGAACAACAGGCCTCTTGCGGCCTCAAGCGCCTCGCGTTCTGCCCAGCCAGATTGGGCCAGCCCCTCCAGAGACAAGTCACTCCCCCTCGATCGCGAATCTGGGGCGTCTGCCTAGTTTCAATTCTACCTTATGTAAATATGAGTATATTTCATTTTTTGAGGGGGTGCGTAATCCGCCCTCAATCTCTGTGAGTTGACCGGGCATCTGGTTGCACAGGTGAATACGGCGCCCAGGTCAGGGGCTTGCCTGACCGGATGGTTAGCGGCTTGTTAAGTTTGATACCGTAGGTTTCGTTTACCATAAACCGGCGCACCAAACGCGGCCGAGGGCCAAACCCGGCCGATGGAAGGAAAGTGCGATGCTGGCGCCGATCGAGACGAATGCTGCCAAGTCGAGGAGCCTCTCCGAGCGGCGCAGCGGCAAGCGGCACCGGCTACTGATGCGGGTGGCGAAATTGCGCTGCCTGAGCGGCGAATATGCGTGCATCGTGCAAGACGTGTCGCAAAGTGGCACCCGACTGCGCCTGTTCCACGCCCATCCGCCTGAAACCCACATGTTCCTCGAGCTCGCCAATGGTGAACTCTATGCGATGGAGCGGCGCTGGATTGACGGCGAGTTCTCCGGTTTCCTGTTCTCGGCGCAAGTCGAAGTGGAGGAATTCACGCGTGAATCCGGTCTTGGCGCCCGGCGGCCGATCCGCCTTTCGTTGCAGCACGAGGTCTCCTTCATCGCCGATGGCCAGCCCGGACAGGCATTGATGCTGAACTTTTCCGCTCAGGGTGCCTGCATTGAGGCGGGGCGTCAGATTCCGGTCGGCCAATTGCTGAAAATCGGGATGCCGGGGATGGAACATCGCTACGCCCATATTTGCTGGCGGCGAGAATATCGTCACGGCATCGCCTTTCAGGAAGCACTACCATTGCCCGATTTCGCCCGGCTGGCGCATTCACTTCAGCCCTATAGCGACGGGGTAGGGATCATGCAGACTATGGTGGAGGCGGGCGAGGCGATCCTGCGCGCCTGACAGGTTCTGGCCGGCGACGGGTGACACGGCTGCGCCAACTGCCTAAAGCCCGGAGAATAATTCCAAGGGCAGAGCGATGCCGAAGATTCGGCGCATACCGATTGATACCCATCCGGAAAACACGGCCTTCCTGCTGCGCCATGGCAATCACTATTCGCCAGAGCAGTTTCAGGCCTTGCGCAAATTGCGCGTGAAGGCCGATTGCGGGGAAATCCTCGCCACTCTGGCGCTGGTTGACGATCCGGCCATTGTCGAGCCGGGTGAAATCGGCTTGGGCGAACAGGCCTTCCGCCGACTTGGCCTTCCTGAGGGCACGGAAGTCAGTTTCGAACAGGCGCTCGCTCCGGACAGTCTCGAATATGTTCGCCGCAAGATCGGCGGCTACACGCTGGGCGAGGGGGAGATTACCGCCATCGTGCGCGACGTGGCGACCCACCTCTATTCCCCGATGGAAATCGGCGCCTTTCTGGTAGCCTGCGCCGGTTTCATGAGCACTGATGAGACTTTGGCCCTGACCCGCGCAATGATTGCCGTCGGCAATCGCCTCCACTGGGATTCCCCATTGGTGGTGGACAAGCATTGCATCGGCGGGATCCCGGGCAACCGCACCTCGATGATCGTTGTGCCCATCGTTGCTGCCCATGGCCTGATCTGCCCCAAGACCTCCTCCCGAGCGATCACTTCGCCATCCGGCACGGCCGATACGATGGAAGTGCTGGCCGATGTGGATCTTACAGAAGCCCGGATGCAGGAGATCGTCGCGCGGGAAAAGGCAGTGCTGGCTTGGGGCGGACGGGTGAACCTTTCCCCGGCGGACGACGTTCTGATCTCGGTCGAACGGCCATTGCGGCTTGATACTTTCGAACAGATGGTCGCCTCGATCCTGTCCAAGAAGGTTGCTGCGGGATCGACCCATCTGGTGATCGACATTCCTGTCGGGCCGACTGCCAAGGTCCGCAGCCAACGCGATGCGGTTCGGCTGCGCAAGCTGTTCGAATATATTGCCGGCCATCTCGGTCTCGTCACCGATGTGATCTTTACCGATGGCTCCCAGCCCATCGGGCGGGGTATCGGTCCGGTGCTGGAGGCGCGGGACGTTATGCAAGTGTTGCGCGGCGATCCCGATGCGCCTGTTGACTTGCGCGAGCGTGGACTGCTGCTTGCCGGGCACGTGCTGGAGTTCGATCCCGCACTCAAGGGCGGGGAAGGGCATGAACGGGCCCGTGAATTGCTGGCCAATGGTGCCGCGCTGGCGGCGATGGAACGGCTGATAGATGCACAGGGGAAGCGGACGGAGCATATCGGGCCGGGGGCGAACTTCCATGAGATACTCGCGCCGCGCGGGGGCACTGTGGTGGCCATCGATTGCGAACGGATCGCCCGCATTGCCCGCCTTGCCGGCGCCCCGATGGACAAGGGCGCGGGCATAGATCTGCTGCATAAGGTGGGCAGTTCCGTTACCGGCGGCGAGCCGATTTATCGCATTCACGCCAATTCCGAGACGGGATTGGGCTTCGCGCGCGATCTCGCAGCGGAAAACTCAGGCTATGGCATCGCGTGATGGAAGGCACGATCTTCGCTTTTCCCGAAGGCAGGGATGCCGCGATGCGGTTGGCCGGGGAATTGGGCATCGGTTTCAGCGAAGTGGCTCTGCGCCGCTTCCCTGACGGGGAGAGCCTTGTGCGCGTGGAGCCGACGCAGGGAGTTGCGTTGCTCTATCGTTCACTGGACGATCCCAATGCCAAGCTGATCGAACTGTTTCTGGCTGCGGCAACCCTGCGCGAGAACGGCGCGCGCAGGCTGATCCTGATTGCACCTTATCTTGCTTATATGCGGCAAGACGTGGCCTTTCATCGGGGCGAAGCGGTCAGCCAGCGCGTGATCGCGGGGATGCTTGCGGAGCGTTTCGACGCGGTCCTGACTGTGGACCCGCATCTGCATCGGATCCATTCTCTGGAAGAGGTCATGCCTGACACGGAGGCGGTCGCCCTTTCCGCTGCGCCTGCCCTTTCCTCTGTGCTCGCCGATGCTGACTACCCGCTGTTGGTGGGGCCGGACAGCGAATCCCGCCAATGGGTGGAGGCAATCGCCGCGCCGCTAGGGCTGGATGTCCTGGTGGGAGAAAAGCTGCGTAGCGGCGACCGTGAAGTGGCGATCCGCATTCCGGGTGTCGAGCGGGCGGAAGGGCGCTTGGCCGTGTTGGTGGACGATGTCGTTTCCAGCGGCGCGACCCTGATTGAGGCTGCGCGCCTGCTGCGCGAGGCAGGTGCCGCACGGATCGAGGCGCTGGCGACGCATGGCCTTGCCCGTCCGGACGATCTTGCCCGCATGGCTGAAGCGGGCATCGCCGCCCTGCGTTTTACAGACAGTGTCGGTAAGTCCGACGGGGCGATCCCGCTTGCCGCGTTGATCGCCGCAGAAATCCGCCGCCAGCGCTGGCTGGGCTGACAGGAGTGCTATGTCCGAACATCCTCTTTCGCTGACCTTCCATGGTGCCGCGCGCACTGTCACCGGCTCCTGCATGGAGTTCCGGCGAGACGGGCAATCGCTGCTGGTGGATTGCGGTATGTTCCAGGGCTCTCGCACGCTGGAAAACCTCAATATGGGGAACTTCGCCTTCGATCCGGCGCGCCTTCCCGCCGTGGTGCTGACCCATGCTCATATCGATCATAGCGGATTGCTGCCCAAACTGGTGGCTCAGGGCTTTTCCGGCACGATCTGGTGCACCGGGCCGACGAAGGATCTGCTCGAGCATATGCTGGCCGATGCCGGGCGCATTCAGGAAGCGGATACGGAGCGGCGCAACCGTCGGCGCGACCGCGCGGGCGAGGATGCGTTCGAGCCTGCCTATACCGAGCGCGATGCCATCGCTGCATGGAAGCTGTGCCGTGCCGTCGAACTGGAAGAATGGTTCGAACCTGCACCGGGTTTCCGCGCGCGGCTGTGGAATGCGGGCCATATCCTCGGCTCGGCCTCGGTCGAGCTGGAGGCGGGCGGCGTCAGGGTGATGTGTTCGGGAGATGTCGGGCCGGAGAACAAGGCCTTCCTGCTCGACCCGCAAGGCCCCGCCGGTTTCGACCATGTGATCTGTGAATCCACCTATGGTGACCGGGAGCGGGAGAAGGTCACGATCGAGGAGCGGCGCAAGCTGCTGGAAGCGGAAGTGCGTGCGGCGATGACGCGCGGCGGCAATCTGGTGATCCCTGCCTTCGCGCTGGAGCGGACGCAGGAATTGCTGCTCGATCTGGCTTACCTGCTGCGCGAGGGTGCGATCCCGAATGTGCCGGTGTTCATCGATTCACCGCTGGCAAGCCGGACCACGGCAGTCTTTGCGCGCTATGCGGCAGGGCTTGAAGATACGGGCGGGGTGAATGTGTTCGAACATCCCTCGTTCCACTTCGTGGGTGACGTATCGGAGTCCATCCGGCTCAACTCCGTGTCCGGTGCGATCATTCTGGCGGCTTCGGGCATGTGCGAGGGTGGCCGGATTCGGCATCATCTGGTCCACAACCTCCATCGGCGGGATTCCACCGTGCTGTTCGTGGGCTTTCAGGCGCAGGGATCGCTTGGGCGTGTCATTCTCGAAGGCGCGCCACGGGTGCGCATTTCCGGGGCGGAAGTGCGTGTTCGGGCGCAAATTCGCAGGATTGACCACTATTCCGCCCATGCCGATCAGGGTGAACTGCTCGCCTGGATTGCGGCGCGGGCGCCGATTTCCGGCAGTCTGATCCTGGATCATGGGGAGCCGGAAGGGATGGAGGGCATGCGGCGCGAGTTGCAGCGGGTAATGCCAGACCTGACAGTGCGCCTGCCTGAACTGGGCGAGACTTACGGCCTTTCCCCGGGCAAGCCCGCCAAGCGTATCGCGACCGGAAATATCGAGGCGCAGCAGGCGGTTGGGCGGGATTGGCAGAATGAATATGCCGCCTTTGTCACCGGGCTGAAGGGCGAACTGGCCCGCATCCATGATGAGCGCCGGCGTGAAGAGGCACTGGCTCGTCTGCGTGAAGTGCTTGATTCATATAAGGAATTCAAGGACGGCAAAAGGGAGGCTCAAGGCGCCTGAAGGGGTGCAGAACGGCACCCAATGATGCCTGACGGGTTCTCACGCTGCCCCTAGGGCATCCCTCCCGCGCGCCTTGGCCAGCAAGTCGATCACTTCGGCGTCTTCGGTCTGGGCGAAGTCCCCATAATGCGCGCCGACGGCATAGAACGGCTCAGGTGAGGAGAGGCAGACAATCTGCCCGCAAAGCGGTTCAAGCTGCCACAGGGCCGAACGCGGGGCGACCGGCACGGCAAGCGTAACCGAAGCTGCGCCGACTTTCGCCAGCGCCTTGAGGGCGGCCTTCACCGTGCCGCCAGTGGCGATCCCGTCATCCACCACCACGACATTGCGTCCGGCCAGGGGGATGGGATCGCCGGTGCGATAGGCGGCGCGGCGGCGCTCTATCTCGGCGAGCTGGCGTGCGGTCTCCCGCTCGATATAGGCAGCGTCGGCGCCGGTCAGGCTGGCGGCTCGCTCGTCGATCACGATCTGCGGTGCGGCGCCGTCAACCAGCGCGCCGATGCCGTATTCCTCATGCCCCGGTGCGCCGATCTTGCGCACCAGCAATATGTCCAGCGGAGCCTTCAGCCGCCGCGCAAGCTCGAAGCCCAGCGGCACGCCGCCGCGCGGCAGCGCCAGCACGACCGGATCGGCAAGGCCAAGCGGCTCGATAGCATCGGCCAGCAGCCGCCCGGCTTCCCGGCGATTGGCGAAATAATCCTGCCGCTGCTTCATGCGCTGCCTCCCGGCAAGTGGCGGGGGAACCTGCAGGCAATAATAACGCATGGCCGGCTTTCTGGCCAGCGCGGGGCCAAGCCGCGCTAAAGCGCGTCAGTCGGCCGCATCTGCCGATTTGAGGCTGGCCGAAGCCTTGTTGAGCAGCCTGAGCAGCGTTGCGCGCTCATCATCGTCCAGCGTGCCGAAAGTCTGGTCGATCAACTGGCGGCGCAGCGGCTCGGTCTTGGCGGCTGCTTCGAGTCCTTTTTCGGTCACGTTGATGAATTTGGCACGCCGGTCATCCGGGTCGGGCTTGCGTTCCACCAGCCCGTCACGCTCGAGTCCGTCGATGGCTTCGGTCACCGTGCGGGGGGACTGGCTGAAGAAATCGGCAATGTCGGTGGCGCGCAGCGGCCCCCTTTTCTGCAGGCAAAGCAGAAGCTTGGTCCGCGCGAGCGACGCGCCCTGATCAGCCATGCGACGATCCATCGTCCGCATCAGCTGCAGATAGAGTTCCGCATAGGCGGAGACGAGAGGCTCCAGTTCCGACATTGTTGTGGTCCCACAATATATGGTATTGCCATATGCTGCAATTGCGAGCATCTGGCAAGCAGTTCCGGCTCTTTTGTGAGTCGTTCGAAAGGATCAAGAGACAGTGACGAGCCCTACCGCCGAAGAACTCGGTGCGGACGAAAACGCGTCTGCAGCCGAGGCGAAGCCATCGCCCCTGAAGCGCAAGGGTGTGCGGCTGGTCATATTGGGCGTGGTCATCGTGGCCCTGGTGCTGGGCGCAAGCTGGTTCGCCAATTACTGGATGGTCGGCCGCTATGTGCAGGGCACGGAAGATGCCTATGTCCAGGCCGATGCCGTAGTCGTGGCGCCCAAGGTGGCCGGCTATGTCGAACAGGTCTTCGTGGCGGACAATCAGGCTGTTTCTGCGGGCGATCCGCTGTTCAGCATCGATCCGCGCGATTATCGCTCGCAGGTGGCGCAGGCGCAGGCGCAGATCGACATGGCAAATGCCAGCGCCAAGGGCCTGCAGGCCCAGATCGCGGAGCAGCATGCTGCCGTGGATGGGGCCATTGCCCAGCTTGCTTCTGCCGAAAGCGATCTGCGTTTCGCGAAGACCATCCGCGACCGTTACGAGGCACTGGCCGCCAGCGGTGCTGAATCGCGCGAAACCTTTGCCGAGAAGCGCAGCCAGTTCGAACGGGCCGAAGCCGCCGTTGCGGCCCGCAAGGCCAACCTTGCCAGCGCCCAGCGCCGTGTCGCGACGCTGGAGGCTCAGGTTGGCCAGGCCAAGGCCCAGGCCGAAGGCGGGGTTGCGCAGCGTGCGGCCGCCGATGTCGATCTGGGTTCAACGGTGGTGCGCGCCAGCATCGCAGGCCGCATCGGCAACAAGACCGTGCAGCCGGGCCAGTTCGTGCAGCCCGGCACTCGCGCCATGTCGATCGTGCCGGTGCAGCAGCTTTATATCACGGCCAATTTCAAGGAAACGCAGCTTGGCCTGATGCGTGTGGGCCAGCCGGTCTCGATCGAGGTCGATGCGCTGGAAGGCGTTGAGCTGAAGGGCAAGGTCGAAAGCATCGCCCCCGGCACCGGCGCGCAATTCTCGCTGTTGCCGCCTGAAAACGCCACGGGCAATTTCACCAAGATCGTCCAGCGCGTTCCGGTGCGGATCGCGGTGGAAGCCGGGCCTGAAACCCGCGCCCTGCTGGTGCCGGGCATGTCGGTGCATGTCTCGGTCGATACGCGCTCTGCCAAGGGTTCGATCGAGAAGATCGCCAAAGAGCAGAAGGCGCTGGAGCAGGCGAAGAAGTAATGGCTGGCGCCGCCGCCCAAAAGCAAGCGCCTGCTGCCGGCACGCGCCCGCCAAACGCCGATCTTGGCGCATGGCTGGCGGTGATGGCCGGCACGCTGGGCGCGATGATGGCGACTTTGGACATTTCCATCGTCAATTCCGCGCTGCCCACGATCCAGGGCGAAATCGGCGCGAGCGGCACGGAAGGGACGTGGATCGCCACGTCCTTCCTCGTGGCGGAAATCATCATCGTGCCGCTTTGCGCATGGCTGGAAAGGCTGTTTGGCCTGCGCCGGTTCCTGCTGATCTCGGCCGTGCTGTTCACTGCCTTTTCGGTGCTGTGCGGCGTTGCCGATAATCTGACGACCATGATTATCGGCCGTGCGGGGCAGGGCCTTGCCGGTGGGGGCATGATCCCCACGGCGATGACCATCATCGCCACGCGCCTGCCACGGCACCAGCAGCCCATCGGCACATCCCTGTTCGGGGTCACCGCCATTCTCGGCCCGGTGGTCGGCCCTCTGCTGGGTGGCTGGCTGACCGAGGAATTCAGCTGGCACTATGCCTTCCTCATCAACGTGCCGATCTGCGCCCTGCTGGTCGTGCTGCTGCTGGTCGGCCTGCCGAACCAGAAGATGAAGCCCGAACTGCTGAAGGATGCGGACTGGCTGGGCCTGTTCGGCCTGTCCATCGGCCTTGGCTGCATGACGGTGGTGCTGGAAGAGGGCAATCGCGAACAGTGGTTCTCCTCCACCCTCATCATCCAGCTCACTGCGGTTTCCGCCATCGGCTATGCGATGATGATCTGGGGCCAGTTCCGCGCGAAAGACCCGATTATCCGCCTCGCCTTGCTGTTTGACCGACAGTTTGGCGCGGTGGTGGTGATGGCTGTGATGCTGGGGATGGTGATCTACGGCACGTCCTACGTCATCCCGCAATTCCTGGCGTCCATTGCCGATTACAATGCCCTGCAGGCGGGCAAGGTCGTCATGATCTCGGGCATTCCGTCGATGATGATGATGTTCATTGCCCCATTGCTGATGCGCTATTTTGATATACGCCTTGCCGTGATCGTGGGCCTGCTCATCCTTTCGCTCAGTTGCTGGGTGGATACGGCGCTCACGGCCAATTCGGTTGGCGGCGATTTCGTCGAATCTCAGCTGCTGCGCGGTGTGGGTACGGTGCTGGCTTTCCTGTTCCTCAATCAGGCAGCGATTTCCTCCGTGCCGCCGCAATATGCGGGCGATGCCTCCGGCCTGTTCAATGCGGCGCGTAACATCGGCGGTTCTCTGGCACTGGCGGCGATCGCCACGGTGCAGGAACAGCGCCTGTGGTTCCATTCGCGCCGGATCGAGGAAACGCTGGAAGCCAACAGCCTGGCTGTGCAGGATCATGTCTCTGGCATGGCACAGATGCTGGGCGGCACCGATACTGCCCTGCGTGCCATTTCCGGCAGTATCACGCGCGAGGCGCTGGTGATGACCTATAACGACATGTTCTGGCTGCTCGCGGTGGGCATCCTGATTGTTACTCCGCTCGTCCTGCTGCTGCGTCCGCTGCCCAAGGACATTTCCGCCGCTCCGGCCCATTGAGACAAGCGATGCGATATTCCACGCGCCACCTGATCCTGCCCGCCCTGCTTACGCTGGGGGCCTGTACCGTCGGCCCCGATTATGCCGGGCCGCCCGCACTCGGTTCTGCCGGTGGTGGCGACGGCTTCGTGCGCGCCGAAGGCGATTTCGCGCAGGGCCAGCCCGCGCTGGCTGACTGGTGGACCGGGCTGGGCGATCCGGTGCTGAACGAACTGGAAACGCGCGCCCTTGCCGGCAGCCCGGATCTTGCGGCGGCCAAGGCGCGCATTGGCGGCGCCCGTTCGGCACTGGCGGTGGAAAAGGCCGGCAGCAAGCCGTCGCTCACCGCCATGGGCGTTGCCGCCCATGTCCGCATTCCCGATCTGGGTGGTGGAAATTCGAGCGGTGAACCCACCACGGAAGAGGAATCTGGCGGGACGACTTCGACCAATTTCTTCAATCTTGGCCTCAATGCCGCGTGGGAAGTGGATCTTTTCGGCGGCCAGCGCCGGAAGGACGAGGCTGCGCGGGCCGAACTGGCCGGTGCCGAGGCAAGCGCGCAGGATGCGCAGGTCAGCCTCACTGCCGCCGTGGCCGAGGCCTATATCTCCTATCGCGAGCGTCGGCAGGGCCTGGCCCTTGCCGAAGCGGCAGTGAAGCAGCGTGAGGAACTGGCGGCCTATGCCCGCCAGCGTTTCGAACTGGGTTCGGGCACTTCAGTGGCAGTGGAACAAGCCAATTCGGCGCTGGAACAGGCGCGCCAGCAGGTTGCGCCGCTGCGGGCGGAAGCGCAGAGCTATGCCAATGCGCTGGCGATCCTGACGGGCGAGGCGCCCGGCGCGGTCGATCCGCTGCTGGCGCAGGTCGCGCCCATTCCGCTGCCGCCTGCCAGCGTTGCTGTCGGCAATCCGGAAGAACTGCTCAAGCGCCGCCCCGATATTCGCGTGGCCGAAAGGCGGCTGGCAGCGCAGAACGCCCGGATCGGTGTGGCCGAAGCCGCGCGTTTCCCGCGCCTCAATTTCATGGGCATTTTGGGGCTGGGCGGCAGCAATCTGGCCGATCTGACCCATCTGGACGATTTCACCGCCGTCGCCGCGCCGATGCTGCAATGGAACTTCCTCGATTTCGGCAAGGCGAAAGCCCAGGTCGGGCAGGCGGAAGCACGGCGCGACGAGGCGGAGGCGCTCTATCGCGGTACCGTGCTGGGCGCGTTGCGCGATGTGGAAGATGCACTTGCCGCCTTCCGCGCCTCGCGCGAGACAGTGGCCAGCCTTGCAAGGGCGGAAGAGAGTGCCGCCAAGATCGAAGACCTGCAACGCCAGCGCTATGAACTGGGCGCGGCGGGCAAGCCTGCCCTGCTGGAAGCGGAACTGGCGCACAACTCCGCCCGTCAGGCACTCGACCGGGCGACCGCCAAATTGACCAGCGATTTCGTGGCGTTGCAGAAGGCCCTCGGGCTCGGCTGGAGCGAAGGCGTTTCCGGCTTCTGATCCGATTTCTATGTGGCCGGAGGGCAAGCCCCAGCCTTCCGGTCACACCCCATGGGTTCAGCAGAGCTACAAGCGATAAGCTATCGCTTATAAGTGTCATAGAAGGTTGCTCCGTTGCTAAGCGACTGAGTGTGCCAATATTTCAGACCCCGTCCGGAATGGCGGGGGCTTCCCAACTCACCTCCCGCTTCTCCGACGCCAGAGAATGGGCGGCGTGCGTCATGCAACGAACCGCACCCCGCCTGAGAGCGATAAGAATTTGGGAGGACATATGCGTTTTACGAAGACCAGCCTGTTGCTGTGCGCGGCGACCGCCGCCCTGACAGGTGCAGCCCCGGCCATAGCGCAGGATGGAGCCGCTTCCGACACGGCAAACGACGATATCGGCGAAATCATCGTCACGGCACAGTTCCGCGAACAGCGGCTGCAGGACACGCCTATCGCGATCACCGCCATCGACGGCGAAGGTCTTGCGGCCCGCAGCTATTCGACCGTCACCGACCTGACCAACAGCGCGCCCAACGTGGTGCTGAAGCCCACCGGCTCGGCCTTCGGCCCCGGCGCGGCGGTGTTCATTCGCGGTGTCGGCCAGGCGGACACGAACTTCGCCTATGAGCCGGGCGTGGGCCTGTATGTCGACGATGTCTATCACGGCACCGTCTTCGGTTCGCAGCTGGACCTGTTGGACCTTGACCGGGTGGAAATCCTGCGCGGCCCGCAGGGCACGCTGGCGGGCAAGAACTCCATCGGCGGGGCAGTGAAGCTCTATACCAAGAAGCCCACCGGCGAAGGCGGCTTCCTGGAAGCCACCGTAGGTTCGCGCGATCAGCTTGACCTGCGCGGCAGCGCCGATTTCACCATCGTGCCCGACCGGCTGTTCATGCGCCTTTCCGGCGTTACGCGCCATCAGCAGGGCTATGTCACGCGCTACGATTTCGGCTGCAAGAACCCGGGCGTGGCGGGCATTCCGGCAACCGGTTCGCCCACCGAAGACTGCGTCATCGGGCATGAAGGCGGCAGGGATTACACCGCCGGCCGCATGGCCCTGCGCTGGGTGGCCAGCGACAATGTCGAAGTGAACATCTCCGCCAGCAAGCTGGTGGACGATTCCGAACCGCCGCCGACCACGCTGCTGGCCCTTACGGTGTCCAATGCGCTGACGCCCGGCTTCACCGATCGTTCGCTGCTGATCCCGGCTGAAGGCGAGTATTACAACTACTCGACCTATGTGACCCCCGCGTTCACCGACGCTGACGGCAGCCATCCGGCCACCGTGTGGGACCCGAATACCCGCCTGCGTGCGTGGGAAGTGGCGGGCACGATTGACTGGACCATCAGCGATACGCTGGCCCTCAAGTCGATCACTGCCTATCAGGATCTGTCGGGTTCCTATGGCTCGGACTATGACGTCACGCCGTTTGGCATCAACACGTCCAACATCACCAATTCGCACCACCAGTTCACGCAGGAACTGCGCCTGAACGGCACCAGCTTCAACGACAAGCTCGATTGGACCCTGGGCGCCTATTACTATGACGCGACGAGCTACATCGAAGGCGGCGACATCATCGCGCCGGGCCTTGCGACTTCTTCGGTCTTCTATTCGGACGATACGATTCCGGCGGAAAGCATCTCGGGCTTTGCCCATGCAGTGATCCACCTGACCGATCGCCTGAACCTGACCGGCGGCATCCGCTACACGCATGACAAGAAGGATTACCACTTCCGCCGCCTGAACGTGTTCGACACGAGCGAGCCGAGCTACACAGCGCAGAACAAGATCGACGGAGCCATCGGCAGCTATTCCGGTGACCGCGTGGATTATCGCGTGAATGCGGATTACCAGCTGACGCCGGACCTGATGGTCTATGCCCAGTTCAGCACCGGCTATCGCGGTGGCGGCGTAAATCCGCGCCCCTTCGTGATCCAGCAGGTGCAGCCGTTCCAGCCTGAATCGCTCAATGCCTATGAAATCGGCTTCAAGAGCGATTTCCTGAATCGCGCGGTGCGGCTGAACATGTCGGCCTTCATCAACGATTATAAGGACATCATCTTCTCCAACACCGCGCCGACCGTGGTGGACGGAGTGACGCTGAGCGCCCAGAACGCAACGCCGACCAATGCCGGCGATGCGCGCTTCACTGGCGTGGAAGCCGAACTGACCCTGCGGCCGGTAAAGGGCCTCACCATCGACGCCACCGGCAGCTATCTGGACTTCCAGTTGAAGAGCATCGGCGCGACCGGGGCGACGATCAGCGGCATCACGCTGGATTCGCTGGCGCCTTACATCACCAAGTGGAAGGCCAGCTTCGGTGCCCAGTATGAAGCCGACCTGGGCAGCGCCGGCACACTGACGCCGCGTTTCGACCTGGCCTACCAGTCGTCGTTCTTCACTGCGTCGGACAACAACCCGGCAACGCTGGTTCCGGCCTACACGGTTATGAACGCCCGCCTTACCTGGACCTCGCCGGACGAGGACTGGCAGGTTGCGCTGGCCGTCACCAACCTGACGGACGAGTTCTATTACCGGAACAAGGGCCGCCTGCCGATCGGCATCGTGTCGGGCCAGCCCGGCGCGCCGCGTGAATGGTCGCTCAGCGTTCGTCGCAATTTCTAGAGGTACCTCCCGAGGCGGGTCGTTTCCGGCTGAGCACCGGAGGCGGCCTGCCTCACCCTCTCTCCCGAGCCAGAGATCAGGCGGAAATGGCGCGTTTTTCGTTCAACGCGGCCAGAACGAATTCCTCCACGATCCGGGCAGCGGGCGTCGCGGTCGGAGAACGTGCAACCAGCCGCTGGAGCGGAGGGAAATCGCCGTCGAGCACTTCCAGCCGCCCGCTCGCAATACTGCCCGCCACCTGTTCATGCATCAGCACTGCAACGCCCTGGCCGTCTTCCACCATCTGCTGGATGATGTCTGGAAACTCCACATAGAGAAACGGCCTGACAGGCTTGATGCCCTTGCGCCGGAACTGCAGCTCCACCCAATGCTCCGGCTGCGCGTCGGAAGAGTGGATGATGTAATTCAGATCGTCATAGCTCAATTCGCCGGAATCCAGCTTCGCCCGCGTGCCCGGCGCGCCGACCAGCGCGGTGGGGACTTCGGCAATATGGCGGACATTCGGCCAGCTGCCGATCACTTGGCCCACCGAATAGACGACGATGTCGATCTTCCCGCGATCGAACCCGCTCTGCACTTCGTCAGGCCGGATCAGCGGCATCAGCACCAGCTCGATTTCAGGATGTTCCCTATAGAGGCGGGGAAGTGCGGGCTTGAGGTAGACGTCACGCAGGCGCGGGCCGATGCACAGCCGCACACGCTGGCGGCGGGCGCCCGGTTCGTCGCCGCGCATTTCCTTGCTCGCGCTCAGCATCATTTCGGCGCTTTCCAGTAGCTTCGTGCCGTCATGGGTCAGCAATGGCGTGGTTCCCCGGCGCCGGATGAACAATTGGCAGCCCAGCCGATCTTCCAGCATCGAGATCTGGTCGCTCACAGCGGGTTGCGAAATGCCGAGCTGGTCGGCCGCGCGGCTGAAACTGCCTGCCTTTGCCGCGCAAACGAAGGTCCGCAATTGCTGGAGCGTGAAATCGCGCTTGTCCTGAAACATCCGATTTCTCCCGGTATGGCGCGCGAATTTCGGCAAGCCATAAGTTATAACTTATGAAGCGTATAAGCACCGGATGCCTTGCAATTGCAAGGCCGCAGCTGTCTCCTCCCAATCGAAAAGGCGCGGAAAAGCGCGGTATCGAGCGTTTGATAGGGGAGATGGCGGGGTGACTACGGTGGCGGGCGAATTGTGCCCGATGGTCCTGCTGGAAGGTGGGCGGTTCTGGATGGGATCGGACGATCACTATCCCGAAGAACGGCCCTGCCGCGAAGTGAAAGTCGGCAGGTTCGAGATCGACGTCGTGCCCGTGACCAACCGGCAATTCGCGCGCTTCGTGGAGGCCACGGGATACGTCACCGTGGCAGAGCGGGCGCCCGACCCGGCGGATTATCCCGACGCCGATCCAGCCCTGCTCCAGCCCGGCTCGTCAGTCTTCATGGCGCCTGCGCGGCTGACCATGGGGATGAACCCCATGCAATGGTGGCAATTCGTGTTCGGCGCCAATTGGCGAGAGCCGCTGGGGCCGGGGAGCGGTTCTGCCGGGCTTGCCGATCATCCTGTAGTCCACATCGCCCACGAAGATGCCGATGCCTTTGCCAGATGGGCGGGCAAGCGGCTGCCGAACGAGGCGGAATGGGAATATGCCGCCCGCGGGGGGCTGGGCCGGCTGCCCTATGCCTGGGGCATCGAACTGGCGCCGGGGGGCGCTATGCTGGCCAATTACTGGCAGGGCGCTTTCCCGCTGGAGAATTCGCTGCTCGACGGGTGGGAGCGAACTTCCCCCGTCTGTTCCTATCCGCCCAATCCCTTCGGGCTTTACGACATGATCGGCAATGTCTGGGAATGGTGCAGCGACTGGTACAGCGATGCGCCGGGCAGGAAGGCGCCTTCCTGCTGCGGCGGTGACGATGCCCGCGTCGCCAGCCACGATCCCGACGATCCGGGCCGTAACTTCCCCCGAAAGGTGCTGAAGGGCGGATCGCATCTGTGCGCCGAGAATTACTGCCGCCGTTATCGCCCGGCGGCCCGTTATCCGCAGACCATCGACACATCGACATCCCATATCGGCTTCCGCTGCGTCCGCGACGTGGCGGCCAAGGCCGCTTGAAACGGAGAGAGCATTCCATGACTTCCCCTAATCGCCGCGCAAAGCAGGCCCGCGCCGCCATCGGTACGGCCATCGCACTGGTGTTCACGGTCAATGCGGCTGGCGCGGCCGCGGAAAGCCAGCCCGCAGGCGCCGCCCCCGCGCGCGAGTGGAAATATTATCCGCAACCTCCGCGTGCGCCTGCCGGGGCGCCCAATGTGCTGCTGATCATGACCGACGATGCCGGGTTCAGTTCGGCCAGCACTTTCGGTGGCCCGATCCCTACGCCCACTTTCGACCAGCTGGCGAAGGACGGGCTGCGCTATAATGAATTTCACACCACGGCCATGTGCTCGCCCACCCGTGCGGCGCTGCTGACCGGGCGTAATTCGCATGCCGTGGCCAGCGGTTCGATCACCAATGTCTCGGTGGATGAAAAGGGCTATACTTCGGTGATCCCCGACAGCGCCGCCACCTTGGGCAGCGTGCTGCGCGACAATGGCTATGACACTGCCTTCTTCGGCAAGAACCACAACACCCCCCTGTGGGAGACCGGCCCGATGGGACCGTTCAACCACTGGCCCAATGCCTGGGGCTTCGATTATTTCTATGGCTTCAACGGTGCGGCGGATGACCAGTTCAGGCCGCAGCTGATCGAGAACCGCAATCAGGTGGAGCCGCCGGCCGACCCGGATTACATCCTCGACAAGGACATGACCAATCACATGATCGACTGGCTGCGCGTCCAGCGCGTGCAGCGGCCCGATCATCCCTTCTTCGCCTATTTCTCGCCCGGTTCGATGCATTCGCCGCATCAGGCACCGGCAGACTGGATCGCGAAGTTCAAGGGCCAGTTCGACATGGGTTGGGACAAGCTGCGTGAACAGAACTTTGTCCGGCAGAAGGCCCTGGGCGTGATCCCGCAGGACGCAGTGCTCACGCCGCGCCCTGACGTCTTGCCCGCGTGGGACAGCATCGGGCCGGAAGCGCAGAAGATGTACGCGCACCAGATGGAAGTCGCGGCGGCGCAGCTGGCTTTCTTCGACTTCCAGCTAGGCCGCGTGATCGAGGAATTGCGCCAGAGCGGTCAGCTTGAGAACACCATGGTGATCTATCTGCAGGGCGATAATGGCGCCAGCATGGATAGCCAGCACGGTTCCAGCATGGAATTGCAAAGCCTGCTGGGGATCGAGCCTACCGAAGCGGAACTGATCGCCAATTCCGCCGCCGACGGCACCCCGCATTCCTATTCCAACTATAATGCGGCCTGGGCCTGGGCGCAGAATGCGCCGTTCCCATGGGGCAAGCAGATCGCATCACATCTCGGCGGCCTGCGTGACGGATTGGTCATCAGCTGGCCCAAGCGGATCAAGGCGACGGGGCAATTGCGCAGCCAGTTCCATCACGTGATCGACATCGCCCCGACCATCTATGAGGCGGCGGGGATTACTCCGCCCGAAACGGTTGACGGCGTAAAGCAGCAGCCGATTGACGGGGTGAGCATGGTTTACAGCTTCGATGCCCCCAAGGTGCCTTCTGCCCGCAAGGAGCAGTATTTCGAGATGCTGGGCAACCGGTCCTATTACAAGGATGGCTGGCTGGCTTCGACCACGCCGGGCCGCGCGCCTTACGATCGCTCCACCAACCCGCTGGACCCCGCACAGTTCAAGTGGGAACTCTACAATCTCGATAGCGACTATTCGCAGTCGAAGAACGTCGCCGCGCAATATCCTGCAAAGCTGGCGGAGTTGAAGGCCGATTTCGAGACGGCGGCGAAGCAATACAATGTCTATCCCATTGCCGCCGATCTGATTGGCCGCGTGGGTCCGGGCAATCGCCCCTCGGTCCTCGATGGGCGTAAGGACTTCACCTTCTACGCAGGGGGCACGCGCTATCCGGCCGGTTCCTTCCCGGCGCTGGCGGCAGGCTGGGACATGGCGGCCCGCTTCACCACCAGCGCTGTCGATGCGGATGGACCGATTGTGTTCTCCGGCGATGAGGCCGGCGGGGCGGGGCTGTACCTTGAAGGCGGTCGACCGGTCTTCCTCTACAACGCCACTGCGCGCGAGAAGGAACGGCAGTGGCTGAAGGGCGATGTGCTGGCGCCCGGAGCGCATGAAGTGACCCTGTCCGTCACGGCCGATCCGGCCTCTGGCCCTCGTGCTGCGCGGCTGGTGATGCTGGTAGACGGGAAGGAAGCGGCGTCTGCCTCCTTCCCGGTCTATTACGCACCACGTGGCGGCGGCGTGGTCGGGCGGTACGGCACGCGCACTCTGCTCAAGGATCTCGCCAATCCGCCGGCCAAGGGGCTGACGGTGGATACGGTGCGCTTCACTCAGCGCTGACCGCCTGACGGCGGGAACATCTCACCCCCGTTCGCCAATGGTGTGCGGGGGTGTTTTGCGCCTTGGATCAGGGAAATTACGCAGAATTCTGCGGTGTAACGGCCTGTAACCGGGCGGATTACCGTAATTAACTTACCTGTCTGCCCGATTGCCGCAATCCCCACCCTGTGTGGCAGCCCCCTTGACGAGGAGGGCGCCAGCCTATTCGGAGTTTGGGGGAAGATGAGGAAATTCAACGCAATCTATCGTCGTCAGCACATTCTCGGTTCGGCAGCATGTGCCGCGCTGGCGCTGGCTTTGCTCCCGCAGGCGGCTCAAGCAGCCGAAGACGACACTGCCGAGGCGCAGGATGATGGCGTGGCCATCGTCGTCACTGCATCGCGTTCCGGCGACGGCGTGCGAGCCGATCAATTGGGTGCATCGGTGACCGTCCTCGACAGCGAGGCACTGGAACAGCGCCAGACCCGCGTCGTATCGGACATTCTGCGCGACGTGCCCGGCGTGGCCGTGAGCCGCACCGGCTCCATTGGCGGCCAGACGGCAGTGCGCCTGCGTGGCACCGAAGGCAATCAGGTGCTGGTGCTGATCGACGGCATCGAGGCGGCTGACCCATATATGGGCGAATATGATTTCGGCACGCTGATCGCAGACCCTGCCGCGAAGATCGAAGTGCTGCGCGGGCAGCAAAGCTCGCTCTACGGCTCCGACGCGATCGGCGGCGTGATCCACTACATCACGCTTTCCGGGCGTGAAGCGCCAGGCATCAGCATCCGGGGCGAGGGCGGTTCCTTCGGTACGGTAGGCGGCGCAGTGCGCGTTGCCGGTGCGTCGAGCGATTTCGACTATGCCGTCTCCAGCAGCCTGCACCATACGTCAGGCTATCCCACCGCGCGCGATGGCGTGCGCGATCTGGCCTCCACCAGCCTTGGCGCCAGCGCGAAGGTGAACTGGACGCCCTCCGACACTTTCAAGCTGACCGGCGTGCTGCGCTACAGCTGGACCGATGCCGATACGAACGACACCGAGAATGACAGCAGCAAGCCGAATTTCGGCTACATCGTGGACAGCCCCGGCACCCATTACGTCAATGAGGCGTTCTATGGCCTGCTCGCGGCGGAACTGACCGCGCTGGATGGCCGCTGGACCAACACGCTGACCGGACAGTTCTCCGACACGCAGCGCAAGGGCTTCAACGCTGATGGCTTCAATTATGGCGACAAGGGCCAGCGTTATAAGGGTAGCTTCGTTTCCAGCATGCGCCTGGGGAATGAGGCGATCTCGCACCGCCTGACCGCAGCCGTGGATGGGGAGCGCGAGGAGTTCCAGAACACCAGCCTCTATGCCTTCAACGGCAAGCGCCACACGGACAATGTCGGCATCGTCGGCCAGTATGAACTGACTGCTGGAGCTTTCTCGGGCGGGGCATCCATCCGGTATGACGACAACAATCGGTTCGACAATACGACCACCTGGCGCGTGCAGGGCAGCTATCGCCTGCCGACCGACACACGCATTCGCGCGGCCTATGGCACCGGCGTGAAGAACCCCGGCTATTTCGAACTCTACGGCTATATGGATGGCCGATATATCGGCAATCCGAACCTCAAGCCGGAAAAGTCCGAAGGCTGGGAAGCCGGGCTTGAGCAAAGCTTCATGAACGGCAAGGTCACGCTGGGTGCGACCTATTTCGATTCCGTGCTGACGGATGAAATCTACACCACCTATCCGGCGCCCGATTATGTTGCGACGCCCAGCAACCGGGCGACCAAATCGAAGCAGAACGGGGTAGAGCTATTCCTGTCTGCGCGGCCGATGGCGCAGCTGCGGCTGGATGCTTCCTACACTTACCTCAATGCCAAGGAAGACGGCGTGGTGGAAGTTCGCCGCCCCGGCGACATCGCCAGCTTCAATGCCACATGGTTCAGCAAGGACGACAAGTTCTCGGCCACACTGACCGTGCGGTATAACGGCCGGACCGACGATGTGGCCTATACCGATCCCAGTTGGGTTCCGGTGCGGGTTTCCATGGACCCGTTCACGCTGGTGAACCTCAATGCCCAGTACGAAGTGATGAAGGGGCTGACCCTGTTCGGCCGCGTGGAGAACCTGCTGGACGAGGATTACGAGGAAGTCTTCAGCTTCGCCACGCCGGGCACTTCGGCCTATGCCGGGATCAGCGCCCGGTTCTGACCGGGCCAAGGTCCACAATGGCAAAGCCGCGTATGTTGGCGCGGTACGCGCTGCCGTTGATCCTGCCGCTGGCGGGCTGTGCGCATCTGCCCGCCCCGGTGGTGGAGGCCGGGGAGATGCGGGCTCACGAGTTGAGCCTTGCCGTCTCCCCGCAGGCCGCCTGGGCCGCATGGCACGGCGGAATGGGGGAAGGTTCCGCGATCTTCCTCCAGCCCTTGGATGCGGCGGCACAGGCCACAGGACCGGCCGTGAAGGCGAGCAGCGAAGGCACCACTTTCGCCTATGAGCCTGACCTGATCCAGGGCGACGGCGGCCTGTTCGCCGCCTGGTATCAGAAGAACCCTTTCTCCAATGAGCTTTCAGGCTGGCTTGCCGGCCTTGATGCCGCAGGCAAAAGGCGCTGGCTGGTCCCGCTGGAGCAAGAAGCGGATTGGTCGCGCAATCCGGTCGTGCGTATCGCCGGCAAGCGGCTGCTGGTCGCATGGATTGCTCAGCCTTCGCTCGCTACCTCCGCCCGCGATCCGTCAGTCTGGTATCGCGAGTTTTCCCTGTCCGGCAAGCCGCTGACGGCGCCGCGCGAAGTGGGCGGGGCTGATCGCGATACGTGGAACCTCAACGCCGCGGTGGCGGACGGGAGAATGGTTCTCGCCCTCGATGCCGCCGGTTCTGGCGATACCAACGAATTGCATCTGATCGAGGTGACGGAGCAAGGCTCACGCCATGTCCAACTCACGCCGGATGACGGACACGCTTCCCTCTATCCCGATCTGCAGGTGAATGAGGCAGGTCAGGCTGCCCTCACATGGTTTGACGAGCGTGACGGCAACCGCGAGGTCTATCTTTCGGTCGGTCCGCTCGCGGATTTTCTCACCGGGCATATGGCTGCGCCGATCCGTGTTACTCACGGCGAGGGGGAGTCTATCGGCGCCTATCTCGCGTGGAATGGCGACCGTGTCGGACTTGTGTGGAGCGATGAAGCAGCCGGACAGCGGCGCATATTCGCGCAGGCGTTCGGCAGTGCGGGCAGGCCACTGGCCGAAGCACGGCAATTGTCGAGCGGGCCGGGCAAGTCATCCATTCCGGCGATAAGGGCGAGCGGGGCGGGGTTCCTCGTCGCATGGAACGATTACGAGATGGAAGGCTCTGGCGGCCACGCGCAGGTAACATGGTCCCGCGCGCGGTTCGCCCGCTTCGATCCCTAGGCGCAGCCGCCTAGGCCGGGGAGGCCTGCATCCGGCGCTCCCGCCAGTTCCAGCCCAGCAGTAACAGCACGAACAGCACGGCAGGCCAGATCAGCCCGCTGGCCGAAAGCCGGGGCGGTTCTGCCCGCTCCGGCGCGCGGATGGTGGGCGTGCGATCTTCCTCGGTCATCACCTGGCCCTTCAACTGTGGGTTCTGCGAAGGGGCAGTGCCGGAAGGTGCCATTGCCTGCGGGGCATTGCGCGGTTCCCGTTGCCGGGGTGCCTCTGCCGGGGCGCCTGTCGCCTGCTGTGCGGTGGCAGGGTGCTGGCGGGCAACCAGATCCTGTGCCTGCTGGCGCTCCGCCGCTTCACGCGCATCGTTGCGGCGGGCAAAATCGCGCAGTTCGTCGGCAGCGCTTTCGATCGAGCGGCCCATGGCCTTTTCGAAGGCATTGCGCGCCTTGGCGATGGTGGGGGCAGGCACGCCGCTGCGCTGGGCTTCCTGCATCACATATTCCAGCAGCCGCCCATTGCCGCAGGACACATCCGTGCAATTGACTCCGTGTGTGGTGACGTTCTCCAGATATTCGCTGACCAGTTTGCTGCGCGTCGCCTCGTCCGCCTTCCAGTAATCCTTGCGGATCGTCTCGATCATGCGGGCGGTGATGTCCTGATAGGCGAAGGGGGAATTCTTCTCGAAATAGGCCTTCATGCCCATGTTGCGCTTGTCGAGCACATAGGTCTCATAGGTTTCCTGCCACATGGCATCGTCCACCACATCGGTTGCGGTGGCATCCCAGCCCCAGAGATATTCCACGAATTCCCGCATCGCCCCTGCGCCGGCATAGCCTTCCTTCTGCATCCCCTCGATCCAGGTCGGGTTGACGTAGCGGGAGCGGAATTCGCGGCCGATGAAGGTGTCCAGCCCGGTCATGGCAGGCTTGCCGGGATCGCGCGTGTCAGTGATCTGGAGGTCCGGCGTCGTGCCATCGAGGCTGCGCACGGCGGAGGCGAGGCCGCCCATATACATGAACATGTCATCGTTATCGAGCGTGCCATAGAGCATGGTCGAGTTCGAATGGACGATGGTTTCGGTGCCAGAGATGGCCAGCCGGAATACGTCCGGCATGGGCTGGCCCCAATAGCCATTGCCGTAACCGTGGCCCATCTTGCGGATATAATCGTTGGCGAAACCAGCTTCGTCATCCCACGATCCGCTGGCGGCCACGATATTCGAGGTGTTCAGGTTATAGCTGCCCGGCGGCTCGTCGAAGATGCGCACGCCGGCCATCTTGTCGGCCTCCTCGGGCGCGACGCCCTTCTCGATCAGAACGCGCTTCATTTCGAGATAATGCTGGCGAACCTGATTGTCGGCTTCGTCCAGCGCCTTCAACTTCTGCACGGCTTCGTCCATCAGGCGAGTGACATTGCCGAACAGTCCTTCGGCGGCGGAGGCGATCACGATGTCCACGCGGGGGCGGCCCAGCTGTTCGCGCGGGATCACCTCCACGCCCACCACCTTGCCGCGTGCATCCCAGACCGGCCTGGTGCCGAGCAGGTAGAATATCTGCGATTCCAGCACGCCTTCATGGCGCATGGTTTCGTCCCCCCAAATCACGAAAGATACCTTGGAGGGGTATTTGCCGTTCTTGCGGAAGGATTTCTGCAGCAGTTCTTCTGCCAGCTTTGCCCCCATTTCCCATGAGGCGGGCTTGGGCACCTTGTCTGGATCGATGCCGTAGAAATTGGCGCCGGTGGGATAGGAATCCGGATTGCGCACCGGCTCGCCGCCCTTGCCTGCGGGCACGAAGCGTCCTGCAAGGCCGAGCATCAGGCCGTCAAGCTCGCGCGGGCCGGAGGCGAGGATGCGCTGGCGCATGTCGTCGGCAAAGATTTCACTGGCATCGGGCAGGGCGGAACGGTCAACGCTCATGATCGCCTTCACCGTGCTGTCCACGGCGTCGGGAACCGGCGTGCGGCCGAAGGCGTGCATGCCATAGGGGATGATCTGCCCGCGCAGTTCCAGCAGGTAGTCCTCCACTTGATGGAGCTGCGCGTCAGTCCATTCGACATCCGGATCGAGGCCGACATCCTTCGCGACGCCCAGCTTCACCGCCTGTTCGCGGGCCTGCCTGCCGTAAATGCGCGCCAGTTCGGGGTTCTTGCTCTCGTTCTTGGTATGGTCGTTGAGCAACTCGCTCAGCTTGGCGAGGTCTTCGGTCAACCCGCCTTCGGTGAAGGGCGGCACCATGTGATCCACCAGAGTGGCCATGCCGCGCCTGCGGGCGACCAGGCCTTCGCCCACAACGTCCACATTGTAGATGTAGAGGTCCGGCAGGTCCGAAATCAGCGCGTCGGGCGCGTCTTCCTCGCCAAGGCCTGCATCGCGCCCGTCGAGCCATTCAAGCGTGCCATGCGTGCCGATATGCACCACCGCATCCGCCTTGTAGCCATTGCGCAGCCAGGCATAGGTGGCGACATATTGGTGCGGCGGGGCAAGGTCCGTCGCGTGATAGAGCTTTTCCAGATCCTCGCCCCAGGCGCGATTGGGCTGCGGCATCAGCATCACATTGCCGAACTGCACGCCCGGCACGATCAGGTTGACGCGGCCGTCCCGGCGCTCGGTCATCAGCTTGCCGTCTTTCGGATCGCCCCAGTCCTTCAGAATCTTGGCGCGAAGGGTAGGGGCAAGGGCATCCAGCCACTTGCGATAATCTTCAACGTCCACGCGATTGGCACCGCCCTGCGCGATCATTTCCTCCAGCTCGCCGGGCGCATCGCTGCCGACATTGCGGGCCTTGGTGGTGATCTGCGCCAGCACCTCGTCGGCCAAGGGTGCGGGACCGCCAATGTCATAGCCTTCTGACGCCATGCGCTGGAGGATATTGGCCAGCGTTTCCGCCACGTTGAGATAGCTGGCGGAAATGCCCGCCTTGCCCGGCGGGTAGTTGTAGTAGATCAGCGCGACCTTCTTTTCCGCATTGGGCTTGCGGGACAGTTCCGCATATTTCAGCCCGCGGCTGACGGCCATTTCCACGCGGGAGCGGATCGGGCTGGTAATGACGGAATTCAGCCCGGTCAGCGGATCGAGCACCTTTTCCTTTGTGCCCACCACTGTGGGAGCGATGGTGCCCGCCAGTTCGGGCGAGGCGAGATTGAAGGTGCCTTCGAATGCGGAAAGGCCCTGCGGCGAATTGCGCCAGTCTTCCTCGCTACGGCCATAGAGGCTGATGAGGTTGATGACCGGGATGCCCACGCCTTCCAGCACGCTGGCCGATTGGGCATCGTTGAACTGGAAGAACAGGCCTAGCCCGACATCGGCGCGCACATCCTTGCCTTCACCCAGCAGCTGCTGAAAGGCGACTGCGCCGGGATAGCCGAAGACGGGGATGGCTTCGGCGCCCTGCCGTTCCACTTCCGCGATCACGGCATTCAGCAGACCGGTGTCGCCCGTGTAGTAATTGGCCTTGAAGAAGCCCACTGCCACGCGAGGGGCGCCGGGGTGCAGCTTGCCGTTCGCGGCGCGCCAGTTCTGGAATTCCTCCCATGTGGCGAATACGCGGCCCGTTTCGCCATCGGGGTAGTAATAGCCGAAATCGAGCGAAGGCTCGGGATCGGGCAAGGCATCGAACCCGGCAATCCCCGCCTTTCCCAGTGCCAGCTTCATCAGGGCAAGCTGGTTCTTCGGCCCGCCATGTTCCCAATAGGCGCGGGCGCGCGGCACCCATGTCACGCCCAGATTGGCGAAGAATTCCTCGCTTTGCAAACCCTGTCCGACGCCCAGAACCGTGCCGCTCTGGCTGGTGGAGCCAACGACATCGAGCTGCTTTTCATCGTCGAAACGGCGCAGCATCTGCTCATTCATGATGTCGTAAACCAGCACATCGCTGGCGACGAGCTTGGCCGGGTCCACTTCCTCGAAAGTGGATTCCGCCAGGAATTGCAGCTCCACCTTGCCCTTCAGGTCCGGCCGTTCTTCCATCAGCTTGCGGAAGGCGGCCAGCGTGCCGGGGATGTTCCCGTCGGAAAAGACGTAGCCCAGCCGCACAGGCGCCACCTGCTGCGCATGGGCGGCGGCAGGCAGCAACAGCAGGGCGATCAGCAGCGCCTTAAGGGTTCGGAGCAGCTTCATCGCCTGCGGGCTTGCCTTCGGTTTCGGGGGTTTGGGTATCCGGCACATAGATGATCTGGCCATTGGCGAGGCGATAGGCGGCGCCCAGACGTTCCCCGTCGCCCTCTCCGGTCGCGCCGGACATCTTGTAGGCCTTGATGGTCTCGCCCTTTTTCACGATGATTTCCTGCATGCCGTTGGCATCGGTCTTCACCATGGTGACTTCGCTCTCACCGCTCATCAGGTCGCCCATATTGTAGACCGAGAACAGCGTGATCATCAGGCCGACGATGAACACGATGGAGGCGTCGAACAAATTGGCGACGCCCGCCAGCGGATCTTCCTCGGCCGGTTCTTCCGGCGCGGCTAGCTTGATGAAGCGGCCCATTACTGGCCCTCCATTTCGGCGGCGATCACTTCTGCCAGATAACGCTGTTCGCGGATCGAGGCGCTGACCCAGCTCTGGCGCAAGGCGACGAGGCCATAGGCCACCGTGCCGGTGGCAAGGCCGATGATCGTGCTGGTGAAGGCCACCACCATCTGCCCGGCCATGGCATTGAGGTTCCCGCCTGCCATCGCGGCAAGGGAGGTGCCCATAGGGATCAGCGTGCCGATCAGGCCCAGGCTGGGGCCGACCTTCACCAGCGCGCGCGGGCCGTCCAGCCCGTGGCGCAATTGTTCCTCATATTCGGCGACGACGTTCTCCAGCCCGCCATGATGCAGCGCCTTGGCCGCATCGAGTTGCTGGATCGCACCGAGCATGGCGGAAAGATTGGCGGGCAGGGCGGCGCGGCGATCGTCCGGTGTATCGAGCACGCGGCCTTCTTGCAGCCATTGCTTGAGATCGAACCCCGAACGCTCGCTGCGGCGGCGCACGGCCTCCACCATATAACGCCCGGCGTAGAACAGGGTGGCGGCCACACACACCCACAGCAGCAGCATCACCGGCAGGCGCAGCACTTGCCCCAGTGCAAACAGCCCGTTTTCGAGGACTTCCGAAAAGTTCATCGCCTGATCCACATTCCCCTGAGGAGACCGGCACCAAGCGCCAGCCCCACGATTGCGATTGCCCATGCTGGCGGAGCCGGGGCGGCGGATTGTGCCGCGTCCTGGCTGAGCACGGTGGCCGATTGCCATCCGTAAAGAAGATCGCCGATCAGCCCCGCCAGCGGCGCGCCCAGCGCGGCAAGGATCAGCGCATGGCCACGCAGTTGGCCATTGCCTCTGCCCGGTCGGGCAAGGAGGAAAGCAATGGTCAGTGCCCCGCCGGTCACGGCGGCCGCTGGCAACAGATCGACGCCTCCGCCAATCTGCAGGGCAGCTGCCAGCCCGGCGCAGGCGCCAGCAACCAGTGATCCTGTGCGCGGCAGAGGGCCGGAGATGAGGCGCCAGCCTGCTGCCACGCCTACCAGTACGCCGATCCAGTTGGGTTGCGGGTTGAACTGCAAGGCGACCGCCAGCACTGCCGCGAAGGCCAGCGCGGCCGCCACGGCGCTGCGCAGGCTGCGGCCGGAATCCTGCAGGCACACTGCCGCCGCCAGCATGGCCAGCAGCCAGATGAGCGAAACGGTCAATGGCAGCAGCACGGTCAGTTCCCGGCTACCGTGGCGCCGCTGCGCGGGCGCAACGCGGCATCGAGGCCCAGCACTTGCATTCCTCTCGAACGGGCGAGCTTTCCTCGCTGTTTGTGAAGAACCAGCGCTAGGGGAGCGGGGGCGGGCAACAAGTAAATTACGGTAATGTAACGCCCCGATTACGTAACAACGGCCCGCTGAAGCAACGAAACTCCCGCGTTTTCCATGCCCCGGCCGGTGCGGCTTGACGGGCGGAGGGGTGGAATTTATGCACTTGCATAAATCGACCGCGCGCGCAGATTCCGCACCGGTCCGGGAGGGATAATATGCGTACACCGCCGGGCGTTTCCGCCGCCACTTTTGCTGACGGCATCGCCGAGATGAAATCCGCCGTGGGGGAGGAGTGGGTCTTCACTTCCGATCCCGACGTAGACACCTATCGCGATTTCTATTCGGTCCTGTGGGGCGAGGAGGACGAGCGGATCGCCTCCGCCGCCGTTGCGCCCAAGACGGTGGAAGAAGTGCAGGCCGTGGTTCGTGCCGCCAATGCGCGCGGGATTCCGCTCTATCCTGTCTCCACCGGGCGTAACCTCGGCTATGGCGGTTCCGCGCCGGTCTATTCCGGCAGCGTGGTGCTGGACTTGAAGCGGATGGACCGCATCATCGAGGTGAGCGAAGGCAATGCCTCCTGCCTCGTCGAGCCGGGCGTGTCCTATTTCGACATGTACCGCCATCTGCAGGAAACCGGATCGAAGCTGTGGATCGACGTGCCCGATCCGGGCTGGGGCAGCATGGTGGGCAATGCGCTGGATTCCGGCGGCGGCTATACCGCAGCGCCCTATCGCGGCCATTTCGAGGCGCAATGCGGGATCGAAGCCGTGATGGCCGATGGCGAGGTCTTCCGCACCGGCATGGGCGCTTTGCCCGGCAGCGAGACCTGGCAGCAATACAAAATGGGCATCGGTCCCTGCCTGGACGGGCTGTTCCGCCAGTCCACGCTGGGCGTGGTGACCAAGATGGGCTTCTGGCTGTTTCCGCAGCCGGAAGCTTACATGAGCTGCTCGGTCGAATTACAGCGCTTCGCGGATATCGACCCGATGGTCGATCTGTTCAACGAGCTGGAATATGGCAACATCTTCAACGGCATGCCTTCCATCGGTTCGCCTGTGCTGTCGCAGGGCAATCCGCTGATCTTCGCGGAAATTCCCGAGGAAGAGGAAATGAACCGCCGGGTGCGCGAAACGGGCCTTGCCGCCTGGCGCGGGTCGATGGTGTTCTATGGCCCCGAAAAGGTCATCCGCGCACAGTGGGACTATGTGCAGGAACGCTTCGCCCATTTCGAAGGGGTGAAGTTCAAGGAAAACCAGTTCGTCAAACTGCCGCTGCGGCCGGAAGACATGGACAAGATCCAGAAGAACCGCTTCGGCATTCCTTCAATGGAAATCTTCGCGGTTGGCTCGCGCGGCTTCGGGGACTTTAACCCCAGCGACGGGCATATCTGGTTTTCCGCCATCATCCCGCGCAGCGGCAAGGGCTTCGTGAAGGCCAATCGCGTGATGCGGCAGGCCTGCGCGGAACATGATGTGCCGCTATTCATGTTCAGCCCGGCGGTCACTTGCTGGACCCGTTCCTTCGTCCTGTTTGCCGCCGTGCCGGTTTACAAGGACAAGGAAAAGAACCGTCGCCTGCGCGAATCCGTGTTGAAGGTGATCCAGATCTGCGCCGAACATGGCTGGGGTGAATATCGCTGCCCGCCTGCCTTCCAGGATGCGGTGATGAATGCCTATAGCTTTAACAACAACATGCTTCGCCGGGTGAACGAGAAGATCAAGGATGCGCTGGACCCCAACGGCATCCTTTCCGCCGGGCGCTATGGCGTCTGGCCTAAGCATCTTCGCGACGGGAGGCACGCATGAAGGCGGCCTATATCGCGCTGGGCGCGCTGGCGCTGGTGGGCGGTTATGCCTTGCAGGCGCAGACCGGAAGCGCTCCGGCCAAGACGCCGGGCATGATGACGCAGGGCGATCCCACGCTGGGCAAGACTTCGCCGCAACTGGCGGAAGGCCGCGCGGTCTATGAGCATTGGTGCGCGCCCTGCCATGCGCCCGATCCCAAGCTGGCCGGCACCTCGGCCCTGCGGGTGAAGTATGAGGGCGAACTGCCCGCCGCGCTGGTCCACCGCGAGGATATGGACAAGGATACGATCGCCTATTTCGTGCGCAACGGCGTCGCCTGGATGGCGCCTTTCCGCAAGACGGAGATCAGTGACGCGCAGCTCGACCAACTGACCGATTTCCTCACCGCTCCGCTGGAGCAGCGCGGGGTCAATCCGGCCGATGTGAAGACCAAGGGGGCAGGCAAATGATCAGCCGGCGTGACCTGATGAAATGGGGCGCAGTGGTGCCCGCTCTGGTGGGCGGTTCTGCCCGCGCCATGGCCAATGTGCCCGAAGGGCTGGACGCGCTGGTGGTTGATGCCCGGCATGCCCCCGGCATCATCGCCAATCCAGGCGGGGTGCAGGTGCTCCGCTTCGATGGCGATGTGACGCAATTGTGGTTCGAAACGCTCGACCCCCTGTGGCGCAAGCCGGGCTTCGTGCTGGGCGGCATTACCGGGCGCGATGCCCTGTTCGTGCTGGAAACCTTATCGTGGGATCGCGGCCGCCGGGTGGTGAGCCGCAAGGAAATGCCCGGTCGTTCGGGCAGGATGGATGGCCCGGTCAGTTGGGTGATCGCGCCCGTTCATCCCAGCGTGAAGAAGGGCTGACCCGGTGGCAGTGCTTCCCCCCGATCTCGATGCCGCAAATTTCGCGCGTTTCCTTGAGGAATTGCGCGGCGCGGTGGGCGCCGACTGGGTCTGGTCCAGCGAGGACGACCTCGGCCCCTATCGCGACAGCTTCTCGCCCGTGTGGAACCAGCCGGAAGAGCGCCATGCCTCTGCCGCTGTCGCGCCCGCCGATGTGGAGCAGGTGCAGGCCATCGTGCGAATTGCCGGACGCTACAAGGTGCCGCTCTTCCCGATCTCGACCGGCAAGAATTTCGGCTACGGCGGGCCTTCGCCCAATGTCACCGGCAGCGTGGTGCTGGACCTGAAGCGCATGAACCGGGTGCTGGAAGTGGACGACAAACGCCATTTCGCACTGGTGGAGCCGGGCGTTTCCTATTTCGACCTCTATCGTCACATCAAGGACAAGGGCCTGAAGGTGATGATCGATTGCCCCGATCCGGGTTGGGGCAGCCCCATCGGCAATTCGCTGGAGCGTGGCATCGGATACACCATGCCCCAGTTCCGTGACCATTTCGGCGCCAGCTGCGGCATGGAGGTTGTCCTGCCCAATGGTGAAGTGATGCGCACGGGCATGGGCGCGCTGCCGGGATCGCAAAGCTGGCAGGAATATAAATACGGCTTCGGTCCCGATCCCTCAGGCCTGTTCGCGCAGGGTAATTTCGGCATCGTCACCAAGATGGGCTTCCGCCTGATGCCGCTGCCCGAATATTATCGCACCGGCCTGATCACCGTGCCGCGTCGCCGCGATTTCGTGAAGCTGGTGGAGCACGTGAACTTCCTGTCCGACAGTTCGCTGATCGGGGAGGCGGTCTATGGCAGCCCGCTGGCCGCGCTGATGGGTGACAAGAGCTTCTATGCTCTGGCCACCAAGCAGGGAGGCCCTTCCGATGCGGAAATGGACGCTGCCGCCAGCAAGGCGGGCCTGCCCAGCTGGCAGGTGGACCTGCAATTCTTCGGGCCTGAAGCCGCGACGCAGGAAAACTGGGAATATGCCAAGCAGCGCATCCTGGCTGATATTCCCGGCGCCAAGGCAATCAACGGGGATCATTTCCCGCTGCCGGCTACCGAGGAACAGCTGCTTAACACGACCCAGCCCTACAAGACCGGCATCCGCCGTTATGGTGCGCTTGGCGTGCCGAGCCTTGGCATCTGGCGGATCGTCAGCAGCAATGGGCATGTGGGCTTCTTCCCCGTCCTGCCGCGCAGTGGGGAGGCCGTGTTCGAGATGCAGCGCGTGATGTGCGACGGCTTGCGGGAATTCCCGCTGGCCGGGCGTTTCTTCAACGCCACCACCGCGCCGCTCTATTGGCACAGCTATGCCTTCCAGATGGTGTTCGCGCCTTCGGTGAAGCATGACGATCCGGCGCTGAATGCGCAGGTCCATGCCGCGATGAAGAAGGCCGTGGCGGTTGCTGCGGAACATGGCTGGGGCGATTACCGCGCCGCGCCGATCTATCAGGATGACGTGGCTGCTACCTACAGCTTCAACAACCACGCACTGCGCCGTTTCCACGAACAGTTGAAGGACGCGATCGATCCTGACGGGATCGTCGCGCCCGGGCGCGGCGGCATCTGGCCCCGGAGGTTCCGTAAATGAGGCGGCTTGCAATCATGGCGCTCTCCCTTGCGCTGGCACCGCTGGCATGGGCGGCCTTCGGAGCTGACGGAGCAAGCGGGCAGACCGCGCAAACTGCCGCGCGCGCTCCGGCCGCCGCGCCGCATCTGGTAAAGGCGGACCTGCCCGGCCGCGCGATCTTCGAACATCAATGCGCGCCCTGCCATGCGGCGGGGCCAGGGGACGACGGGGCGCCGATGCTGCCGGGCACTATGGCGCTGGCCATGCGCTATCAGGGCGAATTGCCGGGCGAACTGGAACTGCGCGACGATCTTGACGGTGACACGATCCGCCTGTTCGTCCGCAATGGCCTCGGCGCCATGCCGATGTTCCGCAAGAGCGAGTTGAGCGACGCCGATATTGACGCAGTGGCGGCCTATCTCAGGGCTACCGCGGAAGCGAGCAAAGCCAAGTAACAAGCGAATGCCTGAAAAGGGCAAGTTGGGAGAGCTTATGGAACTGGTGCTGCCCAAGGGCATAAGCGCCGCCGCCTTCGATGCAGCCCTGGCGGATTTCCGCTCTGTCGTGGGCGATCAATGGGTGCTGGCGACCGATAGCGACCGCGAGACCTATCTGGACGCTTACGCGCTGGGCGACGGGCACAATCATGCGCCTTCCGCCGCTGTGGCTCCGGCCAGCGTGGAGGAAGTGCAGGCCCTGCTGCGTCTGGCCAATCGCCACAAGGTGCCGCTCTGGCCGGTGGGGCGGGGCAAGAACCTGGGCTATGGTTCGGCTGCTCCGGCGATCCCCGGCACAATGGTGCTGGATATGAGCCGGATGAACCGGATCGAGGCGGATGGGCATTTCGCCCATGCCCTGATCGAGCCGGGCGTGGGCTTTTTCGATCTCTACAATCACCTCAAGGATAACGACATTCCGCTGTGGATGTCGGTCCCCGGCAATGCCTGGGGCAGCGTGATCGGAAATGCGCTGGAACGTGGAATCGGCTACACGCCCTTCGGCGATCATACCGATATGCTCTGCGGGCTGGAGGTCGTCCTGCCCGATGGCGAGATTGTCCGCACCGGCATGGGTGCCATGGAAGGCGGCAAGGCCTGGCAGCATTACCAGCACGGCTTCGGCCCTGACTGGGCGCAGATGTTCGTCCAGTCCAATTTCGGAATTGTCACCAAGGCTGGGGTCTGGCTCCAGCCCGAGCCGGAAATGTCCGCCAAGGTGACGATCAATCTGCCGAAGTTCGAAGATATTTCCTGGGCAGTGGATGTGCTGGCCGAACTGCGCCGCCGCGATGTGATCCAGCACAATATCGTCTTCGGCAATTACCTGCACGATGCCTCGGTCTTCTCCCAGCGTTCCGAATGGTATGACGGGCCGGGCGCGATCCCCGACGATGTCAGCCAGAAGATCATCGACCATTACGGCTCCGGCTGGTGGAGCTTCACCCTGCGCCTGTTCGGCTATGAAGGCACTGTGAAGAGCCACATGCAGGTGCTGCGCGACATGATCGAGCCGAAGCTGGGCAAGGCGCTGGAATTCACCGAATGGCGCAAGGGCGATCCGATCGAGAAATCGGCGCGGGGCATTCCCAGCGTGCTGGCGCTGCAGATCGTCAACTGGCACGGCGGCCGGGGCGGGCATGTCGGCTTCTCCCCCGTCATGCCTCCGGATGGCGCGCTTGCGCTCGCGCAGGCAAAGCGGATGAAGGCCCGCTTCGAGGAAGCGGGGCTGGACTACTACACGAGCTTCACCATGGGCCGCCGCCACATCAGCAATGTGAACCTGCTGATCTATGACCGCGACAATGCCGACATGATCGCGCGGACCAGGAAGCTGTTCGAGACGCTGATCGAGGATTCCGCGAAGATGGGCTATGCCGAATATCGCACCCATCCGGATTTCATGGACCGCATCGCGCGCGGCTTCGATTTCAACAATCATGCCCTGTTCCGCCTGAACGAGCGGCTGAAGGCCATGCTCGATCCCAACGGCATCATTGCGCCGGGCAAGAACGGGATCGGCACTGCGCTGAAGGGAGGCGCGGCATGAAGGGTCTGATCGCATTTGCCGGGCTTGCCTCGCTTGCCGCCGGAACCGCCTATGCCGTGACGCCCGACGACAGAGTTGCCGCGGGCCAGAAGGTGTTCGAGGCGAAATGTGCGCTGTGCCACGCCAAGGTCGGCACCGGCACGATGATGCTGGCCCGCCGTCTGGGCGAGGCCGATGCAATGCTCGCCAACCGCAAGGATCTCGATCCGTCCTACGTCGAAGCAGTGGTGCGCCACGGCATCGGCTCCATGCCCGCGATCACCCGGGTGGAAGTGAGCGACGAGCAGCTCGGCCAGATTGCGGCCTATCTCACTCGCAACAATCCGGAGGAGAAATGATGCGCGCCAGTCGCAGGCAAGTCCTTGGCGGGGCGGCCCTCGCAGCAGGTGCCGCACTGGTGCCGGGCGTTGCTCTGGCCATGCCTGGCCCGGCGGCAGGCATCGTTGCAGACCCCACGCTGCCCGCGGGACGCCTTGCCGCAGGTCACGCACGCAAGGGCGCGCTGCCCTTGTCCGAACAGGGTAATGACCTTGCAGGGCTGTTCTATGGCACGGGTGCGGGCTGGCTTTCCGACGGACGCATGCTGGCGGGCGTTACCGGCTATTCCGGCATGGTCCTCGCCCAAGGTATCGCCCGCGAACAGGGCCGGGACTTTCGCCTGATCGAGCATGGCAGTGATGCGCCGCAGCCGGTGGCGGAATTGCTTGCCGCCATGGGCGAAGGGCGGGGGACGGCTTTTGTCTGGGTGATGGAGTGAGCTGATTTCGAGCGTGGCGCCCCCACTTTCGTCATTCCCGCGAAGGCGGGAATTCAGCGGCAACCTTTGAAACTGGATTCCCGCCTTCGCGGGAATGACGAAGGGCGAGTAACTGCGTCTGTCATCACCTCTTCTATTCTGCGCTATCTCTTCTCCTCGCTCGGCCTGCGTCCGGTCATTCTGTGGTAGAAGCGCGAGAAATAGGATGGGTCTTCGAAGCCCAGTTCCTCGGCCACTTCGCTGCAGCTTGCATTGGTGAAGCGCAGCACGCGGCGGGCTTCCAGTGCGATGCGGCGGTGCAGGGCCTCGCTGGGGGTGATGCCCCATGCGGCTCGGGTGAGGCGGGACAATGTCCGCTCCGTGCATCCCAATTCCTCAGCATAATAGGATAGCGGGCGATGCTCGCGAAAATGGCGCTCCACCAGCGTCTGGAAGCGGGCGAGCTGGGGCGGAAGACCGGGCGTCTCGGGCTGGGCCAGCGGGGCCGTGGCCACGCGCAGCCAGCTTTCCGCCAGCGCCCGTTCCAGCAGGGCGCGGCCTTGCCCGGCACTGTCGCGCTGCGCTTCCAGCAATTGCCGCCCCAGCACCATCAGCCGCCGCTTGGCCCGAATGTCCAGCGGCACCAGAGCGGCGGCGGACAGATAGGCGGCCAGCGGATCGTCTTCGCCCAGCGCCACGCGGAACTCGCGCGAAAGCGTCAGCACGAAGCCAACGGCATTTTCAGTGAAGCGGAAGCCGTGGACGGAGCCTTGCGGCGCGAAGACCAGCAGCGGCCCGGTTGCACGTGTCGTCTTGCCTTCCAGCAATATGTCCGCGCCGCCCGAAGCGAGGAAAAGCACCTGCGAGAGCGACAGGTGGCGATGGGCCGCGATTTCCCATTCATACAGGCGGCTGCGGGCCTCGATCGTCTCGCAATGCACATAGTCGCCGAAATCCGGGGAGGTGTCCTCACCGTAGAGCGCGTAATGCGGAACGGGCGTGGGCGTGCGTGCCATGTCCGAAAAATACCAGAAAGGGTCGCCCGCGTCCCTTCCAATTTTTCCCGCGTCCGGCGAAATCGCCGCATTCAATCAGTCGGGTGAGGACAATGAAGACCCAGGTTTGCATTATCGGCGCTGGCCCCGCGGGGCTGATGCTTGGCCATCTGCTGCGCGCGGAAGGCATTGAATGCGTGGTGCTGGAACGCCAGAGCGGCGATTATGTGCTCGGCCGTATCCGCGCAGGCGTGCTGGAAACGGTCACGGTGGACCTCATGGCGCGGCTGGGCCTCGATGCCCGGCTCAAGGCCGAAGGGCTGGTGCATGGCGGCTTCAACCTTGCCGATGGCGAGCGCCTGATCCGCATCGATCTGGCAGAACTCACCGGCAAGCATGTGACCGTCTATGGCCAGACCGAAGTGACGCGCGATCTGATGGAAGCCAGTGCCGAACGCGGGCTGGACGTGATCTACGAGGCGGGCGACGTTGCCCTGCACGATGTGGACAGCGATGCGCCCTATGTCACTTACACCAGGGACGGCGCCACACAGCGGATCGACTGCCGATTCATTGCCGGGTGCGACGGGTTCCATGGGCCGAGCCGCCAGGCCGTGCCCGCCAGTGCCGGGCAGGCGTTCGAAAAGGTCTACCCCTTCGGCTGGCTGGGCATTCTGGCCGATGTGCCGCCCTGCAATCACGAACTGATCTACGCCAATCACGAACGCGGCTTTGCGCTGGCTTCCATGCGCAGCGAAACGCGCAGCCGCTATTACGTGGACGTGCCGCTGACCGACAAGGTCGAGGAATGGAGCGACGACCGGCTGTGGGATGAGCTGACGATCCGCCTTGGCCCCGATGCCGGATCGCGCATCACGCGCGGCCCCGCGCTGGAAAAGAGCATCGCCCCGCTGCGCTCCTTTGTCTTCGCGCCGATGCGTTACGGCAGCCTGCTGCTGTGCGGCGATGCCGCGCATATCGTGCCGCCCACCGGCGCCAAGGGCCTGAACCTTGCGGCCAGTGACGTGCTCTACGCCGCCGATGCGCTGACCGGCTTCTTCCGTCGCAACGATCCCGATGCCATTTCCGGCTATTCGGACAAGGCGCTGGCCCGCGTGTGGAAGTCTGAGCGGTTCAGCTGGTCGCTGACCATGCTGATGCACCGTTTCCCGCAGGATGGGCCGTTCGAACGGGCGATGCAGGTGGCGGAACTGGATTACATCGCCTCCAGCCGCGCGGCGCGCACCGCGATTGCCGAAAATTACGTCGGCCTGCCGGTCTGACGGCTCGTCTTCATGCCGGAACGGGGCATTCGCGCGGTGAATTGCCCCGTTCGGTCAGCCACTTGCGGGGCGTTGGGCGGCCTCGACGCACGTGTCACCGTAGGCTTCCCACAAGGGGCCTTTCTCTTGTCGCAACTGCGAACTAGTCTCTCCAGCTTGTCTGTCTGGAGACATATGTGCTTATTCCCGGCCGGAATTTCCCCGGCCTGATCCTGCCCGGAACTGCGGCGCGCGGCCTGTGCGCGGCGGCGTGGCTTGCGCTGGCCGTGGGCCTGTGCCCGCCCGTGCATGCCCAGGACGAGGCAGCCGCGCCGAAGCCGATCGTCTCTGACGAGGATTTCGACAAGGCGATTCCTCCGCTCGACGGCGATCTCGAGAGTATCGAGGCGTGGGAGGCCGAGCAGGAACGGCTTGAGGAAGAAGCCGTGCTGAAGGCCGGCGCCATGCCGGTGCGCGTGCGCGAGGATGCCGAGAAAACCGCTGCGGACGAAGCAGCTGCGATCTCCCGCATGCCGATGATCGACGATATGGGCGAGCCGATCCCGCTCGATTCCGGCCTCGACGAACCGCTGCCGCCGCTATCCGAATTCGATCTGGAACCGGTCGACGCCAAGGCCTTGGGCGAGGATACGGACCTTGATCGCAAGCTGCGCTATGACTGGCGGATCGACGGGCTGGACGGCGTGCAAGGCACCGTTTCCGAAGGCGAAATCCGTTCCCGATTCCGCAGCGTTTCCGCGCTGGACGATGGCGATGGGGATTCGGCGACCGGCACGCAGCTCAGTTCGCGCCTCACGGCTGACCGGCAATTGCTGGCCGATGTGCTTTCCGCCGCAGGCCATTTCGACGCTGTGGTGGAACCGGCGATCGAACTGCCCCCGCCCGACGGGGAGGGGAGGGCGACTGCGATCCTGACGGTCCAGCCGGGGCCGCAATATGCCTTTGGCGCCATTGCCTTCGATGCCCCGCCGGTGGAGCCGGAAAACCTCATTCGCCGTTATTTCCCGCTCAAGACGGGCGATCCGATCCTGGCGGAAGATGTGCTGGCGGCAGAGGCGGGCATTGCCATCGGCCTGCCACGCAATGGCTATCCCTTTGCCGAAGTGGGCCAGCGGGACATTCTGCTGGATGAGGAAATGCGCACCGGGGATTATACCTTGCCGGTAACGCCCGGCCCGCGCTCGCGCTTTGGCGAAATGATCGTGGAGGGCGATCCGGTATTCGATGCGGAACACCTCTATGTCCTTGCGCGGTTCGACAAGGGCGACCTCTATAATTCTGAAAAGCTGGACGATCTGCGCGATGCGCTGGTTGCCACCGGGCTGTTCGCCGTGGTCGCGGTGGAGCCGCGCCAGACCGGGCGCGATGCGGGAGAGGGAACGGAATTTGCCGATCTCGCCGTACGTCAGAGCCGGGGGCCGCAGCGTTCCATCTCGCTCAGCGGGGGTTACAGCACCGGGCAGGGCCTGCGGGCGGAAGGCAGCTGGACGCACCGCAACCTGTTCCCGCCCGAAGGCGCGCTGATCCTCAGCGGGCTGGCAGGGACGCAGGAACAGGGCGCCAGCGCCACTTTCCGCCGTTCCAATGCCGGGCGGCGCGACCGGACGGTGGAACTCTCTCTTTCGGCGCTGCATAGCAATTACGATGCCTACAGTGCCTATACCGGGCGGCTGGCCGGGCGGATCAGCTATGACAGTACGCCGATCTGGCAGAAGAAGCTGACCTATTCCTATGGCTTCGAACTGCTGGCGAGTAACGAAAAGAGCTATGTCTTCGCCCGTCAGGCGCGGGAGCGGCAGACCTATTACATCGCCGCCCTGCCGGGGCAGGTGGGCTTCGATACTACCAACGATCTGCTCGATCCGGTGCGCGGTTTCCGCCTTAATCTGAAGCTTTCGCCCGAATATTCCGGCGGCGATCAGAACCAGATCTACGCGCGCGGAATGGTGGAGGGTTCGGCTTACCGTTCCTTCGGCAATTTCGTGCTGGCGGGCCGCGTGCGCGTTGGCTCCATCGTGGGGACGGGGCGAGAAGATCTGGCCCCATCGCGGCGCTATTATGCGGGCGGCGGCGGATCGGTGCGCGGCTTCGGCTATCAGGAACTGGGGCCGAAAGACCCGGATGCGAACCCCGTGGGCGGGCGCAGTCTGGTGGAAGGCGCGGTAGAGGCCCGCTATCGCTTCGGCGATTACGGGGTCGTGGCCTTCCTCGATGGGGGGCAGGTCTATGAAAGCTCCATGCCGGGCTTTTCCGACATTCGCTTCGGCGCGGGCATCGGCGGGCGTTTCTACACCAATTTCGGGCCTGTGCGTCTGGATGTCGCGACGCCGCTGGGCCGCAAGGAAGGCGAATCCCGCATCGCCGTCTATGTTTCCATCGGGCAGGCCTTCTGATGGCAGACGAGGTGGATATCGCGGTCGAAGAGGCACTGTCGCCGGAAGAGGGGCATGAGGCTCCTGCGCGGCGCCACTGGCCGCTGTGGCGAATTCTCGCCGGCCTGCTGGCGCTGATCGTGCTGGCGGCAGGCGGCGGGCTGTGGTGGCTCGATACGGCAGGCGGGCACCGCTTCATCGCGCGGCAGATCAACGCGCTGGAGTTCCAGAACGGCATGACGATCCATGTCGGGCGGCTCGACGGATCAATCTACAGTAAACTTGAGGTTCGTGATCTGGCGCTGGGAGACCCGCAGGGAACCTTCGTTTCCGCGCCGGACGCGACGATGGACTGGCGGCCCTTCGCCTATCTCTCCAACCATGTGGACATAGGCTCGCTCACGGTGCCGCTGCTGCAGGTCAAGCGCCTGCCCGCGCTGCGGGAGGTCAAGTCCGACGAGCCGCTGCTGCCCGATCTCGACATAGATGTGGCGAAGCTGGAGATTGCCCGGATCGAGATCGACCCGGTCATAACCGGCCAGCGCCATGTCGCCTCGATCAGTGCCAAGGTGCAGATCGCGGACCGGCGGGCCATCGTGGATGCGAGGGCGCAGGCGCTTGCCGGGGATGGGCTGGCTGGCGGAGACCTGCTGGTGCTGTCGCTGGACGCCGTGCCGGAAAAGAACCTGCTGAACATTTCGGCAAAGCTCGATGCACCGGCCAATGGGCTGGTGGCCGGGCTGACCGGCAGGGCAGAGGCGCTTACGGCCTCGCTTGGCGGCAAGGGCGATTGGGCGAAATGGGACGGCGCGCTGACCGCCGCCTATGGCAAGGCCAGCCTCGCCGATCTGGCGCTCACTGCGCGCGATGGCACTTTCGGCGTGAAGGGGGAGGCAAGCCCCGGCCTGCTGCTGCCCGCATCTGGCGCAAGCATGTTCCAGCCCGTCACGAGGGTCGACCTTACCGCCGGGCTGGACCAGCGCCGGGTCGATCTCAAGGGTGTGCTGGACAATGCCAATTTTCACCTGGCTGCCGATGGCCTCGTCGATCTGGGAGAGAACAGATTTGAAGATCTGGCAGTGGATTTCCGCCTGCTGCGCCCCGCGGCCATCGCGCCCGATTTCCGGGGGCAGGGCGTTGCCGCCAGCCTGAAGCTGGACGGCGCTTTCGCCACGCCGCGCATCGCCTATACGCTCAACGCCGCGCGGCTGGGCTTTGGCGATACGGCGATTGTCGGCCTTTCCGCGCAGGGCGAAGGCCGCGTGGATGCGGATAAGGCACAGGTGCCTGTCCACGCCCGCGCGCGGATGATCGACGGGCTTGATGCTGCGGCGGGCGAATTGCTCACCAATGTGCGGCTGGATGGCGATCTGGCGGTGAAGTGGCCGCGCATCCTTTCCGATAATCTCAAGATCCGCTCTGACCGGATCGACGTGACCGCTGTGTTGGTGGCCGATGTTTCCACCGGCCTCTACACCGGAGCGTTGAACGGGCGGATAGGCAATTATGCCGTGGCGGGTGTCGGCCGGTTCGACGTGTCGAGTTCGCTGGACCTCAAGACCGAAGGCAACGGTTTCCGCATCGCGGGCAAGGTCACGGCGCGCAGCCGCGAGATATTCAATGAATCCGCCCGCGATTTTCTGGGCGGGAACGGCCTGATTTCTGCCGACATATCCTATGGCACCGATGGCGTGGCGCGGGTTTCGGGACTGCGGATTGCCGCGCCGGAATTTCGCATGGCGAATGGCGCGGGTTCCTATAGGCCCGATGGCGCGATTGCCTTTGCCGGTTCGGGCATTTCGGACCGTTATGGCCCGCTGTCGCTGGATGTCAGTGGCACGCTGGGCAGCCCGGTGGCTATCGTCAAGGCGGAGCGGCCGGGGCTGGGCGTGGGCCTGGCCAATCTGCGCGCGGAACTGAAGGGCACGCAAAGCGGCTATGCCCTGCTGGCCACGGGGGAAAGCGATTACGGGCCGTTCGATGCCGATCTGGCGATCCTGTCCGGCACTGGCCCGCTGACCATCGACATCAATCGCGGCAATTTCGCGGGCGTGAACCTGTCTGGCAGGATCGTACAGAGTGCTGACGGGCCATTCACCGGCACGCTGGCGGCCAATGGTTCGGGGATCGACGGGCAGGTGCAATTGCTCGCCGAAGGCGAGGCGCAGCGCGCGCTGGTGGATGCCACCGCCAGCAATGCCGTGCTGGGCAGCCCGGCGCGGCTTTCCATCGCCCGCGCGATTGCCAAGGCGGATATCATCCTGCTGGATCAGCCCCATGTAGTGGCCGATGTGCAGGTGGCGGGCCTTGCGATGCAGGGCTTCGCGCTGGAACGGGCGCGCGCACAGATCGACTATCGCGGCGGCGCCGGCACGGCAAAGCTGCTGGCCAAGGGTAATCGCGGCACGCCATTCGACATTGCCGCCAATGCCCAGATGGCGCCCGAACAATGGCGCGTGGCGCTGCGGGGCAGTGCGGGCGGCGTGGCCTTCCACACGGAGAATCCGGCGCGGATCAAGCTGGCCAAGGGCGCCTATGAATTGCTGCCCACGCGGCTCGCCCTGCGGCAGGGCAGCGTGCAGCTGGCGGGCAGCTATGGCGAAGAAACGAAGCTGCAGGCGCGCCTCAACGATGTGGACCTTGCCGTGCTGCGCCCGGTCATGCCCGAACTGGGGCTGGGCGGCGTGGCATCGGGCAGCGTGGATTTCACGCAGGTGGGCGATGGCTTCCCCAAGGCCGATGCACGCCTGACGGTGGAGCGATTTACCCGCACCAGCCTTGCCGCGATCAGCCAGCCGGTCGATCTGCGCGTAGTGGGCAGGCTGCAGCCCGATGGCGGCACGTTGCGGGCGCTGGTTCAGCGTAACGATACCGATGTCGGCCGGGTGCATGTCGATCTGAAGCCGCTCGGCCCGGAAAGCGGAAGCTGGACCACGCGGCTGATGGCGGCGCCCCTTGGCGGGGGCATTCGCTATAACGGCCCGGCCAGCGTGCTGTTCTCGCTCGCGGCCCTGCCGGATCAGCATTTGACCGGCGTTATCGGCGTGGCGGCGGATTTCAGCGGAAGGGCGCAGACGCCTTCGCTGACCGGCGTGGTCCGCGCGGACGATCTCACTTATGTGAACGATGCCTATGGCACGCGCCTCACCAAGATGCGGCTGCGCGGCACTTTCACGGATGACCGGCTGGAAGTGACCGAATTGTCCGCCAATGCGGGCGGGGGCACGGTCAGCGGTAGCGGCTTCGTCAGCCTGTCGAGCGAGAAGGGTTATCCGCTCCAGCTGGACCTCAAGCTGGATAATGCCAGCGTGGCCGATGCGCCGGGGATGGAGGCGCGCGCTACCGGCACGCTGGCTATCATCAATAATCCGGGCGATCCGGCAGTGATCCGCGGCGCGATCCGCCTTCCCGAAACCCGCTATCGCATCGTGCGCGAAGGGGCGGCCGAAGTGCGCACCCTGTCCGGCATCCGCCGCAAGTCCGACGAGGCGCAGGCGGCGCTGGCGCAGGCAGTGGCGGCCAAGGCCAAGCCCGATGCGATTTCGGGCGTGCCGTCCAATTGGCGGCTGGAAGTGGATGTGGTCGCGCCGGAAAGGGTGTTCGTCAGCGGGATGGGGATGGAATCCGAATGGTCGGCCGACATCAAGCTGCGCGGCACCACGGGCAATCCGCGCATCACCGGCGGGATAGACCTTGTGCGCGGCACGCTGGGCTTTGCCGGGCGGACCTTCGACCTCCAGTCCGGCCGCATCCGCTTCAATGACGGCAATCCCTATAATCCAACGCTGTCGGTGACGGCGGAGGGCAAGGCCGACGATGTGGATGTGGCAATCTCGCTCACCGGATCGGCCGGGAACCCGCAGGTCACTTTCAGTTCCACCCCGTCGCTGCCGCAGGACGAAATCCTGGCGCGTATCCTGTTCGGCAGTTCCATCGGCGAATTGTCCACCATTCAGGCCGTGCAGCTTGCATCCTCGCTCAACGCCTTGCGCGGGGCAGGGGGCTTCAGCCCGCTGGGCGTGCTGCAATCGGCATCGGGGATCGACCGCATCCGCATTCTGGACGCGGACGAGGCCAATGGGCGCGGCACGGCGGTGGCGCTGGGTCAGTACATCACGAACGACATCTATGTGGAGATCGTGACCGATACGCGCGGCTATACCGCCACCCAGATCGAGATCAGCCTGACGCCCGCCCTTTCCGTGCTGAGCCAGATGGGCAGCTTCGGCGGGTCGAACGTCAATATCAGATACCGCAAGGATTACTGAAATGCGCAGCCTTGCCACGCTATGCCTGCTCTGCGCCGCGCTGGCAGGCTGCAAGGAACAGGCCTTTGACGAGCGCTATTCCGAGCAGGAGCAGAAGCTGTCCAGCGAGGCTGCCGCGATGGATGCGGAACTGGATCAGCGGATGACCGAGAAGCCGGGGATGGAGACGCCTGCGGAGGGTGAGGCGGAGTAGGGGCGGCCTTGCGTTATGGGGCCCTGCTTGCGCTGGGGATTATGGGGGGATGTAGCGCTTTATGCGTCTTGCCTTGCGAAGCCTCCCAACCCCCGCTCAGCCTGAGCTTGTCGAAGGATACGCGCTGACCTTTGGTCCGAGTGCAATCAAGTTTGCGCTCGGGGCTTGCTGTGAAGTGGTGTGGGGCGAGTGTTTCCCGTGTCCTTCGACAAGCTCAGGATGAACGGGTGTGGGTGAGCGGGGCAGGTGCGCTCAACCCCCTTCTCGTCATTCCCGCGCAGGCAGGAATCCAGTTCGACGGTTGCTGCTCGGTTCCCGCCTGCGCGGGAATGACGAAGAAAAGAAACACACCCCATCATCCGACGGCGGGCCCGGACGTAACGCCGTGAGGAAATCCGAAGGAACCGCGCGGCCGGCAATGCGCCTGGGATGCGTGGGCGGGCTCGCACGATCCGCGCTTCCATCGCGGCCGGTGCCGCGCGCTGACAGGCCCTTGCCGCCGCATCACTCTCTTCATCGCAGCTGTGCGATTACCTTATTGACGAAATCAAAAAGATGACGTTAGGTAGATGCACGAGCGGGCGAACCGCCGATTGGGAGAGTATTCTGTGAGTTTAGGCATGAAACTGGTGCGGCTCGGTCTGGGGGTGGGAATGGCAGCGCCTCTCGCCCTGGCGGGAACCGCACAGGCACACCACAGCTTTGCAATGTTCGACCAGAAGAAGATGGTGACTCTGGTGGGCACCGTGTCCGAATTCCAATGGACCAACCCCCACGCCTTCATCGAGATCGACGTGCCCAATGGCAGCAAGGTCACGCATTGGAGCATCGAGCTGAACAGCCCGAACAATCTCAAGCGGCAGGGCTGGAGCCGGGTCTCGCTCAAGACGGGTGACAAGATCACCATGCGGGTCAATCCCTTGCGTGACGGCAGGCCCGGCGGCCTGTTCCTCGACCTGAAGAAGGCCGACGGCAAGGTGCTCGATTCCGGCCTGCCGAAAGACGGCAAGCCCGCGAACGTGTTTTGAGGATGAGGAGCAAGTCCATGCGCAAGGCAGCCCACCCTCTCCTCGCCGCCCTTATGCTGGCTGCGGCCTTCGTCGCGCCGCCTGTGGCCGCCCATCATTCCTACGCCATGTTCGACATGACCAAGACAGTCGTGCTGGATGCCACCATCGTGCGTTTCCGCTGGCAGAATCCCCATTCCTTCATCGAAGCCAATGCGGCGGTGAAGGGCAAGGGGGAGGTTTGGGCGATCGAAATGAACAGCCCCAACAACCTTATCAACGAAGGCTGGAAGCGCACCACGCTGAAGCCGGGCGACAAGGTGAAGCTTTATGTCCATCCGCTGCGCGACGGCAGCAAGGGCGGCAGCTATGCCGGGGTGCGCCTGCCGGACGGATCGACGCTCGGCACCGTGAAATAGGGGCGGCGGCCTGCAGAAGAACCAGCGTGCGAATATCTGTTTGATCAGCGGAAGGCGTCTCACCGATCCCTCGTCTTCCTGCTGGCAGTACGCCCGGCTCCAGGGCCGGGCGTACCTTTTTGACTTTGTAAAATTAGCTTATTGACGGAATCAATATGCGCCGATAGGCTTCAGTTAAATCGCCCGCAAAGACGGGCGGACAGGGAGAAGCGATGCTCGAGGTTTATACCTGGGAACCCAACGCAAATTCAGGCAAGCCATTGCTTTGCCTGCATGAAAAGCGCGTTCCCTTTACGCATCACTATATCGACATGGGCAAGCTGGAACAGTTTTCTCCGGCTTTTCTGGCAATCAATCCGGACGGGACGATTCCCGCCGTCGTGCATGACGGATTCGTGATGACGGAATCGACCCCGGCCATGGAATATATCGACGATGCCTTCGAAGGCCCGTCGCTGCGCCCGGCAGATCCCATGTGGCGCTGGCAGATGCGCCAGGTGATGCGATACATGGATAATATCGTGGCGCCTTCGCTCGCCATGCTGGCTTCCAACCGGCTCGCCGCCCCGCGCTATGCGGAAGTGGACGAGGAAGAAAAGCGCCGCGAACTCGACAAGATCCCGCTGCCGGAACGCCGTGCCGCCTGGGAAAAGCTGATGTTCGGCAAGACCCCGCAGGCCGATCTGGATGAATCCACCCGGCGCGTGGCGGAAAGCTTCGATGTGTTCGAAGATCTGCTGTCCTGCTCGCCCTATCTGGCGGGGGAAGACTTCTCGCTGGCGGACATCAATGTGATGGCCACCTTCTATCACCTGCCGCAATCCTATCCCGACGATGTGAACGACCAGCGCCGCCCGCATATCATGGCGTGGCTGCGCCGCTGCCATGCGCGCGAAAGGCTGCAGCGCGGCTTTGCCACCGGGCGCGGCTTCATCACGCAGAGGGCTGCCGATGTCCGGCGCCTGCTGGGCGTGGAGGACGTGGCATGATTGAGTTGTATCATGGCGGCCCGACTGGCCATTCCGCTTCCGTCCTGATCGCTCTAACCGAAAAGGGGCTAGATTACACCTCGCACGAGCTGGATCTGGCACGGTTCGAGAACCATTCCGATGCGCTTCTGGCGCTCAATCCGGAAGGGCAGGTGCCGGTTCTGGTGGCCGATGGTCAGGCGCTGACCGACACGTTCCATATCCTGCTTTACCTCGACGAGGCTTTTGCCGAGCCCGCCCTCGGCGGTCCGAACCCTCAGGCGCGATATGCGGTCCACAAGTGGGGCAAATATGTGGAGACGCATATCGCGCCAAACCTCGCCATTGCACGCTGGGCGCGCCTGGGCGGGGCGAGGAAGGCAGGTGAAGGCCCCCGGCTTGACCGTTTGACGCCGGAACGCTCCGCCCTGTGGCGCAAGGCGCTGGCCGGATTTTCCGACGAGCAGGTGGAAGCGGCGCACAAGGCGCTGGAGAAGGCCGCGGATCGCGTCGCGCAGGATGCCGCCGATGGTGGATGGCTGGCGGGCGATGCCTATTCGGTCGCCGACATCGCCGTCTATCCGCATCTGGCCCAGTTCGCGGCACTGGGGATCGACCTGCCCGAAGCTGCTGCCGAATGGCTGGGCCGTGTAGCTGCCCGTCCGGCAGTGGCCAGTGCGGCGGGCGACATGCGCATCGTTGCTACGATGGGCCCAGAACTGGGGCGCTGGGGGTGATGCAGACAGTCTGAAGTGAATTTTCCGGAGCACGCGCAGGAAGATGGGTGCCCGGGGGGACAAGCAAGAACCAGAATTTGTGGGGAGAGAGATAATGAAAACCGATAAGCGTGTCGGGCGGTATGCCGCCATTCAATTCGCCACCCGCGCAAGCTGCGCGGCCCTGGCAGCGGCCCTGCTGGTGCCTGTCGCAGCCCAAGCGCAGGACGATGGCGCAGACGAAAATCCGGCCAATCGTGAAATCATCGTGACCGCGCAGTTCCGCGAACAGGCGCTGCAGGATGTGCCGATCGCCATTTCGGCCGTCACCAGCGAGGAACTGGAGCAGCGCAGCGTCAAGAACGTGCTCGACATCGCCAATTCGGTGCCGAACGTGGAAATGACCAGCGGCGGTTCGGGCTATGGCGCGCAGACCAACCAGGCCTTCATTCGCGGCCTCGGCCAGGCGGACTTCCTGACCGCCTTCGAACCGCGCGTGGGCTTCTATGTGGACGATGTTTATTACGCGACCACCTATGGTTCGGTGTTCGACGTGCTCGACCTGGAGCGTGTGGAAGTGCTGCGCGGCCCGCAGGGCACCCTGTTCGGCCGCAACTCGGTGGGCGGTGCGCTGCGCCTGATCTCCAAGAAGCCCAAGGGCGATAACAGCGGCTATTTCGAAGTCACCGGTGGCAGCCGCGAGCGTTACCAGCTTCGCGGCGCCTATGATCTTGGGCTGACCGATCAGTTGGCCCTGCGCGTGGTGGCCAATGCCAAGGGCCAGGAAGGCCACGTCAAGCGGCTCGACTACAAGTGCGAGCATCCGGAATACGGCAATGCGCAGGTTGGCGGCGTCGGCCTCGGCCCGGTCAACAATGACAGCTGCCAGGTGGGCACGCTGGGCGGCGGCCATAGCTACAGCTTCCGCGGCACGCTTGGCTGGGAACCGACCAGCGACGTGCAGGTCTATCTCTCGGGCGATTACACCAATGAAACGGCGGAAAGCTCGGCTGAAGTTATCATCGATGCGCAGTCTTCGCTCATCAACCCGGAAACCGGCCTTGCGGGTGGCGCGATCCCCGTCGGCGGGGTGGACAATAATGGCCTCGCCAAGTGGCTGAAGGGGCTGGGCACCAGCTATTACGGCTTCGACGTTTCGACGCCCGAAAAGCTGCAGGCGGTCATCGCTTCGCTTGAATCGCCCGACGGCTACAGCACCTATGCCCGCTACGGCAACCAGCGCACCGGCCTGATCAACGATCCGGAAGGCACGATGGAAGCCTATGGCGGCTCGCTGACGGTCGAGGCCAATCTGGCCGAAAACCTGCACCTGACCTCGATCACTGCCTATCGCAAATATTCCGGCGATTTCGGCCAGAGCCTTCTGGCCATTCCGGTGGAAGAAGTCCGCAATGGCCTGACCCACCGCCAGTTCAGCCAGGAACTGCGCCTGCTGGGTTCGACCTTCAACGATGTGCTGGATTACACCCTCGGCGCCTATTACCTCGATACCGAGACGCTCAACCCGGCCCGTGTGCAGACCGAAGGCTTCACCAACGGGCTGGACTTCTTCAGCGACGATACGGCGACGCTGAAGAGCTGGGCCGTGTTCGGCGCGGTGGACCTCCACCCGGTCGAGCGGCTGACCCTGTCTGCCGGCGTGCGCTATTCGAACGAAAAGAAGACTTATACGTTCGACCGCGATTATTCGCCTTCGAACCTGAGTGTGCTGAACTTCGTTTCGACCGGCAAGAACCACGACGATCGCGTCAATCCGCGCTTCTCGATCTCCTATGAAGCATCGGACGATGTGAACCTCTATGCGTCCTATTCCACGGGCTTCACGGCTTCGGCCTTCAACGCCCGCCCGTTCGGTGCCAGCGGTATCTTCGCCCTCGAACCGGAAGACGTGACGTCCTACGAAGTCGGCTTCAAGTCGAACCTGTTCGGCCGGATGCTGCGCCTCAATGCGGCGGCCTATCTGACCGAGTTCGACAAGATCGTGGGTACCGTGCGCGATCCGGCCTATCGCGGCGGCGCCTGTGCGGTGTTCTGTAACGAGAATGTCGGCAATGCCGAAATCAAGGGCTTCGAAGTGGAAGCGGTGGCCCGTCCGGCGGATGGCCTGATGATCTCCGGCAATGTCGGCTATACCGATTTCCGCTACAAGGAACTGCTGGCCGCCACGCAGGGTCTGACCCTCGACAGCCCGCAGACCCGCGTGCCCAAGTGGAACCTATCGGGTGCCATCCAGTACGATGCGGATCTGAGCGAAAGCCAGACGCTGACCCCGCGCGTGGACGTCAGCTACCGTTCGGACATCGCCTATTCGAACAATGTCCTGGCGACCTCCTCGGTGCAGCCGTCCTATGCGCTGGTGAACCTGCGCCTGACCTATGCGAACAAGGATCTCGGCTTCTCGATTGCGGCAGCCGTCACCAATCTGTTCGACGAATATTACCTCACCACGATCACCGATCAGCGGGAAAGCTTCGGCTTCCTCAGCGCCACGGTCGGGCGGCCTCGCGAATGGTCGCTCACCCTGCGCAAGGAATTCTGAGCAATCCACACAGGGGGAGGCAGGGCTGGTCCTGCCTCCCTTCGCCAGTCTTGAGAGGATGATCCGATGGGCAGTGTTGCCGGGGATGATTTCAGCAGTTCGTTTCAACCGGGGGCGAGCGGGGCAGAAGGGGCTGGTCCTGCTGCTACCCCCGCCGCAGGCCCCGGCTATCCGCCACCGGCGCAGGCCTGGTTCACCGTCGGCGTCCTGGCCACGGTCACGACCGTCGCCATGCTCGACCAGAATATCCTCGGCCTGCTGATCCAGCAGATCAAGGCGGACTTCAACCTGACCGATGCCGAAGCAGGCCTGCTGCTCGGCCCGACGCAGGCCATTTTCTACGCCCTCGTGGCCGTGCCCTTCTCGCGCTATATTGACCGCTGGACGCGCAAATGGATCATCGCGGGCGGGCTGATCGTCTGGAGCCTGGCCACAGCCGCATCCGGCCTTGCCGCCAACTTCGCCCAGCTCTTCATCGCGCGCGTCGTGGTCGGGGCGGGCGAATCCGTCAACGGGCCGACGGCCTATTCGATGGTGGCGGACTGTTTCCCGCGCGACAAATTGCCGCGCGCCGTCTCCACCTTGCAGATCGGATCGGTGGCGGGCAGTGGCCTGTCGCTGCTGCTGGGCGGCCTGATGATCTGGCTGGTCACTACCCTCGGCTCGCCCGATCTGCCGATTGTCGGCACATTGCGCCCATGGCAGGTCGTGCTGCTCGCGCTGGGCCTGCCGGGCCTGCTGATCTCGCTGCTGCTGATCAAGGTGAAGGAACCGCCGCGCCATAATCTGCGCCTGAAGACCCGCAATGCCGGCTTCAAGAAGACGATCAGCTATCTGTGGCTGCATGTCGCCGTATTCGGGCCGATGTTCCTGGGGCTGACCATCGGCTCGCTGGATGCCGGTGGGCGCGCCTGGGGTGCAGCCTTCTTCGAACGGACCTATGGCTGGTCGCCCACGCAATATGGCATCGTTTCCGGCGTCGTATCCATCGTCGCCATGCTCGCGGGCCTCTATCTGGGTGCGAAATGGGCGGAATGGTTCCAGAACCGGGGCGATCCGGCCGGGGCCTATCGCGTGATCCTCTATACCCGCCTCGTCGCCATTCCCTTCGCGATCTTCCAGCCGCTGATGCCCACGCCCGAACTGGCGATGGCATTCAGTTCGGTTGCCTACCTGTCGCTGGGGATGAACGGCCCGATGCTCAATGCCGTAATGCTCGCCATCTCGCCCAATGAGATCCGCGGGCAGGTGATGACGCTGTACCTGTTCATCTACACCGTGGTCGGCGTGGGCATGGCGCCCTTCGTGACCGGCCTGACTACCGACCATATCTTCACTTCGCCCGATGACCTGCGCTGGTCCATCATGCTGCTGCATGTTGTGTTCCTGCCTGCCGCACTGGCAATCACCTGGCTGGGCCTGAAGCCCTTCCGCAAAGAAGTGGAGCGACTGAACGCAGAAGATGCGCGGGTCGCCTGAGGGAGAGAGAAATGCTGAAGAAACTGATTGCCGCTGCCGCCCTGATATTGGGCATAGCCGCAGCGCCCGCTGCGGCTCAGGCGAAGGACGCCCCGATCCCGTGCGAGCGGGCCTGCATGGAAGACCTTGCCGGGCGCTTCCTCGACGCACTGGCCTCGCGCGATGCCTCGAAGCTGCCGCTGGCCAAGAATGCCCGCTACACGGAAAACGGGCAGGCCATGGGCTTCAACAACGGCATGTGGCAGACGGCCAGCAAGGTCGGCGCCTATCGCCATGTCTTTGCCGATCCGGCCACCGGCCAGTTCGGCGTGTTTTCCACCATGGATGAAAACGGCCACGGCCTGACGCTGGGTGCCCGCGTGCGCCTGCATCTGGGCCAGATCACCGAAGTGGAACTGGTAACCTATCGCACGGGCGCAGGCCCGGCGTGGAACGATGCGGGCTATGGCTATCTGGAAAAGATGCAGAAGCCCAAGGACCTGTGGCTGGACAGCCCGCCTGCCGGCAAGCGCCTCAGCCGCCAGGAATTGATCGCGGCGGCCAACAATTACTTCAACGCCATCGAGAACAATGACGGCAAGGGCTATTATCCCTTCACTGAAGATTGCGACCGGCTGGAAAACGGCACGCTGACCAGCAACAATCCCGGCATCGTCCGCATGGGCGGCATCGATATCGGCGGGATGGGCTGCAAGGAACAGTTCTCCACCGGCCTCTATGGCGTTGTCACCGAAGTGCATGACCGCCGCTTCCCCATCGTGGATGAAGAGCGCCAGGCCGTGTTCGCCTTCGCCGTGTTCGATCACTGCGGCTGCAAGAAGGAACTGGTGACGCCCGACGGCCGCAAGGTGGATGTCGGCATGTTCAACAAGCCGTCCAGCATCCTTCTGGCTGAAGCCTTCAAGCTGAAGGAAGGGATGATCCAGCAGGTCGAGGCGGTCGGCACCAGCGTGCCCTACCACTCCGATCCGGGCTGGAGCCACTGATCCCCTGACCTTCCGGGCACGGATCTGCAGACCCCACACCTGTTTAATTTAGCGGGGCTACATGGCGAATAGTAAAACCCAGCCGCGGGGGCCGGGCACATGGTCGCCGCTGCGCCATAAGGTGTTCCTGGCGATCTGGCTCGCGAGCATCGTCAGTTCGATCGGCAGCCAGCTTCAGCAGGTGGGGGCGGCGTGGTTGATGACCTCGCTCAACCCCTCGCCGGAAATGGTGGCGCTGGTCACGGCGCTATCCACTCTTCCGATCCTGCTCTTCTCGCTGCCGGCGGGGGCACTGGCGGATATTCTGGACCGGCGGCTGGTGCTGTTCGGCGCGCAGATCCTGATGCTGGTGGCATCGGGCGTGCTGGCGGCACTGGCCTTTGCCGGGCTGGTGACGCCGGGCCTGCTGCTGCTGCTGACCTTCATGGTGGGATCGGGGCAGGCGATCATGGCGCCCGCCTGGCAATCGACCGTGGGCGATCTGGTCCCGCGTGAGAAGGTGCCCCATGCCGTGGGGCTGAATACCATGGCCTTCAACATCGCCCGCACCGTCGGCCCGGCACTGGGCGGCGTGCTGGTGGCGATGGTGGGCAGCAAGGTGAACTTCGCGCTCAATGCCGTCAGCTATCTGGCACTGATCGGGGTGCTGCTGGCCTGGCGGCCGGAGCGGCGGCAGGGGCTGGACGCGGATTCCGTCTTCGCCGCGATGCGCGACGGGGTGACCTATACGCTCCATTCCACGCCGGTGCGCCGCGTGATCGTGCGGGCGATGTGCTTCGGCTTCTGTTCCTCCATCGTCGTTGCCCTGATGGCGCTGGTTGCGCGCGACCTGCTCCACCACGGGGCGACCGTGTTCGGCGTGCTGATGGGGTGCATGGGCATGGGGGCCGTTGCCGGTGCCTCGCAGCTCGGGCGGATGCGGCACCGCTTCGCCACCGAAGGGCTGATCCGAATTTCCATCGCGGTCACTTCCGCCGCGCTGTTGGGCATCGGCCTGTCACGCCATTTGCCGCTGACCTGCCTTGCCCTGTTCGTGGTGGGCGCGGGCATGGTGCTGGGCCTGTCCACTTTCAATGTGGCTGTGCAGATGAACGTGCCGCGCTGGGTCTCGGGCCGTGCGCTGGCGCTCTATCAGATGTTCACCTTCGGCGGGATGACGGTGGGGGCGTGGTTCTGGGGCCATATCGGCGAAAGGGTGGGCATCGGGCCGACCTACATGATCTGCGCCGGTGTGCTGGTTTCCACCCTGCTGCTGGCCTGGCGCCTGCCGGTGGAGGAAGTCCATTCCAGCGCGCTGACCTCCGCCCCGCATGAGGACGAGCATGTCCTGCCCGAAGCGCCCGAAGGCGTGGGCGTGGTGGTGGTGATCGAATATATCGTGCCGCCCGCCAGGCTGGACGATTTCCTCGCCGCCGTAACCGCGCGGCAGCGCATCCGCATGCGTGACGGGGCGCAGAAGGTCACTCTGCTGCAGGATGCGACCAATGGGGAATTGTGGGCGGAAAGGTTCCAGGTGCGCAGCTGGGCGGAATATCTGCGCCAGCGCCAGCGCCGCACGCTGGAGGCCAAGGAATATGACGATTTCCTGAGCGAGTGCCATGGCGGATCGCAGCCGCCGGTAACCCGTTTCTATTTCGAGCATCGGGCGCGGCCCGACAGCGGGGAGACGATGGTATCCTACCCGCTGGGGTAAGGATGCTTGCTTGCCGCTGGGTGTAGCGCGGGCGGGCGGCCCTCCTGTGTCCGCCCGCGCACACCTTTCACATCAGTTTGGATCCGCGTGGGTCCATCCGTCATTGGTGCCATAGGGAATGGTGACGAAGGGAAAGGCTTCCACTTCGTAGATCTTCCCGTCGCGAATGCCGAAGGTTTCCATCGTGGTGAGGTTTAGGACCATGCCCGCGCCGCTTTGCGGGCGCTGTAATCCGCCTGGCACCTGATCGCGCACGCCATCATGCACGAAGAAGGGGAAGGTCGCGACCAGGCCCTTCTGCTGATCGACCACCAGTGCGCGGTGCGGCCAGATACGCTTGATGCCGTTGAACACGCCGATATCGATCTGTTCCTTGCAGGTCATGGTCGACAGCTTGCTGAAGTAACGGCCCATTTCGGTGTTGAGATCGGGCATCTTCGGCGTGGGCGATGCGCGGCCTGGCTGCTTGTTCGCCACGGTCTGATAGCCCTGTTCGTACCGCACGCATTCGTCGGCAAAGGGCGCGATGGAGCCATCTTCCCCGGTCAGCGCGTCGAAATAGCTTTCGGCGGCATAGGTCAGATATTCGCGGCTCATTTGCTTGTCCTTCGGCACATCGGCCAGCAGGGTGGGGCGCGGATGGGTCAGCAGTTCCATTGCCTCGGGCGCGACATTGCGATCGTACCAGTGCTCGACCTCGGTGATCATGTTGCGTTCCACCCGGATGCGGATGGCTATCATCGCGATCTGGCCGTCGATCTTCATCACCGTCTGGAAGGCCATCTGGCCCTGCACCGGATCGGCCACGGTGATCTTGAAGGCGGTCGGTTCCATCTTCGCGCGCCAGAACAGGCCGGTGCCCATCTGGATCTTGCCGGTATTCTCGGTGGCGATCACCTGTTCGGCAAAGGGCAGGGCGCTCATGTCCTTGGTCTGCAGTGCGGTGAGATAGGCCTCGCCGATCTTCACCAGACAGTCCCGGTCGCAGGGCTTCACATTGGCCGCGTTCCACGTCTTCTTGTACCACGGCTTTGCCGCCTGATCCGCGGCGGCGGCCGGGCTGGCCGCTGCCGTTGCCGCCAGCGCGACGGCCAGCGCCAGACCGGCGCCGGCAAACTTTCTCAATGCCATTCTTGCTACTCCCCAGAAGTGGCGGGCGCCTTAGGGTGCCTCGCGATAGATGGGGCTGCCGACCAGCCCCGGAATGAGATCGAGCGCGGTCTTCTCCCGCTCCTCGTCATGGCCGATGGCTCGCAGCATGGCCTCGAACCGGTCGGTGATGCCGGGTCGGAACTCCGGCGCGGTAAAAATGTAGAGCGCATTGTCGCGAATGCCTTGCAGCACGATCTCGCCCGCCTCTTCGGGGCTGGCGGTCAGCTTCGACAGGCGCTCGCGATCCTCATCGCTCAGGTTGAAGCGCGGGGGCGGACCCTTGGGCGCTTCATCCTGCGCGGCGAAGCGGGCAGGGCGGGTCTTCTCATATTCGCGGATATTGCTGCGCACGCCGCCGGGGCAGAAGGCGGAAACGCCGATCCCCTGCGGGGCCAGTTCCGCCCGCAATGCTTCGGACAGGCCCACCACGGCGAACTTGGTCGCCACATACATGCCGGCCTGGCTGTATTGCAGCACACCCGCCATGGACGCGGTGTTGACGATGTGCCCCCCTTCAGCATGCGCTAGGATGCGCGGAAGCATCGTGTGGGTGCCGTTGAACACCCCGTTGAGATTGACGTCCACTGCCCAGTCCCAATCGGCATAGGTGGCGGAACCAAGGCTCTTGAGGATGCCGATCCCGGCATTGTTGCACAGCACGTGCAGCTTGCCGATCAGCCGTTCCACCTCATCGGCGGCGGCGGCATAGGCATCGCGGTCCGTCACATCGAGCAGCAGCCCGTGGACCTTGCCCGCAAGGCCCGCTTCGGCCAGTTCGGCCTGTGCGGTGTCGAGGTGATCTTGCCGCACATCGGCAATCACCACGTTCATTCCCGCGCGGGCGAACACGATTGCCATTCCCAGACCGATCCCGCTGGCGCCGCCGGTGATGAAGGCGCCTTTTCCGGCTACGTCCTGCATGGCGCTCAGCCCGCCTGGCCCAGAGCGTCAGCCACGGCCTTGGCTTCTGCAGTCATCTTTGCGCGGCGTTCCTCGCTGGCGCGGCGGCGTTCGTCCAGTTCAAACTCTACGGGAAAAGCTGCCAGCATATCGTTGAAATAGCCGGCCACTTCATCGCGGAATTCGCCATGCGGGAAGATGTAGGGGCGGTTGTTCTCGATGGCGTCCACCACTTCATTGCCCAGATCGAACGGGTCCATCCCGCCTTCGATCGTGTCGCGTTTTTCATCGGCACCGGCGCCTTCATGGGCCTGGCGATAGACATCGCCTGCAGTCATCGCACGGGTCTTCACCATGCCGGGGCACAGCACGGAAACGCCGATATTATACGGCGCCAGCGCCAGCCGCAGGGAATCGCTCAGCCCGCGTACCGCGAATTTGGAAGCGGCATAGACGCCTGCGAAAGGCGGCACCGGGATCATCCCCGCCATGGAGGATGTGTTGACCACATGGCCGCCTTCGCCATGGGCCTTCATGCCGGGCACGAATTCCACGATGCCCGCGATCGTCCCGCCCAGATTGACGTTCAGGACATAGTCCCAATCCTCATAGCCGGCCTCGTCGATGGGGCTGCGCTGGCTGACGCCCACATTGTTGCACAGCACGTGGACATTGCCGAAGATGCGCGTGGTTTCCTCTGCAGCTTCTTTCATTGCCGCGCGATCCGAAACATCCAGCCTGATACAATGCAGGCGATTGGTGGAGCCGAGCAATTCGCGCGCCTCGGTCAAGTGGCTGTCCAGCAGATCGGCAACCACCACATTCATGCCCCGGTCGAGGACGGCGCGGGCCATGCCCAGGCCAATGCCGCTGCCCCCTCCGGTGATGAATGCCGTCTTGCCGCGAAACTCACGCATGGTCTTCTCCCCTTTTGCTGCCCGGTTTCTTGACCTTGTCCGCTTTTCGGACCGGTTTCTCCGGAGCCTTTGCATCGCGCGCCCTAGCTAATCTCGAAAGGATCGGTAGAAGGCGCTATCTGGGAGAGTTAGAGCACAAAAGCCTTTTTGACACCATCAAAAAGATGGTGTCAGATCACTCAGAGTCCCGTGGGGGTTAGTTTGACCGAGTTACAAACCAAGGTGCAGCAGGCAGATATGAGCGACGAATCGGGCCGGGCGACACGCAGCCCGAACCAGCGTTCCGGCCCGCTGGGCGAACTGGTTACCATGCGCATGATCATCCTGTTCGGCCTGCTGCGGCGCAGTGGTGTGCTGGCCCAGCGCAGGCAGTTCGACCTTTCGGAAACCGAATGGCGGATCATGGTGCAGGTCGGCGAATTTGCCCCGCTTTCGCTCAATGGTCTGGCCGATCTCCTGTTGCAGGATCGCGGCCAGCTCAGCCGGGCCGTGAAAGCCATGGTGGAACGCGGTCTGCTCTCGCGTGAGCGCAAGCCGGGCGGCCCTGAGATCGAGATCGATCTTACCAAGCAGGGCCGCGAGCTTTACGCCCGCATGATTGAACGCGTGGTGGAACGCGACCACAAACTGACCGAAGGCATTCCGCCGGAGGACATCAAGGTGCTGTGGCGCATCATCGATACGATGGTGGGGCGTGCGGAAGTGATGATGGAGGAAGAGCGCAGGCTGGGCGGCGAATAGGCCCTGACATCGTCATTGCGAGCAAAGCGAAACAATCCAGGGCCTGACGCGTTCCGCCTTGGATTGCTTCGGGCCTCCAGCCCTCGCAATGATGAGTGCATATAGGTCGCGCTGCTTTCAATTCATCCTTTTTTCCCGCATCCCTCTCGACATTTTGACAATGTCAAATAAGAGTGCCCCAAAAGCCATACGGGGAAGGATGCACATGCTCGCGCTCTATCATTTCGGTCCGGTCGCCAATTCGCTCACGCCGCTGCTCTGCCTGCTGGAGAAGGGGCTGGAGTTCGAGAACCGCTTTCTCGACAGCCGCAAATGGGAACATCACACGCCGGAATTTCAGGCTCTCAGCCCTGACGGCATGGTGCCGATCCTGGTCCATGACGGCCGCGTCCTGCGTGAATCGACGGTGATCAACGAATATATCGACACCGTCTTCCCCACTCCGCCCCTGCGCCCGGACAATGCCTGGCTCTGCGCGGAAATGCGGGTGCTGACCAAATATGTGGACGAATATTTCTGCCCCGCGCTGACCACGGTTGGCGCACACGGCGCCACGCCTTTCGCCTCCAAGATCGACAAGGAGGAAATGGCCCAGATCCTTGCCCGCATGCCGAATGACGAAGTGCGCAAGAAATGGCAGACCGTTTCCAACAAGGGCTATTCGGTCGAGGAACTGGCCGATGCGAAGCGCCGCCTGTCCAATTGCATAGCGCGGGCCGAACAGCATCTGGCCCATGGCGGCGACTGGCTGCTGGGCGATTTCTATTCGCTGGCGGATATCAAATGGTATTCGATGGCACCCGCCCTGCCGCGCGTGATGCCCGATGAATGCAATGCAGAATCCGCGCCGCTGTTGACGGCTTGGCTCGCCCGCATGGCGGAACGCCCCGCCGTGAAGGCGCTGGACGACTATCGCCGCAAGTGATTGCCGCCGTTCACCGGCTCTCCACCTATTTCGGCCATGCTCACCTTATGGGCATGGCGGTCCAGCGTGATCGTATAGGGGCGGGCCGGATCGGCTGAAGTGAAGGTGAAGCCCTTCGTGCCGGGCCGTTCCCAGTCGCTCACGGCCATGGCGTGCCCATCCGGGTGGCACCATTCTCCGATGACCGGGAAATGGCGGAACCAGTCCACTCTGGCCGCGCGCCATTCGGCAAGGGCGAAGGCATGGGCTTCCAACTCGCGGTTGCGGCCTTCCCAGTCCAGCCAGCCTATTTCATTATCCTGGCAATAGGCGTTGTTGTTGCCGTGCTGGGTGCGTCCGAATTCGTCGCCCGCAGTGAGCATGATCGTGCCGGTGGAGGCCATCAGCGTGTCCAGCATGGCGCGCAGATCGGCCATGCGCTCGGCAATGATCGCCGGATCGCTGCAGGGCCCTTCAACGCCGTGGTTCCATGAGTAATTCTCATGGTGGCCGTCGCGATTATCCTCGCCATTGGCTTGATTGTGGCGGTGTTCGTAGGCGACCGTGTCGGCCAGCGTGAACCCGTCATGCGCGGCAAGGAAATTGACCGTGCGGCTGTGTCCTTCGCCGAAAATGTCGGAAGAACCGGCGATCCGCGTGGCGAGCAGCCCGATGCCTACATCGCCGCGCCAGAAGCGGCGGACATCGTCGCGATAGCGGTCGTTCCATTCCAGCCAGTTGGCTGGGAAATGGCCCAGCTGATAGCCGCCCGGCCCGATGTCCCACGGTTCGGCAATCAGGATACGGTCCGCCAGCAGCGGATCGGCGGCGATTTCGGCAAAGATGGGCGCGTGGGGGGCGAAACCCGGCCCGCGCGCCATCACCGGGGCCAGATCGAAACGGAAGCCATCCACTCCGCAATGGCGCACGAAATGGCGCATCGTGTCGAGCGCAAGCTGCCGCACGGCCGGATTGGCGAAATCCAGCGTATTGCCGCAGCCCGTATCGTTGATCAGGGCGCCATCAGGTTCATGCGCATAGGCGGCATCGTCCAGCCCGCGCAGGCAGATCACGCCGCCCTCCAGATCGCTCTCGCCCGTGTGGTTCAGCACGATGTCCAGGATTACGTCGATCCCGGCCTTGTGCAGTGCGGCCACCGTTTCGCGCAGTTCGGCCACGCCGCCGGGGCACAGGCCCGGATCGAGCGCCGTGGGCGCCACAGGATTATAGCCCCAGGCATTGGTCAGGCCCAGCGGGGGCAGGTGCCGCTCGTCGATCCAGGCGACCACCGGCATCAGTTCCACCGCGCCGACATGCAGCGCCTTGAGGTGAGCCAGCACAGCAGGGTGCGCCAGCGCCGCCACTGTGCCGCGCAGATGCGGCGGCACGTCCGGGTGGCGCATGGTGAAGCCGCGCACGCTCAGCTCATAGACCAGCCCGCCCGGAGTGAAGCCGGGCTTGCGCTTGCGCACGGCAGGCAGTTTGCCCGGCACGATGGCGCGCGGAACAAGCCCGCCCGTATCGGCGCCATGTTCGGCCAGGGAGGGATGCTGGGTGAAGCGCCGGTCAAGCTCCACGGCATAGGGATCGACCAGCAGTTTGGCATGATCGAACCACAGGCCCTTTTCCGGCGCCCAGTCGCCCGATGCACGATAGCCGTAATGGGCGCCGGTCAGATCCTGCGGCAGGTCCGCCAGCCAGATGTCGCCATCCCGGTGCATCGGCACATGGCGTTCCCGCCCATGTTCGAACAGGCATACGCACATGCCTTCCGCGCGGGGCGCACGCACTGCAAAGCGGGTGCGCCCCTTGCTGAAGCTGGCGCCGAGGGGAAAACTCACGTTACGACGTCAGGCGCGGTGCGGCCGGTGTGGCGGGCGATCCCGGCGATTGCATCGGCGGCGGCGGTCAGATCGGCCAGCATGGCGGGGGGTTTCTCAGCCAGAGCGCCGCCAGCGGGTTCGTAGCGTTCCAGATAGACGCGCAGGGTGGCCCCATCCGTGCCCGTGCCGGACAGGCGGAAGGCGATGCGCGATCCGCCTTCGAACAACACGCGGATGCCCTGATTGGCGCTGACGGAGCCATCGACCGGGTCGCTATAGGCAAAGCTGTCTGCCTCCGCGACTGTCAGCGGGCCATAGGTGGTGCCGGGCAGGGTGGGGAGGGCGGCGGTCAGTTCCGCCATCAGCGCATTGGCGCTCTCGGTCGGCAGGGCTTCGTAATCATGGCGGGCGTAGTAATTGCGGCCATATTTCGCCCAATGCTCCCGCGCCAGATCGGCCACGCTGATCCGGCGGACGGTCAGAATGTTGAGCCACAGCAGCACGGCCCACAGCCCGTCTTTCTCGCGCACATGGTCGCTGCCGGTGCCCGCGCTTTCCTCGCCGCAGATGGTGGCCATTCCGGCATCCAGCAGATTGCCGAAGAACTTCCAGCCAGTGGGCGTTTCATAGAAGGCAATGCCCAGCGCAGCCGCCACCCGGTCCGCCGCGGCGCTGGTGGGCATGGAACGGGCAATGCCTTTCAAGCCGCTCGCATAGGCCGGGGCGAGGTGGGCATTGGCCGCCAGCATGGCCAGCGAATCCGAAGGAGTTACGAAGCAGTGCTTGCCGATGATGAGGTTGCGATCCCCGTCGCCATCGGAAGCCGCGCCGAAGGGCGGGGCATCCGTGCTCATCATCAGATCGTAGAGGACCTTGGCATGGACGAGGTTCGGATCGGGATGATGCCCGCCGAAATCCTCCAGCGGGGTGCCGTTATGGACAGTGCCTGCAGGGAAGCCGAGCCGGTTTTCCAGGATTTCATGGGCGTAAGGCCCGGTCACGGCATGCATGGCGTCGAAGGCCATGGTGAAGCCTTCTGCCACCGCCGCGCGGATGGCGGCGAAATCGAACAGGCTTTCCATCAGGTCGGCATAATCGCTGACCGGGTCGATTACTTCCACGGCCATGCCCGCGACCTGCGCCGTGCCCAGAGTGTCGAGATCGACATCGGGCGCGTCCACACTCAGCCAGCGGTCAATCGTGGCAGTGCGGGCAAAGATCGCCTCGGTCACGCTCTCCGGCGCGGGGCCGCCATTGGCGATGTTGTATTTGATCCCGAAATCCTCGTCCGGCCCGCCGGGATTGTGGCTGGCAGACAGGATCAGCCCGCCGCTGGCACCATATTTGCGGATCACATGGCTGGCGGCCGGGGTGGACAGGATGCCGCCTTTGCCCACCAGCACACGGCCATAGCCGTTCGCGGCGGCGATGCGGATCGCCTGCTGGATCACCGTGCGATTATGGAAGCGCCCGTCGCCCCCGATTACCAGCGTCGATCCTGCCTCCGGCTGGACCGCGTCGAACACGGACTGGATGAAGTTTTCGGCATAATTGGGTTGCTGGAACACCCGCACCTTCTTGCGCAGGCCGGACGTGCCGGGCTTCTGCCCTTCGAAGGGAGTGGTGGGGATCGAGATCGCCGTCATGCTCAGCCTTCCGTCAACTGGCGGTACAGGGCGGCATAGGCCGCGCCGCTGCGCTTCCACGAGAAATCGCAGGCCATGCCGTTCTTCTGCAGCCGCTGCCATTCGGCCCGGTTGCGATAAAGCTCTATCGTGCGGCTGATCGCGGTGGCCATGGGGTGATAATGCACCCCGCCGAACTGCACGCCGGTGGCTACGCCTTGGGTCAGCGCGGCGACATTGGCGTCGATCACCGTATCGGCCAGCCCGCCCGTGCGGGCCACTACCGGCACGCAGCCATAGGCGAGGCCGTAAAGCTGAGTGAGGCCGCAAGGCTCGAAACGGCTGGGGATCAGGATCGCGTCGCCACCGCCCTGCATCCGGTGGGAAAGCGCTTCGTCATAGCCGATGCGGATGGCGATGCGGCCGGGATGGCGCGCCGCCGCCTTGTGCAGCGCCTGTTCGATGGCCTTGTCGCCCGATCCGAGCAGAGCCAGTCTTGCGCCATTGCCCACCAGATGGTCGGCAATCTCGGGCAGCACATCCATGCCCTTCTGCCAGGTGAGGCGGCTGATGGCGATGAACAGCGGGCCGTCATCCATTTCCAGCCCGAATTCCGTTTCCAGTACGCGCTTGTTTTTCAAGCGCTTGGAAATTGTTTTTGCAGTGAAGTTTGAAGAAAGGGCCGGGTCCGTTTCCGGGTTCCATTCCTCGCTGTCGATGCCGTTGAGGATGCCGCTCACCCGGTCCCCCCGGCTGGCGACGAGGCCTTCCAGCCCCATGCCGAATTCGCTCATGCGGATTTCGGCGGCATAGCTGGGGCTGACGGTCGTCACCCGGTCTGCCAGTTGCAGCCCGGCCTTGAGGAAGCCTACCCCGGCATAGCTTTCCACCCCGTCGATGGACCATGCGGCCTGCGGCAGGCCCAGCCCGCCGAAGATCGACGGCGGGAAATAGCCCTGGAAGGCCATGTTATGGATAGTCATCACGCTGGGCACATTGTGCCCTTCGAAGGGGGCGAAGCGCAGATAGGCGATGGCCATGGCGGCCTGCCAGTCATGCGCATGAAGCACGGCGAAGCGCTTGCCCTTTACCGCGCCACCCGCCACATCGGCTGCAGCCCGGCCAAAGGCAGCGAAGCGCCGCCAATTGTCGCCCCAATCCTTGCCGTTCGGATCGGAATAGGGGCTGCCGTCACGGCTAAAATAGCCCGGCGCGTCCAGCACCAGCAGCGGATGCGTGCCCAGCTTTGCCGAAAGCAGCCGGGCCGGTTCGCCCAGCAGGCTGTCCCACCGATGGACCTCACGCGCGCGCTTCAGCCCGGCCAGCACCTTGGGATAGCCGGGCAGCATGGTGGTCATGGCCACGCCATGCGGCTCCACCGCGGCGGGCAGGGCGCCCGCCACATCGGCCAGCCCGCCGGTCTTGATCAGCGGGACGGCTTCCGACGAGAGAGAAAGGACGGGTAGCGGCATCAGTCCTTCAGCGCGGCAATCATCTGCTTGGTGATCAGGCATACGCCGTTTTCGGTGCGGCGGAAACGGCGCGCATCCAGTTCAGGATCTTCGCCCACCACCAGCTTTTCAGGAATGCGCACACCGGAATCGATGATCACGCGCGAAAGGCGGGCGCCCCGGCCGATGTTGCAATAGGGCAGGATCACGGCCTCATCCACGCTGGAGAAGCTGCCCATCTTCACGCCGGTGAACAGCAGGCTGCGCTTGGCCAGCGCGCCCGAGACGATGCAATCCTGGCTGATGAGCGAGGAAATGGCATGGCCGCGCCGCCCATCCTGATCATGCACGAACTTGGCCGGGGCGGCCACGATCTGGTCGGTCCAGATCGGCCATTCCCGGTCATACATGTTGAGCTTGGGCACTGTGTCGGTCAGGTCCAGATTGGCCTCGAAATAGGCATCCAGCGTGCCGACATCGCGCCAATATTCCTCGATTTCCTCGGCGGCGCGGATGCAGCTGTCGGTAAAGCGGTGGGCCACTGCCTTGCCGTGCTTCACGATGTAGGGGATCACGTCCCCGCCGAAATCGCGCGAAGAATTGGGATCGGCAGCATCGCGGCGCAGCTGGTCGAACAGGAATTCCGTGTCGAACACATAAATGCCCATGGATGCCAGCGCGTGATCCGGATCGCCCGGAATGGCCGGGGGATCGGCGGGTTTTTCGACGAATTCGGTGATCGTGCTGTTCTCGTCCACCTTCATCACGCCGAAGCCGGTGGCATCCTTGCGCGGCACGACCAGACAGCCCACGGTGACATCGGCGCCCGAATTGACGTGCTGGCGCAGCATCAGTTCGTAATCCATCTTGTAGATGTGATCGCCTGCCAGAATGACCATATATTTGGGGGCGTGGGCTTCGATGATGTCGATGTTCTGATAGACCGCGTCGGCGGTGCCTTCATACCAGTGCAGCTCGTCGATACGCTGGGATGCGGGCAGGATGTCGAAGCTTTCGTTTCGTTCCGGCCGCATGAAGTTCCATGCGCGCTGCATGTGGCGGATCAGCGAATGGGCCTTGTATTGCGTGGCCACGCCGATGCGGCGGATGCCTGAATTGATCGCGTTGGACAGCGCGAAATCCACGATACGGCTCATGCCGCCGAAATAGACCGCGGGCTTGGCGCGGTTATCGGTCAGTTCCTTCAGGCGGCTGCCGCGGCCGCCTGCCAGCACATAGGCCATGGCGTCACGCGCCAGAGGTTGTCCGGAGAGATCCCTCATCGTCTTACCTGCTCAGTCCTTTCCCGCATATTCGAGCATGATCGTGGCAAGCGGCGGCAATATGACATGCGCCGCCCCATTTTCCGCCACAACCTGCCCCTTGTTGCCCTTGCCGCTGCCGCCGTAATATTCGGCATCGCTGTTCAGCACTTCGCGCCAGACCCCGTCGATCGGCAGGGGCAGGCGGTAATGGTCATGCAGCGTCGGTGTCATGTTGCTGATCACTGCCACGGGCGCCGCATCGGGTGCCTTGCGCAGCCAGGCGAACACCGATGCCCCGGCATCGTCCGCCACCAGCCATTCGAAGCCGTCGCCTTCGCAATCGCGCGCATGCAGCGCGCCGCGCGTGCGATAGAGCCGGTTGAGATCGCGCAGCAGGCGGCGTACCCCTTCGTGGGACGGTGCATCCAGCAGATCCCAGTCGAGCGCGCGTTCTTCGCTCCATTCGCGGCGCTGGGCGAATTCCTGCCCCATGAACAGCAGCTTCTTGCCCGGATAGCCCCACATGAAGGTGTAATAGGCGCGCAGATTGGCGAATTGCTGCCAATCGTCGCCGCTCATCTTGTTCAGCAGCGATCCCTTGCCGTGGACCACTTCGTCATGGCTCAGCGGCAGGACGAAATTCTCGGCAAAGGCATACATCAGGCCGAAAGTGATGTCCTCGTGATGGAACTTCCGGTGCACCGGTTCGCGCCCCATGTAGCGCAATGTGTCGTGCATGAAGCCCATGTTCCACTTGAAGCCGAAGCCGAGGTTCTCGCGCGGGCCATCGTCATAGGCAGGCAGGCTCACGCCGGGCCATGCCGTGCTTTCCTCGGCAATGGTGATCGTGCCGGGCTGGCTGCCATAGACGGCGCGGTTCATCTGGCGCAGGAATTCCACTGCCTCCCAGTTTTCGCGCCCGCCTTCCTTGTTGGGAATCCATTCCCCGGCCTCGCGCGAATAGTCGCGGTAGAGCATGGAGGCGACGGCATCCACGCGCAGCCCGTCGACGTGATAGCGTTCCGCCCAGAACAGCGCGTTGTTGACGAGGAAGCTGGAAACCTCCCGCCGCCCGAAATTGTAGATCGCCGTGTTCCAGTCAGGATGGAAGCCAAGGCGCGGGTCTTCATGTTCATAGAGCGCCGTGCCGTCGAAGCGGGCGAGGCCGTGCTCGTCTGTGGGGAAGTGGGCGGGCACCCAGTCGATCAGCACACCGATCCCGGCGCGGTGGGCGCCGTCCACGAAGCGAGCGAAGCCGTCCGGCCCGCCGAAACGGGCGGATGGGGCATAAAGCCCGGTGGTCTGGTAACCCCAGCTGGGATCGTAGGGATGTTCGGATACCGGCAGGAATTCGATATGAGTGAAGCCCATGTCGACCACATAGGGGATCAGCCGCTCGGCCATTTCATCCCAGCTCAGGAACCAGCCATGCTCGTTCCTTTGCCACGATCCGGGGTGAACTTCGTAGATCGAGATCGCTTCGCGCCGGGGATCGACGGATGACCAGTGCCGCCGGTGTGCATCGTCGCCCCAGTCGTGCTTCACCGGATCGGCAGTGAGCGACGCGGTCTTGGGGCGCAGTTCCGACGCGAAGGCATAGGGATCGGCCTTGAGCGGTTGCACCGTGCCGTCCGGCCCGACGATGCGGTATTTATAGGCGCGGCCCGCGCCGATATCCGGCACGAAGATTTCCCATACGCCAATGTCCTTGCGGTTGCGCATGGGGTGGCGGGCAGGGTTCCAGTCGTTGAAATCGCCCACCACGCTCACCTGCCGGGCATTGGGTGCCCAGACGGCGAAGTGCACGCCTTCGGCGCCTTCATGGGTGATGCAATGGGCGCCCATCTTGTCGAACAGGCGGTAATGCGTTCCCTGCGCGATCAGGAAATCGTCCACCGGGCCGAGCACCGGGCCGAAGGCATAGGCGTCCGTCACCCACCATTCGTGCCCGCCGCCGCGGCAGCGATATTTCACCGGCTTGGGCTGGCCCCGCAGCTTGCCTTCGAACAGCCCGCGCGGATCGGTGCAGGCCATCTTGCCCAGGGCACCGCCCTTCAGGCTGAAGGCACTCACTTCCTCCGCGCCGGGCAGAATCGCCCGGGCGAAGGTTCCTTCCGGCCCCGCATGGGGGCCTAACAGCGAAAACGGGTCCGAGTGCGTGCCATCGAGAAGCGCGGAAATTGCGGATTTGGATGGCTTCACAGGACTCCCCAGATCTCCCGGGCGTATTCGCCGATGGTCCGGTCCGAAGAGAACCAGCCGACATTGGCGATATTCCGGATTGCCTTCTCGCGCCAGCCCGCTTGATCTTCCCACATGCGGTCGACGCCGCGCTGGGCCGAGTGATAGGCATCGAAATCGGCGGCGACCATGAACCAGTCATGGTCGTAAAGCCCGCGCATCAGATCGGCATAGCGGGTCGGATCGTCGGGAGAGAACACGCCCGAGGCAATGCAATTAACGGCCTGATGCAGCTCGCGCGAACCTTCGATCACTTCGCGCGGGACATAGCCATTGGCCCGCTTTTCCGCGACTTCTTCCGCCGTCAGGCCGAAGATCACGATGTTCTCGTCGCCCACCCGGTCCTTGATCTCGATATTCGCGCCGTCCAGCGTGCCGATGGTCAGCGCGCCGTTGAGGGCGAATTTCATGTTGCCGGTGCCGGATGCTTCCATGCCGGCCGTGGAAATCTGTTCCGAAAGGTCCGCCGCCGGAATGATCTGTTCGGCCAGGCTGACATTGTAGTTCGGCACGAACACGACCTTCAGCAAACCGCCCACTGCCGGATCGGCATTGACGCGCCGGGCAATGTCATTGGCCAGTTTGATGACCAGCTTGGCATTGTGATAGCTCGCCGCCGCCTTGCCGCCGAAGATCTTCACGCGCGGCACCCAGTCCTGTTCGGGATGGCTGCGGATCTGATCGTAGAGCGCCACGGTCTCCACCAGATTGAGCAGCTGGCGCTTGTATTCGTGGATGCGCTTCACCTGCACGTCGAACAATGCATCGGGATTGAGGCGGATGCCGGTGAGTTCCTTCACCCGCGCGGCCAGCGCCACCTTGTTGGCGCGCTTCACTTCCGCGATCCGTTCGCCCAGCTGGGGATCGGCGGCCAGCTTGTTCAGATCGGCCAGCTTTTCCGTATCGTCCAGGAAGCCATCGCCGATGGCGTCCTTCAGCACGGAAACCAGCCCGGTATTGCATTGCTGCAGCCAGCGGCGCGGGGTGACGCCATTGGTCTTGTTGTTGATCTTGCCGGGATAGAGCTTGTGCAGATCGGCGAAGACGGTGGTCTTCATCAGTTCCGTATGCAGCGCGGCCACGCCGTTCACACTATGCGCCCCGGCAAAGGCCAGGTTCGCCATGCGCACGCGGCGGCCGTTGGTTTCGTCGATCAGCGAGATGGCGGAGATCGCCGCATCGTCCAGCCCCTTCTTGCGGGCTTCGCGCAGCACGCGGCTGTTGATCGCATAGACGATCTGCATGTGCCGTGGCAGCAACCGCTCGAACAGAGGTAGGGGCCATGCCTCCAGCGCCTCGGGCAGCAGAGTGTGGTTGGTATAGGCGACAGTGCGGCAGGTTACGTCCCACGCTTCGTCGAATTCCAGCCCGTGCTGATCCACCAGCAGGCGCATCAGTTCCGGCACGGCAACGGCAGGGTGCGTATCGTTCAGCTGGATCGCCGCGTGATCGGGCAGGGTGCGCACATCGCCCTGATATTGGACGTGGCGGCGCACGATGTCCTGGATGGAGGCGGAGGTGAAGAAATATTCCTGCCGCAGGCGCAGTTCCTGCCCGGCGGGGCTGGAATCCGCCGGATAGAGCACGCGCACAAGGCTGTCGGCCCGCAGGTTGGATTCGAGCGCGCCGAAATGGTCACCCGAATTGAAGGCGCCAAGGTCGATCGGGTCGAGCGAATTGGCCGTCCACAGGCGCAGGGTGTTCACCCGCTTGCCGCGCCAGCCCACCACCGGCGTATCGACGGCAGAAGCTTCGACATGTTCGGCAGGCTTCCACACCGCTACATCGCCTTCGGCCACCACTTCGCCGCCGAAGCCGATCAGATAGGCGCTTTCCCGCCGGTCGAATTCCCAGGGATTTCCGTGGCTCAGCCAGGTTTCCGGCAGTTCGACCTGCCAGCCATCCTTCAATGCCTGACGGAACATGCCGTTCACATAACGGATGCCATAGCCATATGCCGGGATGTCCAGGCTGGCGAGGCTCTCCATGAAACAGGCGGCCAGGCGGCCAAGCCCGCCATTGCCCAGCGCCGCATCGGGCTCCAGGCTTTCGATGGCGGCAAGGTCCAGCCCGTGATTGCGCAGGGCCTGTTCCATCTCCCGCGTCAGCCCCATGTTGGACAGGGCATCGCGCAGCAGGCGGCCGATCAGGAATTCGAGGCTGAGATAATAGACGCGCTTGCCCTTAGCATCGTAAGTCTGGCGGGTGGATTCCATCCACCTGTCAATGACTTCATCGCGCAGGGCGAGCACCGTGGCCGTGAACCAGTCATGCTGCTTGGCGGCACGCTCGTCCTTGCCTACGCGGTGGCGCAGCACGTCGATCAGGTTGGCGTCGATTTCCCGGGTCTTTTCGCTGGGTGTGGATGGCACGGACGGCAGGCTCCGAAATACGGTTGCACCGGCCGGCTGGCACCGCGTTGCCGCGAGACCGCCGACGACTCTTCCTCCGTAGCTCCTCAACTCATCGCCTAAGCCATTCCGGCACCCGCCCGCAAGCACTTGCCGCAGCGTAGGGAATAAAATTCGTCCACCGTTGCAAGGCCACTGCCCTGACACGAATTTTTGCTTATGCTGCACTGCACAGTAATCTTGTGGGGCATTGATGACCGAAGCCGACCGGAACCCTGATCTTCCCTGGTGGCGCGGGGCCGCGATCTACCAGATCTATCCCCGCAGCTTTCTGGACACGAATGGAGACGGGGTGGGCGATCTTGCCGGGATCGCGCGCAACATGGGCCACATCGCCTCGCTGGGCGTGGATGCCATCTGGATTTCGCCCTTCTTCACCTCGCCCATGCGCGATTTCGGCTATGATGTGGCCGATTTCTGCGATGTTGATCCGGTGTTCGGCACGCTGGGAGATTTCGACCGGGTGGTTGAGGTGGCCCATGCGCACGGGCTGCGCGTGCTGATCGACCAGGTCTATGCCCATACGTCGGACCTGCATCCGTGGTTCGCCGAAAGCCGCTCCGCCGTCGAAAATCCCAGGTCGGACTGGTATGTCTGGGCCGATCCCAACGAAGACGGGACGCCGCCCTGCAACTGGCAATCGGTGTTCGGCGGCCCGGCATGGACATGGGACGGCCGCCGTCGCCAATATTACATGCACACTTTCCTGAAAGAACAGCCGCAGCTTAACGTGCATAATCCGCAGGTGCAGGATGCCTTGCTGGGCGTGGCGCGTTTCTGGTTGGAACGTGGGGTTGACGGCTTCCGGCTGGATGCGCTGAACCATTCGATGCACGATCCGCAATTGCGCGATAATCCGCCTGCCCCGCATGACGGCAGGCAGTTCAACCGGCCATTCGATTACCAGTTGAAAATCCACAGCCAGTCCCAGCCGGGGATCGTGGGCTTCATCGAACGTATCCGCGGCCTTTGTGACGATTACGGCGCGATCTTCACCATGGCTGAAGTGGGCGGGGAAAAGTCCGAGATCGAGATGAAGGCCTTCACCGCGGGCGATCACCGGCTGAACAGTGCCTATGGCTTCAACTTCCTCTATTCCCCCGCGCTCACTCCCGCGCTGGTGGCCGATGCCATGGCGCAGTGGCAGGGCCTGCCCGGCGAAGACGGGCTGGCCGAAGGCTGGCCGAGCTGGGCCTTCGAAAACCACGACGCGCCACGCGCTGTATCGCGCTGGTGCGCCATGGTGGACATGGACCACTTCGCCCGGATGAAGTTGGCCCTGCTCGCCTCGCTGCGGGGAGATATCATCCTCTATCAGGGGGAGGAACTGGGGCTGGAACAGGACGAAATCCCCTTCCACCTGCTGCAAGACCCGGAGGCAATCGCCAACTGGCCGCTCACCCTTTCCCGCGACGGCGCACGCACGCCGATGCCGTGGATCGCCGGGGCAGAGCAGGGCGGCTTTACCAGCGGCACCCCCTGGCTGCCGCTATCCGCCCCCAATCTGGAACGCGCGGTGGATGTGCAGGAACAGGACGGGGATTCCATCCTCAACCTCACCCGCCAGCTGCTTGCCCTGCGCAAGGCCCATCCGGCACTGCATCACGGCAGTTTCGGCGGCTGCATCGCGGCAGGCAATGTGCTTTCCTTCGAGCGGGAAGCGGATGGGCAGCTTGTGCGCTGCATCTACAATTTCTCGCCCGAGCCGGTCGATCTGGCGGAGCTGGATGGCATTGAACCGGGCGGGCAGCCGCTGCTGTCGCTCAATCCGGGTGAGGATGGGCAGTTGGGCGGTTACGCGGCTTTGTGGCTGGTGGTTTGAGGGCTCTTGGGGTGGAGGTTTCGGCGCAGGTGGTGACCTCCGCGTTATCTTCATCGTCATCCTGAGCTCGTCTCAGGATCCATTTATCCGGATCGAGTGGCAGTTCGTGGGGAAGAATGGATGCTGAAACGAGTTCAGCATGACGAGAGATTGAACAATGCGGTTCCCTATCTTGACAAAACGAACCATATTGGCTATGTACTCGCCCGCCAGTAACCAACTGGCTCCAGCGGCGGGTCGGGGGTGCTTTGCGCTTCGCTCTTGGTTCCTCCGTTTCCGGGCCGGCGTTTCGGGTGAGCCGGGTGAGGTCAGGCGGATAGCAACGCCTCCCTCGCCTTTCACGGAAGCGTCCGCACCTTCTGCCGGCACAGGCGCCGGCTCTCGCCGAATGTCACGGCGCGGGCTGCGCGGGTAGCGCCGGGGGCGGCTCACTTGCGAGCCCTTCGCTGCCCCCGTCTGAGCCGGAAAGGGCCGAGCGGTGAGTTCTCGCGGACTTTACCCGCCATTCGCAGACAAAACCGCGTCACCGGGCTCCCATGCGGGCGCCCCGAAACACCGGCCCGGACCCGTCCGACTGGTTTTCCCTTCCGGCGTTATTCCGCATTCGCCAGCGGAGGATGGGTGTGTCTGCCTACTTCGTCATTGCGAGGAGCCGAAGGTTCCGAAGCAATCCAGAGCCTGCGCGGAGGCAGTGGATTGCGTCGCTGCGCTCGCAATGACGAAAGGAAGGGGCGTCATCCCGGCGGAGGCCGGGATCGCTGGCGTCTTGGCGCCCGGATCGCAGCGGTTCCGGATCAAGTCCGGGACGACGAAAAAGGCGCTCTTACAGCCCCAGTTCCGAAAGCCCGGGATGATCGTCCGGCCTGCGGCCCAGCGGCCAGTGGAACAGGCGGTCTTCCTCGCGGATAGGCATTTCGTTGATGCTGGCGTGGCGATTGCTCATCAGGCCGTCCGCGTCGAATTCCCAGTTCTCGTTGCCATAGGCGCGGAACCAGTTGCCGCTGTCGTCGTGATATTCATAGGCATAGCGCACCGCGATGCGATTGCCGGTGAAGGCCCACAATTCCTTGATCAGCCGGTAATCCAGTTCCTTCGCCCATTTGCGGGCAAGGAAGGCCTCCGCCTGATCCCGCCCGCGCGGAAATTCCACGCGGTTTCGCCAGGCGGTGTCTTCGGTATAGGCCAGCGCCACCTTGGCGGCATCGCGGCTGTTCCAGCCATCTTCGGCCAGCCGCACCTTCTGGCGGGCACTTTCCTCGGTAAAGGGCGGAAGCGGGGGGCGGGACATGGGGCTTACTTCTCCTGTTCGGGAAGGGCGTAGACATAGATCGCCGAGCTGTTGACCGGCGGCATCTGGATTTCCGGCGTCAGCGCGCCGAGGCCGAAGGACAGCGGATTGCCGCGCCCGGTGACGATGGCGATATATTGCTTGCCGTCCACCGAATAGGAAATGGGCGAGGCATTGGGCACGTCCGTCACGCCCGTGCGCCACAGCACCTTTCCGCTGCCCTGATCGTAGGCGATGAACTGGCGGTCGACCGATCCGGTGAACAGCAACCCGCCTGCCGTTGCCAGCACACCCATCGAATAGGGCGCGCGCTGGTGCACGGTCCAGGCGATCTTCTGGTTCTGCATGTCGAGCGCCTGAAGCATGCCATAGCGCCCGTCGCTGTTTTCCGGCGGGGCATAGCGCATGTTGATGCCCGTGGTCAGGAAGCCGGGCTTGGCGGGCACGATGTCCATGCAGACATCCCGCGCGTTCACGAACAGATGGCCGGTGCCCTGATTGAAGGCCGTGGGGCTCCAGTTACGGCCGCCGCCGCCATTGGGGCAGGCGAAGAAGGGCGCGCCGCCATCGGGGATTTTCGCGGGATCGTAGATCTTGTCGCCCGTCTTGGGATCGACCTTGGTCACGATATCCTGAATGCCCATGTCCAGTGTGGAGAGGTACTTGCCGGTCTTGGCGTCCACCGTGTCGAACAGGCCGATCTTGCCCGCCGTCATCACTACGCGCTGTTGCTTGCCGCCTCGTTCCAGCGTGCCGATCACCCGGTCGAACACCCAGTCGAGATCCCACTGGTCGTTCTTCATGTGCTGGAAATACCAGACCAACTCGCCCGTGCGCGGGTTCAGCGCCAGAGTGGCGTCGTTATAGAGGCCGTCATTGTTCATGCCCGGCTTGCGATCGCGCAGCGGGGCAGTGTCGTAAGTCTGGGCGACGCCCCACAGGGCCAGCTTGTTTTCCGCGTCGTAGGAACCGGAAGTCCAGACCGAGCCGCCATGGCGCTTGTCCAGCGGCAGGCCGTTCCACGTATCCCCGGCAGGCGTGCCGGGGCGGGCAACGGTGTGGAAGGTCCACAAATGCTTGCCCGTCTCTATGTCGAACCCGTCGATCTGGCCGCCGCCCGCTTCCTGCGTGGCCATGCCGATCATCACTACGCCATCGGCGGCGAGAGGCCCGCCGGGGATGCGGAAGCCGGGCTTGTCGGTGATCGCCACGTCCCACACCGGTCGCCCGGTGCGCGCATCCAGCGCCACCATATGCAGGTCGCCCGTGGCCAGCAGCACCTTGTCGCCATAGAGCGAGATGGTCTTCTTGGAGATGGCGGGCGGGGTGGCATGCTGGCGCTTGTAGCGCCACAGCAGATCGCCATTGGTGGCATCGAGGGCGAAGACCTCGTCGCCATAGCCATAGGCATACATCACCCCGTCGCGCACCAGCGGCTCGGCCATGTTCGGGCCTGCCGGAAGCGACTGCGCCCATGCGACGGTGAGGTTCTGCACATTGCCCGCGTCGATTTGCTTCAGCGGGGAGAAGCCCTGCCCGGTATGGCTGCCGCGCCATGCCAGCCAGTTCTCGCCCGCAGGCGCGTTCAGCATGGCATCGGTGACGGGAGTGAAATTGGCGAACCGGTCAGGCTTTGCGGGCCATTCGGGAATCGGGCGCCGCGTGGTGACGCCACCGAAGCCGGAATCCGCCGCGTCGGGATTGGCGGGCTTGGGCACCATCACGCTGGCCAACTGCGCCGGATCGGGCCGCAGCGGCGTGTCCAGCTTGACCCCGTTTTCGGCAAGGATGGAGGCCACGATGGCGGCATAAGTTTCGTCAGGCAGGCCGCCCGCGTTGCCCGGCGGCATGGAGCTGCGAATATAATCATACAGCTTGTCCGCTCCGGCATCGCCCCACTTGGCTTGGAACGACGCGCCCTTCAGCGCGGGGGCGAAGGCGCCATTGTCCATGGTGGTGCCGTGGCATGCCGCGCAATCGCTGGCATAGGCCTCGTGGCCCTGCTGGGTCTGGCTTTCGAAGGTTGTTTCAGCGGCAGGTGTGCTAGGCGCGAGCGAGAATGTCCCAGCAGCCACGGCAAAAGCCGAAACGCCCAGCGCCATGGCGCTGCGGCCGGTCAAGATGCGAAACATGAAGAACCCTCCCGAACTGTCGTTGGGCACCTGCTAGGCGAAGAGGGCTTTTGAGGGCAAGATGACTCTGTCTGGCCCTGCCGCGTTCGCCGTCAATTGCAGGGGCCGGTCCGCGCTGCCGTGAGGCGATAGTCCAGATAGACCTCGGGCACTTTTGCGAAATCCCCGCTCACTACCTGTGCGGGAACGCGCACCCGCGCCGTGATCGCCGCCGTATCGGCAGTGTAGCTGCCATTGGCCTCGACCGGCCGGGCCCCGCCATTCTGCGGGAAGTTGCAGGTCATGCTTGCGCGATACGATCCCCCCGCAATGGCATAGCTGCCGGGACGACACCCCATGGAGGGGCGGAAGGGAAACGCCGTCGAACGCGGCTGGGCAGCTACTTCGGGGCTGACGCATTGCGACCATGTCTCGCTGCGGCCAAGGCCCTGCCGGTTGAGCTGGAAGCTGGTGTCCGATGCATCCACCTTGCTCACGTTTGTCAGCACGGTGGTGAAGGTCCAGTTGCCTGGCATGATCGCCGTCTGCAGGGCAGGGCGGTCGTCGCTGGCGGCGGTGGGGGCTGCGCTTGGTGTTTCGCTTGTGGCGGGGCTTGGCGTTTCCGTGGCGTCCGGGGTTTCGCTAGCGTCGGGCGTGGGCGTTTCGCTCGGCTCTGGCTCGGCTGAAAAGTCCGGCACGAAGTCGCCCAGGGCGATGCGGATTACCTTGCCCTGTCGGGATTGCTGCGCAAACAAAAGGAAAGCGCCGCCACCAAGCGCGATCAGGCCGGTCATCACGCCAAGCGTGATCAGGATGCGCCGGCGTCGTCTCCGGGCGCTAACCAGCGCGGGCAGGCGAACCGGATCGGCCGCATCCGCAATCGGTGCGCCGCATTCACCGCAAAAGCGGTCATTGGCCAGGATCGTATTGCCGCAAGATGCACAAATTCCCATTGCATCTCCTTCCCCGGGCGGTGCCTAACCGGTCGCTCCGGCCATTTCCAGCCATGATGCGACTTGTCGGTGATGTGGTTTGCGATTTACAGCGCAGGTCAGATCGGGGCAGGCACTCGCTTTCACATGGGGCGATCTGCACATGGGGCAAAGGGGCACAGGCAAACTCATGCAGCGCTGCGGCACTTGCGGAGCGGAGAACCGTGAAGGCGTGCGTTTCTGCACCACCTGCGGTGGGCAGCTTGTGCTCGAACTGCACGAGGAATTGCCGCATCTGCCGGAACTGGAGCTGCGCAGCCCGACTGTCGAGGCATCCCGCTGGTGGTGCGGCGCCCGGCGCGGCGCGGCGGCAGCGGCATTGCAGGCACTGATTCCGGTGGCAACGGTGGCTCCGTTTGCTGCCGATCAGGGCTGGGCCGGTTTCGCCCGCCGCAGCGGCAGCCACGCGGCGGACTTCATGCCCGGCCTCGTGATCGAAGGAACCGTGCTGGCGGAAATGTTCGATGTCGCGCCGGGCGACTTGGCAGATGATGGTGCGCTTGATCTCGGCCTGTGGCGCGGTTCGCTCGTCAGCCTCAGGGATGTCCTGCGCCTGCACGATGGCGCTGCTGGCGGACTGGAGCGCCACGCGGACGGGGATCAATTCCCGGTTCGCAGGACAAGGCCCGGTGAGGTGAGTTTCCGGCGCTGGAAGAACGAGTTCCTCTGCGCGAACGGGACGCACTGAAATGCAGCCTCGCCGCTTCCGGCTGTCCCCGGCGCAAATGTCTGAAGGCTTTGCCGCCGCTGGGGCAATTCCCGCGCTGTCGGATTTCCTCTCCGGTCTTCCCGGGGCCGGCGGGATTTTGCCAGAGGTGCTGGCAGGGGTGGACGGAGAACTCGATCCGTCGGCGCGCCTTATATTCGAGACATTGGCTCAGCCGGGCATTTCGATGCGTTTCCTCTGTATTGCAGAAGGCAGCTTCACCGCGCTGGAGGTAAGACTGGCAAGCCGCGATGGTGGGCAGTGGGTGGCCTTCGCCCGGCCTGAGCCGGAATGCTGGGACTTGGCGATAATCGGCGAGCGCGAACAGGCGCTGGCATTGGTTGACGAAGTGCTGGGCGTCACGTTCCTGCCCGATCCAGCGATGGAACTGGCAATGGACCTGCCCAAGCGCGAACTCGTCCATCTCCTTGCCCGAATCCAGAAGGCCAGGAAAGCCGGGCTGCAAGCCCGGCTCGACGGCTGTGAAGATGCCGGGGAAGGGGCGGCCGCGCCCGCTGCCCTTGGTGAACTGGAAGCGATTGTCGCGCGGGAGTATGCACGGCCCGATCCGGGCTCGCTTCTGTCGCGCTTTGCGATCGCTGCGGGCGGGCCGGAATTACTCTCTGCGTGCGACGAAGTAACCTTGGCCGCCGGGCTGGAAGGGCTGGTGGCACAGGGGCATGCTTATCCTGGTGGCAGCCTGACGGTGGAAGGTGCTGCCCTGGCTGATTTGCTTGCCTCGCGCAGTGCAATCACGGTCATACAGACGGCACACCGTGCGGGCGAAGCCGTCGTCGTCGATCAGATAATGCTGCTTCATGGCCCCGGCAGTGTCCTGCTCGGCGCGTGGAGCGACACCGATGGGAATAGCGAGCCGTCCCTGTCGCTTCGTTCTGCCCGACCGGGAGACGTTCTTGCGCTCATCGATTGCCTGCTCGGCGAGCCTCCCAGGAAAGAAGGCGCGTTTGAACCGGAAGTGGAGGCGGCTCCGCCGAGCGAGGCTGGCATCTGTGGGTCTTGCGGCACACTTTACGAAGCATCCTCACGATTCTGCCGCGAGTGCGGTATCGCGCTTTCGGACGCAAAGTAACGCGTAAGTAACCCTGAATCAGGGTTTTTACGGGGTCCAGCCTTGCCGGCAGTGGTGAAAGGCGGGGTGAGTCGGCAGTGAAAATTTCGCTGAGAAACGACTTGGAACTGTCCAAATTCGCGCCTAAGGGAAGCGCAACGGGTCTCCAAGAATAAGAGATAATTGGTTTTTTTCCGGTTTCACTGGCGGAAAAGCGTCAACACGACGCTTGACCTCTGGTAAACTTTCATGGTTAATGCGAGCCTTCGGTTCGCACCAATTGTCAGTTCACACGTCGCCTCACTTGGCTTAGCAAGTGGAGCAAGAGCAGTAGTGCTGGAGCGTTGTTTTGGGGGTTTTCATGAAGCGTCTACTCGCTTTTTCGAGTGTGTTCGTGCTCGCGAGCCTTGGCTCTACGGCTGGCGCGAACAATGTTGGCGAGAATTACGCCTAGCAGTTCCAGACAACTGCAGACAAGGTCAATCAGGCGGCCATTCTTGACCTGATGGAGAAGAAGCGCAGCGGTTATTACGCTCCTCCGACCTACATCACCAACATTGATCGGCAGTACAATTGCAATGTTGCGGCCACCGCGACGGGCAATGAAGGCACGAATACCAATCTTGCCAACTCGCCGACTACGTCCGGTTCTACGGCCAGTTCGACAGGCAACAACAATTCCACCGACATTGACGGCTGGCGTGGCGATACGGACACGAACAGCGATCAGAACAACAGCGGCAGCGTCGGTTCTTCGGTCGATGGTTCGACTTCCGCCCATGTGAGCGGTTCGCCAAATCAGGCGCTGAACTCAACCCAGACAAACAGCGGCGATCAGACCGCGACCGTCAATGGCAGCACGGCTTGTCATTTCGCAAACGTGCTGAACTGAGACTGAGAGAGGATCAAGCATGAGCTTCAGGCTTCCCGTGGGGCGGGGTAAGCGTCTTCGGACTTTGTCTCTGGTGTCGGTGCTGGCTGTGTCGGTGACGCTTGCCGGTTGTACCACTCCCGAAGCGCAGTCGGTTGCGCCGGGTGAACTCCCTCTCGTCATTGGTCCTCCGGTTCGCGACAACGTGACGCCGATGGAAGGCGTGCTGGCCTGCTTTGCGGATCATGTGGCTTCCACGGGTATGGCGCCAGTCGTGGTCGGCGTGGGCGACGTGAAGGATTTTACCGGCAAGTATTCGCTGAACGAAGGTAACGCCCTGACGCAGGGCGGCGCGCTGATGGTCTATTCGGCGCTGGGCAAGCTTTCGGGCGCAGTGCGCATCGCGGAACGCTTCGATCCCTCGATTGCGGAACGCGAGCTGGGTTATACCGACCGTCGCCAGCTCGGCGATGGCGAAATCCATGATCTCGACGGGCCTAATGGCAAGCAGAAGGTTCCGTGGATTCCCTATTTCGGCGGCACCATCCAGCAGTCTGACTATTTCATCGTCGGCGGTATCACTGAAGTGAACTACGATATCCGCTCAGGTGGGTTCGAGGCCGGCGTGAACCAGATCGGCGGCAAGGGTCGCACCTACAGCCAGCAGGTGGCGATCGATCTTCGTATCGTCGACACCAGGACGCTGGAAGTGGTGAAGACGGTCAGTCTCGCCAAGCAGTTCACCGGCTACGAAGTCGGCTTCAACGTCTTCCGCTTCTTCGACAATGATCTGTTCGACATCAATGTCGGTGCGCGTGGTCAGGAACCGATGCAGCTGGGTGTTCGCGCCGCGCTGGAAGAAGGCGTTGTCCGCCTGATCTCCGCAGTCACGAATGTCGATTACGAGCCTTGCAAGGCTGTGCAGGTCGGTGGTCGCATTGCCGTCACTCCGGCAGAGAAGCTGCGCGTTGTAGCTAATCCTGCAAGCGGCTTCGGTGCACCGGCGCCGGTGGTGAAGTCCGGCGGCCAGCCTGTGAACAGCGGCGGCAATGCGGTTGCTTCCGCGAGCGGTTCGGACGTCAGCATCGGATTCGAATTCGGTTCTGCGCAGCTTGGCGGTGAAGCGCTCTCGCGTATCGACCAGATTGCGGCTGCCGCGAAGCAGGGCGGCGTGAACGTACTGCTCGTCTCGCGCGACACGGAAAACTTCGATCCGGGCAAGCGCGATGCGCTGTCCGATCAGCGCGTTGCTGCGATTACCAGTGCGCTGGCGAGCCGGGGCATCGCTCCTGCGGCCGTGAGCATCATCTGGCGCCCGGCACCTTCGGATACTTCGATCCACCGCGATGGTCCTGGCATGCAGGAACTGGTGAGGCTTCGTATTGGCGGCTGACGCGCTGTGAAGTGAAATTGAAAAGAAACAGGGATAATCGTTCGGGTTCGTGAAATTTTAACAAGAAATATTTCGGAATTTGAATTTCGTTTGAACGATTGTGGGTCTGCCTTTGGTCAGATTCGTTGATTTTGTTGAAAGGGGCATATGATGACTAAGATTACCGATAAGGGCCGTAACCAATTACTGGCAACGGTTGGCACTGCGATGGTCGCCACTATGATGGCAGCCGGCGCGCAGGCTGCCGATACCGTGGTTCAGCCGGTTGGGCCGGATCTCAGCGACGTGATCACCAACGTGAGCGGCGAGGACGTGATCAGCGCCGTGCTCGACAACGTGGCGACCATCACTGCAACGATCAATGGAACCACTGGCGGCGTCGGTCTGGAAGAAACCGGCACCACGACCTCTTCCGTTACGGTCGATGGTAACGACATTCTCGGCGTTGCGATCGGTAACTCGTTCGACAACGAAATCGATCTGTCGCTGCTTGAAAACGACCTTTGGGACGGTTCGGCTTCGCTCGGCCTGGAAACCAACACCGGCGTCATCGCGACCGACATCTATGACAACGACATCGCGGTCTCGATCAACAATTTCCAGACCGGCAGTGTCGCTGTAACCGGCAATGACATTGAAGGTCGCGCAACCGGCAACTCCGGCAGCACCACCCTCGAAGGCACCGTGCCGAACACCTATAGCTCGACCGTTGCCGGCAGCTCCAGCATCGATTCCGGCCTCGTGCCTGAATGGCTGAACGCCGAAGGCAGCGTGGTTGCCAGCACCATTCAGATCAATGGTGATCCGAATATCACCACTGACGTCATTGATAACAACATCTACCTGGAACTGATGAGCACAGACGACAACACCGTCACCTCTGCTCCTGCAGTCGAAGACAATACCATCGCCGCCAACGCCAAGGGCAACAGCTCGACTTCGGCTATCAACGTCCAGTCGGGTGGTGCACCGGAATTCGAAGGCAGCCTCGTTCTGAGCAATGGTCAGACGAACGTGGACACCTCGGGCAACGGCGTCATCCAGGCCTATAATTACGATGGCGACATCTATGGCGTGATCGAAGCGTATGATTACATCTACGACTACAACACCAACACGCTGAACGGCAGCCTGTCCGTTTCGAACAACGCCTTCACCGCCACCGCCTCGGGTAACGATGCGCTCGGCAGCAACGGCGTTGCCGGCAACAGCATCACTCTGGACGATGGCCTGTCTTTCGAAGGCAATGCTTCCACTGCCACTTCGGATACGGCTTACGCTTCGGGCACCGTTTCGGGCACCGTGGCAGCTGACGTTGTGATCAACAGCAGCCAGGGCAATGTCGGCGCCTCGAACGGCAATCGTCTGAATGTCGATGCGACTGCCGAATACAGCTACATCTACGCCGACGTTGAAGCGCTGGATACCGGCTCTGTTTCGGTCGAAGGCAACGAAATCAGCGCAACTTCGCGCGGAAACGCTGCCAGCAGCGCGTTCGCGTCGGGTGATGGTTCGGCCTATTTCAACGGCACGGTCGCTGTTTCGAACCAGCAGACCAACCTCTACACCGATGTGTCGAGCAACAATTACGAATCGGTCATTTCGTCTGACGTCGGTTATGACGATGGCCTGATGGAAGACAGCACGCTGGCTGTTGACGGCAACCGCTCGGCTGCGGCTGCTTACGGCAACCTGGTGAGCCAGAACGTTGCGCTCGAAGCGACTACGCTTGGCCTGCCTGACGATCGCGTGAACCTGACGGGCGGCACTGGCCCCGACGGTAACGTATCTGCTGAAGGCAACGTGCTCGTCACCAGCCTGCAGAGCCAGTATAGCGCAAATGTCGAAGCAAATGTCGAAAGCAACGAAATCTACGCAGATTCGGGCGCTGACGAAACCATCAACAGCTCGGTTTCGGCCAATGGCAACACCGTTGAAGCTATCGCCCTGGGCGACTCCGCTTCCAACGGCCTGTCGCTCGCCGGCACGACTGTCGGCACCGGTGCAGGCATCGCCAACGTGCAGATCGTCGCCGACGCTTCGACCGTCACCGCCTACAGCGACTCGATGATCTATGCTGAAGCTGATGACGTTGACGCCAGCTCGATCGAAACCAACGGCAACCTGCAGCGTTCGATCGCCTATGGCGCATCGGCCGGCAACGCGCTCTCGGTTGATGCGCAGACCGTAACCGTATTGTCGGATGTCGACTCTGTCGCTTCGACCGTCACCGTTGATTATCTCGAAGAGTTCCCGCTCGATTTCAGCGTCGCTCCGGATGTTGAAGCAGCCTACGCTGTGCTGAATGTCCAGTCGGTCTCGGCCGGTATCTCGTCCATTGCCCGCGGCTATGACGAAGACAGCCCGTTCGATACCGAAATCAACGATGACGCCTATAACGGTTCGAATATCACAACCGACAGCAACACCCTTGTCGCTGCCGCTTACGGCACTGACTCGAACAATCAGGCTGTCCTCAACGTCGGTACGCTTAATGCTACCGAAGACGATGTGGCTGGCCAGCCTGACTTCGCCACCGTGGCGAATGTCACGAACGCACAGACCGTTACCGAAGAATCGTCGATCTACGCCGAAGCTTCGGGTGACGAACTGGCCGAAACCGAAGTCAACGGTTACCTTGATCAGTCGAGCGTTTCGACCTCGGGCAACGTCGGACAGGCTCTCGCCTACGGCAACCGCGCCAGCAACGGTCTGACCGTTACTTCGACCAACATCGACACCGAAGCTGACGCGGTCCCGTACCCGAACGGTATTCGTGGTTCGGCCGAAGTCATCGCGATCCTCGATGGCGCTGAAGCCAGCACGGATGCTTCCTTCAGCGTGAACAACGTCCAGTCCGCCGGTGGTGCGATCACCGCCTCGCTGCTGGATAGCGTCGTCGCTCCGGACTATTCGCTTGAAGTCGTCACCTACATCCAAGACGAAGTCACTGACTCTTCAGTGGTGAGCAACAACAACCTGCTGACCGCGGGCGCCACCGGCAACCGTGCGGACAACCTGATTGATCTGAGCGGCAACACGCTGGCCACCACCAGCGCACTGGTGAACTTCCAGCAGACGGAAGCTGATATCCAGGCTCTGATCGGGATCGAAGGTTCGGAAGGCACGCCGTTCATTCCGGGCACTCCGGATACGCCGGGCTACACTGCCAGCATGTCGGGCAGCAGCTCAGCTGGTTCCTTTGTCCCGTCAGGCAACAATATCGATATCACTGGCTCGATCACGGTGACCTTCTCGGGCACTTTCAATCAGCGTGAAGTCGATTATCTGAACAGCATCGCTGGTGTGAGCGGTGCCACCGTTGGTGGGAACACGATCACGCTTACCGGAACTGTCGATACGACTGCGTTCAACAGCCTGAACACTGACAATGGGACGGGCGGTTATGGCGTCGGTAACGACGATACTTTCACCGTTTCCGGCTTCAACGTTCCGCTGATCCCCGGCACGGCCGACACTCCGGCAACCCCGCGTACGCCGAACAATGGTGGTGTGACGATCGCTCTGGACAGCTCGCTGTCTGCATCGACCGTCTCGGTTGAAGGCAATTCGATCGCTGGTTCGGTCACTGGCAACAGTGCAGCGAACACGGTCAAGGTCGCCGGCAACTCGGTTCCGGATGGCAGCGATCACTTCCAGGGCACTGCCACTTCCGATCTGTTCGACACGACGGCCGATGGTGATCACATGCTCACCAACGTTCAGATGGCCGGCGACTCTGAGCTGACCAGCACTGTCTATGGCACTTTCGCCATCGACATGACGGAAGGCGCCGAGATCGACGACTCCACCCTGACGGTTGACGGTAACAGCCAGAGCTCGCGTGCGGTCGCCAATACGGCAACCAACACACTTGAACTGACTGCCACCAACACCGATGCGGCTGCAGTGCTGGCTTCGAACCAGTTCGGCGCTTCGGAAGTCTCGGCCCTGTCGAATGTTCACATCTACGCACCGGTTGCTTCGGACAACACCAGCGTCAGCATGTCGGACAACTCGAACCTGGCCCTGGCTGTGGTGAACAACGTCAGCAACAACCTGACCATCGAAGGCACCAACGTCTATCCGAACGTCATCTCGCGGGATGTCCTGCTCGACGTGGACAGCGACGTGTATGGCGGTGGCGACAACATCCTGCTCAACCAGCAGATCGCCAACACCACCGCAATCGCGGAAGCTGTGACCATCCTCTACAACGAAGACGGTACGTATCTCTCGACCGATGGCGTTGTTGACGGTTCGGTGACGATCACCGGCAACACCACCACTGCGGAAGCTTCGGCCAACCGTGCGGTGAACGTGGCCGATGCAAGCGCCGGTTCCAGCCTTGGTGCCAGCGTGGGTATCGTCAACTTCCAGGGTAGCAGTGCAGACGTGAATGCTTCGGCAACCACCAATGCGGGCGTGACCCTTGCTGGTGACGATGTTCTGGCGGCTCCTGCCCTCAACGGCAGCAGCGTGACCCTGGGCAGCAACACCACCAGCTCGCTTGCTCGCGGTAACTCGGCTGTCAACGCGCTGAACTACTCGGCAGGTGCCAACTACGGTCAGATCGACCTGCTGGCGAACACCGGTGCGTACACCGTAACTGACCCGACGAACGTTTCCACTTCGGCTCGTGCCGCCGTGCTGAACGTTCAGGGTAACAGCGGTGCCGTCTCGGCCACCAGCACTCAGGCTACCTACGTGGTCGCTCTGAACACAGACCTGGGCGATCCGGCTGTCACGAACGCCACGGTTGGCGTGATCGGCAATGCCGTCTCGGCAGCTGCCTATGGCAACACCGCGACCAACTCGGTCACGGTTGCTGCTCTGAACACCAATGTCCCGTCCGTCGCGGTGGGCAATGTTCAGACCAACACCGGCCCGGTCACCGCCACTGTCACCACCGTGACCTACGGCGTGAGCGGCGGTTACGGCGCCATCGCCGGCAGCGCGATCTCGGTCACCAACAATGCTGTCACCGCCACTGCGGTCGGCAACAATGCGGTGAACGCAATCGTCGGCAACTAAGCCTCTCGGCAGAATGCCTTGAAAGGGGCGGGGGAAGGGCAACCTTCCCCCGCCCTTTTTCTATGCGGCTCCGGCGCCATGTGCTGGCCCCGCTCGCCAGGGCAGAGGGGGAGGGGGCGTGCAGGATGAAACGACGGGCGGGCCGCGGCCTGCCGTGACAGTGGCGTCAAGGGAGGGCGCCGGGTCGGCTATCGACCTGGAGCAGGCATCGTGCAGGCCTGTCTCGCTACTGCATATCGGGGAAGCGGAAGCTGCCCGGCCCCGCCGACAGGCTCAGGAGCCGAGCAGATAGCTCGCATAGGCGCTGAACAGATAGGCCAGCAGCAGGGAAAGGCTGATCCAGCTCACCGTGCCATGGATGCGGCTCTGCGGCTTGAACAGCAGGGCGACAATGAAGATGCCCGACATGATCACGGCGGCGAAGACCGTGATGCCATGTGCGTCCGATACCGATGAGAGCAACGGCCCCTTGGTATAGGCGATGTCGTCAATCGCCAGCACCAGCACATCGAACAGATTGCTGCCCAGCAGATTGCCGATTGCCATGTCCACCGCGCCCATACGCAGCGCGCTGATGCTGACGACCAGTTCCGGAACAGATGTCGTGGCGGCGATCAGCAAGGTGCCGACAAATGTCCTTTGCCAGCCCATCGTCTCGGCGATCTCGATGCCCACGAAGGGCAGCCATATCCCGGCCGCGATCACTATTGCTGAAGCTGCGGCATAGCGCGCCACGGCCTGACGCAGCGTCAACCCCGGCAGTGATGCCTCTGCATGCGCCGCGGCAATAGCGCGCTTCTGGTAATCGAAGGCGGATCGCATGGCGATCAGATAGAGGAAGACCAGGAAGGGCGTGTAGATGCTGACATGGCCGAGCGATACGTCCAGCCCGGTGTGATTGAGCAGGATGACGGCACCGACCGTGCCGATCATGATCACGCCGAACCCGGCCGTCAGGATATGGCCCTGATCGATCCGGCGATAGACAGGCTCGCTGCGCGAAAGCTCGTCCAGCAGCACGAGCATCAACAGGTTGAACACACAGCTGCCCAGCGCATCGCCCACGGCGATATTCGGCGCATCGGCTATGGTGACGGAACTGACCCCGGTGAACAGTTCGGGCAAGGATGTGGCGGTAGCGAGGAGGATGAGGCCGATCCAGGAGCGGGAGAGGCCGGTCAGTTGGGCGATCCTATCGCCATTTTTTGCAAGGGCAGGGCCTGCGAAACCGATCAGCGCCATGCAGATGGCGAGTTTCAGCCAGGGTAGTGCCAGATCGAACAAGCCGGTGCCGCTCCGGTTCGTAAACGGAAGTCGGGAACACTATACAGCTTTTGGGATGGCTGTCCCGCCGCTTTGCCTCTCTGGAGTGCCTGCCCCGGCGCATGGCTGCACCGGGGCACGGCGTTGCGGGATCAATCGCCGCCCCAATCCTCATTGGCGCGGGCGATCAGGTAATTGTGGATCGCCTCGACATCGTCGGGCTTCAATATGTCGGCGAAGCTGGCCATGCCCTTGTCCTGATAAATCCCCTTCAGGACGATGTCGTTGAACTTGCCATGGGTTTCCATGGTCATGTGGCGCAGATCCTTCACGCCACCCTTGGCATTGGCGCCGTGGCACAGGGCGCAGGTATTGGCGAACAGCTCTGCCCCGCGTGCAACCGATGCCTCGCTGGCGCGCAGCGGGGGCGGGTTGGGGATCGCTTCTGCCTTGGCCAGCGGGGGGAGTTGCTGCGTTCCGCCCAGTTTGAACACCAGCAGGCGGGCCGGGGCGCGGGGCAGTTCCGTGCCGGCGCCACGCTCGATCTGCGCTGCACCGCCGCCCCAGCCGGCATTGATGGCGACATATTGCACGCCATCCAGCTCATAGGTGATCCCGCCGGAAACGGGCGCGCTCTGCGTCGGATATTCCCACAAGACCTTGCCAGTCTTCGCATCGAAAGCGGCGAAGGTCTGTTTGGTGGTGCCTTCGAAGACCAGATCGGAAGCGGTGACGAATACGCCGCCATTGCCATGGCGGGGCAGGGGCACCTGCCAGGCGATTGCCTGCCTCACAGGGTCATAGGCGGTCAGCCAAGCCTTCTCGTCCGCATTGGCCTGTTCCATCAGCTTCATGCGCTTCTGCATGGCTTCGCCCGTATAGCCGCCCCAGCCCGCATTGGAGCGGAAGGGCTGCGGCTTGAAGTTCGGGTCCAGCGCATAGACCATGCCCGACTGATAGGAGGGGAAATAGGCCAGCTTGGTGCGCGGGCTGAAGGCCATGGGGAACCAGTTATGCGCGCCGCCGGGGCCGGGATAGACCAGCACCGGATCCACGCCATAGCGGGTTTCGGGGTTCTCGATGGGGCGGCCGGTCTTCTTGTCGATGCCGAAGGCCCAGTTCACCTTCACATGCGTTTCCGCGCTGATGAG